>CAVVCK010000001.1:0-547309 GCA_963746775.1 uncultured bacterium
TAGCAAGACCAACCGACGAAGTACAGGCAAATAAAATTTCCTTATTGCTAAGGCTGCAAAACTTGCCCTTGACAGACTCAAAAATATCTGATTTTTGCCTGAAACCCTCTAAATCCCTCCCAGATATCGGGTTTTTACCTGTCTGGAATGCCGGGTAGCAAATCCCTCCCTTCTCAAAGAAGGGTCTCCTGCTTTTTCCGGCAAAAACTTTATATAAATAAACTCCTTCTATAGGTTGCTTCAAACCTGAAGTACCAGACCCTGTGGCCGGGGTAGGGTAGAGGTTATCCTGTGGCCCTGTGGAGGCCACGATCCGAGTTCGATTCTCGGTCCCGGCCCTAAATATCTTTTAATGTTTTTTTTATATTCTGTGGTTACAGTATTTTTCTGCAGCAGTGTTTTTTATATCGTTTCTGACATCTATTTTATAATCTACTCTTAATCTACTCTTAATCTGCTCTATATTATAATCTACTCTTAATCTGCTCTATATTATAATCTACTCTTAATCTGCTCTATATTATAATCTACTCTTAATCTGCTCTATATTATAATCTACTCTTAATCTGCTCTATATTACAGTTACCTTACACTATGTTTCTATAACCCTGTTGCATCTACCAATCGCCTGTATCTAATATCCGACTGCACTGTATGCTTCCAACTTCAATTATCAAACAAAGGAAATGAGAACTTATATGAAAGCACTCATCATAGACGGCTACGTGGACGAGCCTGCCTGCCTCGGGGTTCCTCCATACCTTTCCCCTTACGCACGGTACATAGCAGGAGCTCTTAGAGAGCGCGGACTTTCTGAAAACGATATCCACTACCTGACCATCGACACCCTGAGGGAAAACCCGCCCGGGGCTGGCGAACTTATAGGAAAGGCAGATCTTCTGGTCATTATTGCAGGCATGACCGTGCCTGGAAAATACCTTCGGGCATCTCCGATAACGCCTGGAGAGATCGAAACTATTTTTCAGGCTGCAAACGGGGTAAAGGTCATAGGCGGCCCTATAAGGCTCGGTTTCAGTAGCGAAGGTGGCAGGGCTGCAAAGGGGACGGAAAGCGGGATAAGCCTGGGAGAAGCCGTGCTTGCAAAAATGGACATCGAGGCTTTTATTTACGATCTTTTTGAGGATGGGACTGGCGGGAAAGGGAGCAGTGGAAGCTTTCCTGCAAAGCTGAAAGCCCCGGAGTCCGTTGACCACCGATTCAGGACTACAGCCGAGATAGGGCGCTGGGGGTCTAAAGGGGCTTTTTTGATCCGGCAGCACCCGGACTACCCTTACTGCATGTGCGAGCTTGAAACCTACAGGGGCTGCGGTAGGCAGATACACTGCTCTTTCTGCACCGAGCCTTTTTATGGGGCTTCGGACTACAGGTCTGTGGAGGATGTTATCTCCGAAGTCTCTGCACTTTATTCCCATGGAGCCCGCTATTTCAGAATCGGAAGGCAGCCTGACCTTTTTACTTACCACGGGACCGATGCTGGAGGGCCTGTCCCGAAACCCGTGCCTGAGGTTCTTGAAAGGCTTTACCGCGGAATCCGGAATTCCGCACCTGAGCTTTCCGTGCTTCACATGGACAACGCAAACCCGATAACTCTTGCAACATACCCCGAAGAGTCAGAGCAGATTCTGAAGACGATTATTAAATATCACACCCCCGGAGATGTGGCAGCCTTTGGGATGGAGACTGCTGACCCGAAGGTAGTTGCAGCAAATTCCCTCAAGGCGACTTCCGAAGAAGTTTTTGAGGCGATCAAACTGGTAAACAGGTTTGGAGCCGTGCGCGGGGCAAATGGGCTTCCGGAAATTCTTCCAGGCATTAATTTTGTACACGGGTTAATGGATGAGACGAAAAAGACTTTCCAGCTGAATTATGATTTCCTGCAACAGGTGTTTGATTTCAGGGCTACTTCTCCGAAGGATTAATATCCGGCAGGTTATGGCATTTCCCGGAACTCCATGATAAACTGCAAGGATGAAAAGCAAGACGAAAAATCTAACCAGTAAAAAAAAAATATTGCCTAATAAAAATCAAAAAATCACCTTTAGGCTGTCTAGCCCTGAATTAAAAAATAATGAAGATAAAATAAAAATATCTGAAATAGACGTCCTGCTTGAAAAAGAACCTATGACTTTTCGCAAAATTATTGATAAATTAAGAAATGAGTAAAAAAATATTTAAAGCTGCATCATTAGTTTTTATATTTTTCATATTAACAATAATTTTTACCTACCCATTAATAAATCATTTTACAACAGATCTAGCTGGCAACAAAGGAGATGGATGGCAAAATGTATGGAATTTCTGGTGGATGAACACAGCAATATTTCAACAAAAACAAAACCCATACTTTACCCAATACCTCCATTATCCTTATGGCACGACTCTAGTCCTACACACTCTATCACCTCTTAATAGTTTAGTAGGTGGTATTTTAATACTATTTCTTAATAGCATTACTGCATACAACATTCTTTTTGTGTTTTCTTTTATTATGTCTGGGTTAGGAATGTATTTATTAATTTTCTACCTTACCAAGAATAAATTTGTTTCGTTCGTAGGCAGTCTTATTTTCGTATTCTCTCCTTATCGTATGGGCCATGCTTTGGGACACCTTAATCTAATATCTACCCAATGGATACCATTATTTTTTCTATATTTTTTAAAGACTTATAAAAAATATTCTTTAAAAAACTTAATAATTACAGTGTTATTCTTTGTATTAACCACCCTTAGTTCATATTATTATGCAATGTTTTGTATAATATTATGTGTAATTTACTTAATTTATTATATTTTAATAAACACAAATAATTTAAAAAAATATTTAAAAAGATTTTTATTAATGCTAATGCTTGCCTTTTTGTTTTTGTCTCCTTTAATTATATATACTGTTGCTCAGCTTTCTATATACTCTTTTGCTGGACAGAATGATCCCGAATATTGGTCAGCTGATCTTTTTAGTTTTTTTATTCCTAGCCGAATCCAGACCATCGGTCATTATTTCCAGCATATTACTTAATAACTTTCCAGGTAATTATGCTGAAAACAATAATTATCTTGGTGCTACAGTTTTATTTTTATCAACAATTAGTTTTTGGAAACTACGCAAAAATAAATTTATTAAATTTCTTTTTATTGCTTCAGTAGTTTTTTTTATTTTATCTCTTGGAATGCACTTAAATGTTTATGGGTATAGGACATTTATTCCACTCCCATATCTCTTGATAAAAAAAATAATACCTGGCTTTTCAATTTCAGAAATACCAGAAAGATTTACATTAATGGTTATATTTTGCCTATCTATTTTATCTGCATATGGATTAAAATTTCTATTTGATAGAATTAAAACTAAAAAATATAAATTAATTACTTCTTCCATCATTATATTAACAATCATCTTTGAATTTAATACTATCCCATTTACAACAAGTAAATTTGAAATATCTCCTTTTTATGAAAAAATAGCAAACGAAAATGAAGACCAAGCCATAATTGATCTTCATAATAATCCTAATCAAATTTTATATTATCAAACCATCCACCATAAAAAAATTATCGCTGGATATATTTCTAGAAAAACTACTTTTTCTGAGAATTTTATTAAGAATACTCCCGTAATATCAGATATTTTATTCAATAAAGATATAGAAAATGAATCTTTAGAATTGTTCAATAATAAGAATATTACTCCCCAAATAGCGAATAAACAATTAAAAAACTATAACATAGAATATATTATAGTCCCCTTGGAAATAAAAAACACATCAGTTAATTGGTTAGTATCTAAAAATATTATAAATAATATTTATAAAGATAACTCTATAAAAGTATATCAGGTAAATTAGGTTTTATAAAATTATAATTTAGTTATAGCTAATGATTTTTATAAATGCTTGATTATTACTTGTATAAGCTGTCACTAAAGACTCATTATTGTCTAAACTACACAATTTTATATCAGAAACATCCTTTAGATCTAAATTTAAAATATTTTTATCAACATCTAAGTTAGATCCGTCAGACTTATATAATTTCATATCAGGATTTGTCTTATCTCCATCTTTCATAACTAAGAGATCTTCGTTTGTTCTATTGGTCAATATTTTTACGCCAGATTTGATAATTAAAGGATATATAATTTTAGTATTAATAAGCTTTATTTCTTTATCTACTTTATAAAATTTAATTAGACCATTGCCGCCAATTTTAGGTGAAGCAACTATCTCATCCTGAATATCATCATCAAAATTTCCCGAAGCTACATTAATACCCTCCCTTAATTTTGGATCAAAAGCAAAAAATGAAGCTAACTCCTGCCCCTTGCCATTAAAAACCTTAACTTGCGGACCTCCTCCTTGGCCTGCTCCTACAATAATTTCATCTAGACCATCATTATTAATATCTCCCGAAGCTACCGATACGCCTATATTAATATTTTTATAAGCTTCGAATTTAGCAACTAATTCTTTATTTTTAAAAATTTCAATGTAGGATTTATTTTCTGCTGATGCTTTTATAATTTCATCCTTGCCATCTCCATCAATATCTCCTGCAATAATATTAAATTTATTTCCCCCATCTTTAAAAATATTTTGATAAGTATCCTCTAATTCTCCATCTTTATTAAAAATTTTTAAGTCAGAATTATTTTCATAAGCTGCCGTTAATATTCTATCACCCCCCTCGCCCTTCAGATCTCCACAAGCTAGAGCTATTTTATCTTGCGGCATATCCTGATAGATCTGAAATTCTTTATAAGCATCATCACTTCCCTGCCCTTTCGCTAAGAATGATTTAGAAGCAAAATAAGTTAATGACAAAACACATATTATGGGGACCAATAAAATTATAATATTATATTTTTCAAATTGTCTTTTTATAAATTTGTTTTTCTTTTTCTTTTTCATTTTTATCTTAATCCTATAAATTGTTCGACTATTCTAATAACAAAAGAAATAAAGGTATTGATTATTCCTCCACCCAAGAATACAACCGCAATCAAAATCATAAAGCCATATTTTTCCAAAATCACTTTTACGTTATCCATTGAGTCAGGCAAAATAGCATAAAGAAGCTTGGAACCATCTAGTGGTGGAATAGGTATTAGATTGAAAGCCATTAAAATAGCATTGATAATAATAAGAGTGTAGAGAAAATAAAATAAAGCATTCTCATAGCCAAGTCCTAATAAAGGATATATAAATTTCAAAATCAAGCTAAATATTATTACTAAAACAAGATTAGAAAATGGCCCAGCAAGGGATATTATAGCTCCTCCAATTTTTCTATCTTTCAAATTATAAGGATTATAAGGAACTGGCTTGCCCCAGCCAAAGCCTATAAAAAGTAGTAACAGCGTACCCCATAAATCAAGATGCGCTAAAGGATTGAGAGTTAGTCTGCCTTGTAATTTGGCTGTAGGGTCACCTAGGGAATTGGCAGCTAGCGCATGGGAAAATTCATGAATAGAAATAGCCACTACTAAAGATACCGCCCAGGCGAAAAACATTATTGGATTTTGAAATAATAAAGTTATAATCATTTTAATTTAATCTTTACACTATACGAATTTTATATTAAACTTAATTCATTAATCTATTATCTTATACTAAAAATATGTCTAGAATATGTCAAATTTGTCAGCGTTCTTCTAATAAGGCTAATCAGAGAAGTCATTCTAATATTGCTACTATTAGAAGGCAAGAGGTAAACTTACATAAGAAAAAGCAAGCTAATGGAAAAGTTATTAAAGTTTGTACGAAATGCTTGAGGAAATTAAATACTGTTAAAGCTGTTTAATATTATTAAGAGTACCAAAATTAATTTATAAAGCAATAAAAAACAATCTTAGACGGTTGTTTTTTTATTTTTACCGATAACCTTCATTTAAATTTATAATTATAATGGTTTGTTAATATTGTATTTTTGAATATCTTTAATATAAAACATAAATGCTTCACCTTTTATCGTTATCTTATATCCATCACCATTATCCGGAACAATCAATTGATTTTTTATAAGAAAATCTAAATATTCATTTAAATTCCATACTCGCAAGGGATAATTATTTTTTTGTACCATTTGAAAATATTCTTGTATTCTAAAAAAATTAATTTTACGCATATGTAATAAACTATCAAGTAAAGAAAGTTGACTACCAAAAATTACTCTAAATATTCTTTCAAATTCTATTTCAATCTTTTTATTAGTTAGTTCTTTCTTTAAACTTTCTATATCGTTCCCCATAGCATTAATCATTCCTTTATATTCTGTTTTCAATCCCTTATATTCTTCAAGGATATCAATTTCGTCTTTTGATTTTATAACATCTTGAGTAAGAAGTTTACGTTTAATTTTATTCTTCCCAAAATTCATCCACTCAGTTTCATCGATAAATTTTGCAATATTTTCTTTAAATAAAGATATAAATATCAATATTATAACCGGCCAAACCAATATTTTTAGATAATCAAAAAACAACATTGTACTATTATAGTCCAAAAATTTTACACAAATTATAATTAACCCTAAAAAAACAAAAAACAAAATGAATGCAAATAATCGTCTCATAAAATTAGAAATTACCATATTTAAATATTTCACACCTTTAAAAATAATGTCTTTAATCTTTTTAAAATTTATTTTAAACATATATAAATTTTATATACTTGCTCTTACTTTATCATTATTTAACTTAAAATCAACCAAAAAATCCTGTGAACAAACAGGATTTCAATATTTAAAAACCTAATCTCTAATAACTAATACCCTAATAACTAAATCCATCGGGGTGCCGGGAATTGAACCCGGGTTATACGCACCCCATGCGCACGTACTACCGTTATACTACACCCCGATTTTGCCACCATTATACCTGCCTCTCCGGCAGGTCGCCGAGGAGGCGGCTACACCCCGAAAATAATGCCATCTAATATTATAAGACGGCATAATTTATTTTTTACAATTTATCTTAATCCGCAAAATCCGCCCAATCCGCTCCAGTCCGCGATTTCAATTAGAACATTACATCCTCATCAGCCCTTTTATAATCATAAATCTCCTCTTCCTTAAACCATAATTGCCTTTCATATTCAGCTTCCTCTACATTTCCAGAAGCATGAACAAGATTACGCACTGATCTTTTCTTCGTATTAGCTAGAGCTGGAGAATCAATAGAATAATCACCTCGGATAGTGCCTGGTTCAGCAAAAACAGGCAGCGTATTACCAGCAATCATCCTCACATTATCAATAGCATGAATGCCTTGCAAAAGCATAGCTACGACCGGTCCAGAAGTTAAAAATTCCATGTTCCAATTATTAACCAGCTTGCCTATTTCCAATGGATCCATGGTTCCTAATTCTTCTTTAGGATCCTTGCCATATTTTTCATAAGTTTTTAATGTTTTTTCTCCTATGCCTTTTAAAAGCTCTTCTCTAGACATTGGATAGTGTTTGCCGGCAAATTCTTTATCAATCCAAATCATTTTCATAGCAATTACTTTCAAACCCATTTTTTCAAAACGAGAAATAATTTCTCCTGATAATCCTCGACGCACGCCGTCTGGTTTAATTAAAACCACTGTTTTTTCAATTAACTTGTTTTCCATATTTTTTATTTAAATAAATTTTTAAACTTTTTAAATCCTCCGCTTATATTAAAAGGAATGTCTATTTTCTTGTTCAATTTATGCCATAAACTAGCTCTCCAGGAAGAACTTTTGTGTTTTTCTATTAATTTACTGTAGTAATTCAATAGCTTTTTCGTTTGCGCTTCAATAGAATATTCTTCAGCTAGTTTACGTGAATTTCCTGCCATTTTAGCATATAAATTTTTATCTTGCAATAATTTTAATACATTACCCGCGAACTCTTTTCCATTCTCTTCTGATAAAAAGGCATTTTTATTCTCAACTACCAAAGGGTTAAGACCAGGATCTCTCAGTAATACCAATGGCTTAGCAGCAGCTGCCGCTTCTGAAAGTACCAGCCCCTGGGTATCGGTTAGCGAGGCGAAAACAAACATGTCGGAAGCTAGAAAAGCTCGAATAGTTTCTTTTCTCTCTAAAAATCCAGTAAAAAATACGTAATCACTCAAATTCAACTCTTTCGTTCTTTCTTCTAATTTTTCTCTGTATTTTCCATCACCAATAATAAGTAAAACTGCGTTTTTTTCTCGAGCTAAAACTTCCGGCAGCATTTTTATTAAAAATCCTACATTTTTCTCCGAACCTAATCTTCCTACATAGAGCAATACTTTTTTATCTTCAGCAATCCTATATTTCTTTCTAAATCCCCTGTCAGATATTTTATCAAATTCCTTCAAATCAACTCCTGTGGGCAGTATTTCAATATCTGTTTCTACATTCATTTTATTTTCTAAAATATTTTTTAATTTTACCGAAGGCGCCAAGACCAAATCTGCTCGATTGCAATAAAACGATTCTAGTTTGCGAATTACTTTGGAAGCCGGTTCTTTTAATTTTCCAAAATTAATGTAGTGTTTGGCATATTCTGAATAATAAGTATGGTAAGTAAAAACTTGCGGAACATCTGATAATAGAGCGGTTATATCCCCCAACATTCCCATCGATAAAGGTGTATGACAATGAACAATATCAAGTTTTAACTTAGGTATTGCTCTGGTACTTTTATAAGAAATGGGGAGGGCTAGTGGATAGCCAGGAATAAAAACAGAATCAACGGCATAAAATCTAAAAACATTTTTTTCTTTATTTAAAATAAAATCAAAAATAGACCCCCTTTTTATACTCTTGGGCGCAAAAATATAGATCTCATGACCTAAATCTTCTAGGGCTTGCTTGTACAACTTTATTGATCTTACCACTCCGTCAATTTGCGGAGTGTAAACATCTGTGAAGAATCCTATTTTCATAATAAAAATATTCTAATTTATACTAATTTAATGCTAATGTTTGTAAACTTATTAATAGAAAATGGTTGTATAGAAGATAGAAATTGGCCTTACGAGCTTCGTAGAAGTAATAGAAATTAGAAAATGGAAAGTAGCTAAAAAACGCTCTAAAAAAAAACTAATTTCCAATATCCAATCTCCATTACTATTTTCCAATTTCTAAACAACTAATTTCAATCTATCAAAGGACACTACACAAAGTTAATATCTATCTAATATCCACCATCTTCTCCGGCTCTTTTTTTAATATAAATACTCTAATATAATTTTTCGAATGATGGATTAATGACTTGAGAAATCTTCCTTCGAATTTCCTGCCTGAAGTATAGACAACCAATTTTCTATCAAACTTAACTTTTCCAAATTTTCTTAATTTATTAGTTAAATCAATATCCTCAGCTGATTTTAAATCCAGCGTATACCCGCCAGTTTTTTCAAATATTTTTTTTCTAAAAGCAAAGTTAATCCCAGCAACATTATCCATACCTAACAAACTTGAAATTATTAAAAACCAAGTATAAACATATTTGGACATAAATTTTAGAAAATAGGAATCACTCTCCAAATATACTGGTCCGTAGGCAACTGCCACCTTGCTATTTTCAAAATTACCAGCAATCCCAGACAGCCAATTACTAGGATAGTAAGAATCAGCATCAGCGCTGGCAATTATTTCTCCCGAAGCCTCCTTAGTCCCCGTTTGTCTAGCGTAAGTTACTCCCTTTCTTTCTTCTTTTACTATTTTGACCTTACTAAAACGCTTCGCAATATTTTCTGTATTATCAGTACAGTTATTCAAACATAAAATAACTTCGAAATTATCATAATCTTGTTTAACTAAAGAATTAAGGCATCTTTCTATGCATTTTTCTTCATTATAGGCTGGTACTACGACTGAGATTTTCATAATTAATTTATTTTTATTAAATTACCCCACTGCTCTGCGAGGCGTCCCCGCCGAGCATTAAACCATAATGATGTCTCGTTTAAAAAAACATTTTTAGGTACAGCCTAAACTTTTTTCTAAACTCATTCTGAATAACTTATTCCAAGCGTTCTATCCTTCGGCGAGGACGCCTCAGGAAAGCACAGACAATAAATAACCAATTCTGGCTTCCAATTTCCATTACTAATTTTCAAACTTCCAAACATCTAATTGCAACTCAACTATTATTCATTACATTTTACACTCTCCCCATCACTAACACATTTTACATCCCCATCCTCATCAGTTCTAAACAATTTTATATTCAAATCTTTTAATTTATCTAGAGTCTCTTGGTGAGGATGTCCAAATTTATTATCCTTTCCGTCTGAAATTACTGCATAGGCGGGATTGACTTGCTCTAAAAATTCCTTAGTACTGGCAGTTTTACTTCCATGGTGCCCTACTTTAAGCAAATTAGAAGCTAGAATATCCTTCGAATAATTATCTAATAATTCTTGTTCTTCCTCCTTTTCCGCATCCCCAGTAAATAAAAAAGAAGAGCTACCAAAAACTAATTTAGCAACAATAGAAGCATTATTCAAGTTTTTTATTTCCTCCCCAGTATACTCTGAATTCGGAAAAAGAATATATAAATTTGCTCCCTTCAGCCTAACTATTTGGCCAACCTTGGCTATTGTTTCCTTTATTCCTTTCTCTTCGATTAATCTTTGCCATTCAGAAAACATATTAGAATTATAGCCTACATCAGTTTGTAATATTTCATCAACTTTATACTTTTCTAAAACATGAATCAAGCCAGCTACATGATCTTCGTGAGGATGAGTTAGAATAACTAATTCAATTTCATTATCAGAAAAAGGTATATTCTCGCCTAATTTTTCTACAATTCTAGAATCAGGCCCGCCGTCTATTAGAACATCTTGATTACCTCTCCTAATATGAATAGCATCTCCCTGTCCCACATCATAAATATTAACACTAATATTCTCAGCTTGGCTATTACCATTAGATAATACTTGATTACAAAAAAATATAGCTATTAACAAAAGCGGTATTAAAACAAAATATATTTTTTTATTCTTAAATTCTAACATCATTTTAAATTGTTAATTTTTCTTTTTTTCTTAGATGCCATATAAGCAGCATAACTATTATATAATAAAAAATAATCCAACCTACCCATATTTTATTTACTTCGATAGAGGCTAGAGGTATTTTAGAAAAAATCTTTACAACAGATATTATGTATTGCAAAGCAAACCAGGTGATAATAGCTATTAATTTTCCTAAATATATCCATACCAGCCCCGAAAACAAGGAAATAAACCCCATCACAATTGCGACCGGAACTAGGGGTATAATTAATACATTCACTATTGGCGAAATTATTGAAATTCTTTCAAAATTATAAATTATAACTGGCAGTGTCAAAATTTGGGCAGCCAAAGTCATAGCAATAATTTCTCTAAATTTAAAAATATTCGGAATAAATTTTAAAAACTTCTTTAAGTAAGGAGATAAATAAATAATACCAATAGTTGCCAAAAATGACATCTGAAAGCCTGCATCAAATTTTAGAACTTTTGGATTTATTAAAATTATGATTAAGGCTGCACATATTATAGCATTTTTAGTATCTGACAGCCTACCCGAATACATAGCTAAAATAATTAAACTACCCATAATACCTGCTCTAACAGATGAAGGATGCGCTCCAATTAGAAATATAAATAAAACAAGTCCGATAATAGATATAGCTAGGGAATATTTTCTGGAAAAAGATAATATTTTAGTTATATATAGTAAAATTCCCGCTACAATAGCAATATGCAAGCCAGAAATAACAATAATATGAGAAGTACCCGTTATATTAAATGACTCCTTAAAATCATCAGATAAACCATTTTTTAACCCTAAAAGCATAGCCTTCAGAAATGAAGCTTGTGGTTCTGGCAAAACTAGGCTAATAATATTGCTAAATTTATTTTTAATTTTTAATAAAATACCGGTAAATTTATTGCCTTGGTTGGAATTTACTAAATTTGCCTGAGCCTTGTAGCAAACAGAATAAATGTCAGATTTAGCCAAATAATCTTTATAGTTAAAATCATCAAACACCGCCGGTGTTTGCAATTGGCAAGTAATATTTAATAAATCACCATAACTATATTCAGGAAAACGCTCTACATCTACTAGAACTTTCCCATTAATATTCCGTTGTATTCCTTCTTCTAAAATACTCTGGGTAGCTATAGTTAATTTTATCTTATCTTCTCTAATATCAGACTCTTCGGCTACCAAGCCTTGAAATTCTATTTCTTCTTGATCGTTATAGAAACTTATCCTATTACTATTATCTATGGGATTAGCAATTATAAATCTAAATATACCTAATATAAAAAACAATCCACAAAGTCCAATAATTTTTATTTTATTTATTTTATACCAAACAATAATCAAAATTAAAAAAAATACAGCTGCTATAAAGTAAAAATAATATGACCATATTTTAAAATACGAAGTAAAACCTACTCCCAAAATAAAAGAAAATGCTAAATATAAAAATAATTTAGATTTAGACATACACCTCCTTAATTTTTATTGCTATCTTTTTTATTTTAGCAAAAATAAAAAGAACGTGTTACTGTTCTTTTTATTGGCTATCAATATTTTATTGCTGTCTATATTTATTGTTTATTCATTTTTTTTCTGATGAAAGCCGGGATATCTAATTCATCCTGAATATCAACGTCTTGATATGTTCCCTTGTTATCATCATCATTATTATTTTCCTTAACAGGTTCTTCATCTACCGGCTGAAAATTAAATTCATCAAATATATTTTTTGCTTCCATTTTTTTAGGCTCTTCTTTTTTAATTCCAGCTTGTCCAAAACCAGTAGCAATAACCGTTACCTTAACTTCATCATTTAAATTTTTATCTCGAACAGCACCAAAGATAATTTTAGCGCTTGGATCAACTGACTCTGTAATAACTTTGGCTGCTTCATCAACTTCTAGCATTCCAAGATCTTCTCCGCCAGAAATATTAAATAATACTCCAGTTGCTCCATTAATTGATTGCTCTAATAAAGGACTTTTAATAGCTCTTTTGGCTGCTTCTGTAGCCCTATTATCACCAGAAGATGTACCTATACCCATTAGAGCAGACCCAGCTCCTTCCATAATTGATTTTACATCTGCGAAATCTACATTAACAATGCCTGATACCGTTACCAAATCAGATATACCCTGCACTGCTTGATACAAAACATCATCTACAATAGAAAAGGCATCAATCAAAGAAGTTTTTTTATCTATTACTCCTAAAAGTTTATCATTGGGTATAGTAATTAGAGCATCAACTTTTCCTTTTAATTCACTGTGGCCTTTATTAGCAATATCACCTCTCAACTGACCTTCAAAAGAAAATGGTTTAGTGACTACACCAACAGTTAGAGCACCTGATTCTTTGGCAATATTAGCAATCACAGGACCTGCTCCTGTACCTGTCCCGCCACCTAGTCCGTAAGTTATAAATACCATATCAGCTCCTTTCACAGCTTGCTTAATTTCTTCCTGATCTTCCTCGGCTGCTTGTTTACCTATATCAGGGTTTTTACCAGCTCCTAATCCTCTGGTCAATGTTTTACCTATATGTATTTTTCTTTTTATATTTGTGGCATGCAAGGCTTGTGCGTCAGTATTTAGAGCAATAAATTCAACGCCGCCTAATCTTGAAGAGTGCATCCTATTGATTGCTGAGTTACCGCCACTGCCAATTCCAGCAACTTTAATTTTTGCAAATGTTTCAATTTGAGGCTTAATTTCCATAAGTTTTAAAATTAGTTATTATTTGATTAGCTTTGATTATAACAGAATATATTTTATTCTCAACCGTCATGTGGATAATCTGAACTATTTATTTATTCACTTGCACAAATATGTTGTACAAGCATATTTTAAGCTCTTCGAACAATATCTTTTATCATTTTCATGTAGAATAAAAAAACACTAACATTTATTATACTTAGTGTTTTTACTATAAGAAATACTTTTTCTACTTATGGAAGAAAGTTTTTAAACCAGCCTCTTATTTTACCTATAGTGTCTGAAACAGATGCTATCTGAACACCAACACCTGTTTTTTGTTTATCAGAATGAGTTTTTCCCCAGAAAAGTAAACCTACTACAGTTGCATAAGCTGGATCATCTAATTTTTCTATAACACCTTTTATATTTTCCGGAAAACCTATTTGAGCCGGCAATTTTAATTCTTGTTTTGCTAAATCAACAATTCCAGGCAATTTTACTCCTCCTCCGGATAAAACTGCACCTGCTGGAAGCTTGCCTGCTTTACCAACGTTCTTTAATTCACGATTAACCATAGAAAATATTTCACTTAGTCGGGCTTCGATAATTTCCGCAATATGTTTCTTGGTTACAATTTGATTTTCTTTTGAGTCTAATTTAGACAAATCAACTTTATCTTTTTTATCAATATCAGAGGCTCTAGCATAACCATATTCTAATTTAACTTTCTCTGCTGTCTCGATAGAAGTCCTTAACCCAATCGCTAAATCATTGGTAATATGCTCAGAACCTATTGGCAATATGGAAGTATGCAAAATATCTCCTTCCTCAAAAACTATTAATCCTGTCGTACCACTTCCTATATCAATTGAAACTATTCCTAAATCTTTTTGCTTTTTATTAAGTATAGCATAAGATGCCGCCAGGGGAGATATTACCAAATCATCTATTTCTAACCCTGACCTTGAAATACATTTTGATAAATTTTTAATATTTGAAGTTGAGCCTTCAATAATCAATGTTTCAACCTCTAGTCTTATACCATTCATACCAACTGGGTCCTTTACTCCTGTCTGACTATCCACTGTAAATGCTTTTGGTATAACATGTAATATTTCAAAATTAGCAGGTAAAGATACGGCTGAAGCTGCTTCTATTACTCTTGCTACATCATCCTCTGTTATTTCATTATCAGCACGCGCTACAGCAATAACACCTTTGCTGGGTTGAGCTATTACATTGCTACCGCTAAAAGAAATAAAAGCATGCTCAATTGGAATGCCGCTTGTTCGCTCAGCCTTCTCTAGAGCATTAGAAATACTAGTAGTTGTTTCCTCTACATCAACTATTGTACCTTTTCTCAAACCTAGAGCTGGAGATTCTCCCATCCCAACTACATGCATATCTTCAGTTTCATTATTAACCTTAGCAACTAAAACTCTAATTTTGTTAGAACCTATATCTAAACCTACAATAACATCGTCCTTGTTCATGTTTTGTTTTTGTTATTAAAATTTATATTTAAATTATATAACTAAATTTAAAATTTTAAAATACTATTATCTTGGGAATAAATATTATTAAACCACAAATTAAGGATACTAGCGCTGCAATAAAAACAATGGCCGCCGTCATATCTTTTATTTTTTTAGCATAAGGATGTATTCGAGGTTTTATAATATCCACAATTCTTTCAAATATAGAGTTGGTTAATTCTGCAATAATAACTAAACCAACCAAAAATATTAAAAACGCCTTTTCTAATAAAGAAGTATCAATAATAAACATTAGGATAAAAACAAAAACTGCAGAAAAAACATGAAAACGAAAATTCTGCTCTTCTTTAAAAGCGTAAGCAATCCCTTTGATGGCGTATTTAAAACTTTTACTTATTCTTATTGGACTAAAAAAAGGCATTTATTTCATTTAAAAATAATTTTTCTATTTCTTGCATTTGTTTTTTATCTGAATTTTTTTCATGATCATAACCCAATAAATGCAATAACCCATGTATAAATAGCAAAGCTAGTTCTTTTTCCAGAGATATTTTAATATTTTTTGATATTCTAATGGCTTCAGGATAAGAAATAAATATTTCACCTAAATATTTATTATTTTCAGGCAGTATGAAATTATCTTTTTTAAAAAATTCAAATGATAATACATCGGTAACTTTATCTTGATGACGATATTTACTATTTATATTCCTTATCTTGTCATTATCTACAACTACTAAACTTACAGTTAAATTAATAAACAACTTATTTTTTAAATTATACTCTAATAATTTTTTCTTTAGTTTCTGAAATATTTTTATAAAATACTTTTCATCAACATTACCAATTGTATTATTAGAAACCTCTAAAAAAATATTGCTGTTTTGTTTATTCATTATCTATCTGTATTTAGCTTACCTTGTTTTCTTAGTAATTTATATTTTTTTTCATTCTCTTTTTTTCTGGCAGCTTCTTTATGAATTTTAGTCTTATTTTTACGTGCCTCAAAATATCTTAATTGTCTTGCCAAATTCAAAACACCGCTTCTTTGAAGTTGTTTTTTAAACCGACGAATCAATGCCTCTGAATTTTCGTTGTCTTTAATTTTTACTTGAACCACAGCAAAATTCACCTCCCTTAATTATTTTTTTTATAATCTTTTAACCTTTTCTTTAATTCATCAACCAGCATATTTAAACTTATTATTTCTTGAATACCGCTTTGCATATCTCTAATTAAGACCGTTTTGTCTAATACTTCTTTTTGCCCAATAATAACAGCAAATTTTACCTCTAAATTCTTTGCTAACCTTAACTGTGATTTAATACTATCTTTATGTAAAGATTCTTTAACATTGATACCTTTATTTATCATATCATCAAAAATTTCTAGAGATTTTCTTTTAGCTAATTCACCAAGCTGTATTAGCAACACATCAGGTTTTATTTTCTTTTCTGAAATTTTTATTTCTTGCTTTTTGATTAAATCGATAATTCTATCGATATATAAAGTAGAACTCATTACTGAATTATCGTTTCCTCCTAAGTCATTTATCAAATCATTATGCCTACCCCCTTCAGCTAATAAATAAACACTATTATTTTCATCTTTGGTGGTCAATAAAACTTCAAAGGTTGTTCTCGTATAACAATTCATTTTTTTTAAAATCCTTGAGTTTAGGTTATACGGTATTCTTAAATCATCTAAATATTCTAAAATAGCTTTAAAATGATTCTTGCAATCATCACATAATGAATCTATGGCTTCTGGAGCATCTTCAAAAAT
Source organism: uncultured bacterium (assembly GCA_963746775.1). Lineage (GTDB taxonomy): Bacteria > Patescibacteriota > JABMPQ01 > JABMPQ01 > CAVVCK01 > CAVVCK01. The sequence continues at coordinate 16,995 of CAVVCK010000001.1, forward strand.
AGATTGGCAATTTTCATTCTGGCAGCTAAATATGCTAAAAACATCTTCTTTTGTATTTTTTTTACAATTACCACAAAGTCTATTTTTCTTTGAATTAATAAAATCCGAAATTATATCTCTGTATTCATCTGCACAAAGGCTACATCCAGCGCTATTAATCTGTACTTCTAAATCTTTTAGCCCAACGCTCTCTAACATTTTCTTAACTAAAAATATAATTTGAGCATCAATAATAACATCTTCTTGACCAATTATGGTCATATTAAACTGATAAAGTTGCCTTAGGCTATCTTGCAAATAATTTTTATTCCTAAAAACAGGACCATAAGTATATAACTTTATGGGTTTACCGACAGAAGACATATTATTCTCTATAAATGCTCTGCTAATGCCCATCATTAAGTCATATCTTAGAGCTAAATTTTCTTTTTTTTCATCCTTAAACACAAACATGTTTTTAGCAACAAAGCCTTCTGAGAATCCAACTCTTTTTGAAAAAAGCTCAGCTTTTTCTATTAAAGGAGTATCTATTTTACTAAAACTAAATGGCTTTACAACTTTAGTAAATTTCTCCAAAACAAAATCCCAATATTTTTGATCTTCGGGTAAAATATCGTTAATACCTTCAGGTGATAAAATTGGTTTTTTTCTTTTTGGTCTTTTAGTTTCTAAATTAATCTTTTTAGGTCTTCCCATTTAAAATGTTACTTATTAATTAAATTCGTACTCTGGTGTTTTAATAGCTCCTATACGGCTAGGAGGCAATCCTCTTACCCAAACCCTACCTATAATATCATCTTTTGGTAAAAACCCCCAAACTCTAGAATCACTGCTAGCTCTTCTATTATCACCTAAAACAAAATAGTTATTAGCAGGTACAGATACTTTTAAATTTCCTGGAGTTTCAACCCCATCTAAGTATTTTTCTTCCAATTTTTCCCCTTCTGGATATTTATTGTTATAGATTATAACTTCTCCATCAGTAACTTCAACTGTTTCTTGTGGTAAGCCAATTATTCTTTTAATATAATACTGGGTAATGTCTTTGGGATACTTAAAAACAATTACATCTCCTCTCTCTGGCTGTTCAAAGCGATAACTTATCTCATCAACTATTAAATATTCCCCATCATAAAAACTATGTTCCATGCTGCTTCCTCTTACTATAAAAGGCTGAATCAAATAATATCTTACTGGAACAATAATAGCTAGTGATATGAGGATAATTTTTAATAACTCTAATAAAAAAGACCCTGCAGATTTTGCTTTAGTCACTTTTTTCTCATTAATAATTTAATTTATTATAACCAATAGATATATTTTATGCAAATAGTTTTATAACTTTGACAATAATTGCATTCATAAATATAATATATAATATAGATAGATACAATTGGTTTAAATGAAAAATAATAAATTACCAGATCTAGAAATCAATAATAAAATAGATAAAGTTAATAAGCCTATTAAAAAAAGGAAAATTCCAGTATTTTTAAAAATTATACTGGGAATTTTTATTACTTTATTATTAGGTGTGGTAATTTTTTCCTTTAAAATAGCGTCTGTTGGTAAAAATATTTTTCAATCAGAAGAAAATGATTCATTTTTAACACAAATACGACATCTTGTTTTAGCTGACGAAAAAAAAATAAAAGGTGAAGAAGAAGGAAGAACAAATATATTACTGCTAGGTATGGGAGGAGAAGGACATCAGGGAGCGCTTCTAACTGATACTATTATGCTGGCAAGTATAAAATACAATGGAAATCAAAATCCCGAAATAGCTCTTATTTCAATTCCCCGAGATCTAGCAGTACCACTAAATAATTCAAATTACGTAAAAATAAATAGTATTTATACTTATGGAAAAATGAATAATCCTGATGATATCACAGCAGGCAATAAACTAATGAATGACTATATAAATAAAATATCCGGGCTGACTGTTCATTACTACGTCCAAATTGATTTTGAAGGATTTAAACAAATAATTGATTCTGTTAGTGGTATTGAAGTAAATGTAAGTAATTCTTTTTATGACTCTAGTTATCCGACTGAAGATTTTGGCTATCAAACAGTTTCATTTGAAAAAGGAACAACAACAATGGATGGCGATTTAGCTTTAAAATACGCTAGATCAAGACACGGAGTCGTTACCGATGGTGAAGAAAGCGAAGGATCTGATTTTGCCAGAGCAAAAAGACAACAACAAATACTGACTTCTCTAAAAAATAAAGCATTCTCAATTTCCACCCTAACAAATCCTAAAAAAATTAATGAGATACTCAATACCCTGGGTAATCACGTCAGAACCAATATAGAACCTTGGGAAATGTTAAAATTAAAAGATATTGCCCAAGATGTAGATAATGAAAAAATAATAAATAAAGTTATCGATCAAGAAAGTGGCTTACTACAAGCAACCAAAGGTAGAAATAATGCTTACTTATTAATGCCAAACGATAAAGAATACTCAGAGATTAAACAAGTTTTTCTTAATATTTTTAACCCTGAAGAGCTAAATAAAGAAAAAAATCAAGCTAGCGTAGCCATATTAAATGGTACCTCAATCGCAGGCTTAGCAAATAAAAATGCGAATAAATTATTAAATGAAAAATATAAAATTATTCATACTGGCAATGCCACTAATAATGATTATGAAAAAACAGTTATTTATGATCTTACAGCAGGTAAAATGCCTAGTGTATTGGCAAATTTAATAGAGAAATTCAATGCTAATCTATCTACTACTAATTTTACTGAAAATTTATCTAAAAATCCTATAAAAAACATCGAGGGAATAAACTTTATTGTTATATTAGGATCAAACTCTAATATCTAATATATTATAAATATGAAAAATACTGTTGCTATTATAGGAAAGCCCAATACAGGAAAATCAACCCTCTTTAATAAAATATTAGGTAGAAGAGAATCTATAACCAGTAAAGATATTGGAACTACTCGCGACATAATAATTCGAGATACAGCTTGGCAAGGAGTAAATTTTCAAATATTTGATACAGGAGGAATAGATTTAAAGACAAAAACAAACCTTGAAGAAAATATTCAGCTACAAACAAGAATTGCTATTGATAGAGCGAATGTTATTTTACTCCTTATTAATATAAAAGAAGGCATAAAATTAGAAGATATAGAAATTATAAATAAACTAAAAAAAACTAAAAATAATATAATTTTAGTAGCTAGCAAAGCTGATACTGAATTATTACGTGAAGAATCTTTAAATTTATATAAGCTAGGCTTAGATAAGCCATTCCCAATTTCAGCAACAAACGGATCAGGCGTTGGTGATTTGCTAGATAAAATAGTTTCTTACTTTAATAAAAATGAACATAAAATTGAAAGTGAAAGTGGCATAAAGGTTAGTATTTTAGGAAAACCAAATGCTGGTAAATCATCTTTATTTAACGCCATATCAAAGGAAAACAAAGTAATAGTTTCTGAAGAAGAAGGTACAACTAGGGATACAATAAATACCATAATCAAATATAAAGACAATAATATTATAATTACAGATACAGCTGGACTTCGCAGAAAATCAAAAATTAAATCTGATATTGAAAAAATAAGCTCTTTTAATAGTATCCATAATATTAAAAATTCTGATATTTGTTTACTTATAACTGACGCAACTAAAAATTTATCACATCAAGATACCAGAATTATTACAAGAATTCTAGAAAATAAAAAAAGTATAATATTAGTAGTCAATAAATGGGATAAAATAAGGATAAATAAAACCAAAACTGAAAATAAAATCCAAATTAAAAAACATATAAAATACATTAAATCTTATTTCCCATTTGTTGATTGGGCACCCTTAATCTTTATATCTGCTAAGAAAAAAGAAAATATAAGCGATTTACTAGAATCAATATTACTTGTTAATAAAGAAAGGGGTAAAATAATAGATGAAAAAGAATTGGATACCCTATTTAAAACAGTCACTAGAGATTTTTACAACAAAAAAGAGAAAAAGCGTTCGAACAATTATTTTATTCAGTCTAACAGTAATCGAAAAAAATTTATTTTATATACAAAGAAAGAAAAAGAAATACCAATCGCTTATTTAAATTTTTTAGAAAAAGCTATAAGAAAAGAATTTGGTTTTATAGGAACTCCAATTGAAATAAACATTAATAAAATATAACCCCCTAATTATGAAACTAATAGTAGGATTAGGAAATCCTGATTTAAAATACCATACAACAAGACATAATATAGGTTTTATGGCCCTGGATTATATTAAAAAAAGATTTAACAGTGAAGGATCTTCTTTTGAAAATTTTATTTTTGACAAGAATTCAAATGCAAAAATATCCGAAGGAGTATTTGATTCAGAAAAATTATTATTAGTAAAACCTCAAACCTATATGAATAATTCTGGTTTTTCAGTAGAAAAACTCGTTAATTATTACAAGATTAATTTCAAAAATAATTTGATTATTATTTACGATGATATAGATTTACCTTTTGGTAATATAAAAATAAAGGGGCAAAGCTCCGGAGGACACAAAGGGATGCAGTCTATAATTGATAATATAAAAACTGATGAAATCCCCAGAATAAGAATAGGAATTCTTAACAAAGATAAAGATAAGATCAAAGACACTGCTTCGTATGTACTACAAAATTTTAATAAATCAGAAAAAGAAAAACTAGAAAACATCTTTGAGAATGTTCTGAACTCACTTAAAAAACTTTTAAACATTTAATATATAAAAACAATCCATCAAATACGGATTGTTTTTATAATAAAATAACACCTATTATCCTACCCGTGATTGGCCGATAAGACGTAAGGAGGGTTGTCTTACAAAACCTTTCACAGATAGGATATTAAGTGCTATTTACTTGAGACACTTTATTATATACAATCAACCTTTAATGTCAATATTTTTTATATGCCTCTAGAAAATATATTTAGAAATTCTTTAGAAATTATTCCGAAAAAAGAAATTAAAACAAATATAGCAAGTTTAGATGATAAATTTAAGCCTTATTTTATATTAAATTTGCTAAATTTTACTAAATGCCTTGAAAATCCTTTACTAATATTTGCCTCAGAAGAAAGCAAAATAAATCTGTTATTTAACACATTTGCTTACTGGAATAAGTTTCTGTCACAAATTTTAAAATTTGAAACCGCTTCTATTTATAACTACACTTTTAACAAAGAACATCTAGCTACAGAAGAAAAAATAAATTTTTCTAATGCAAAAATTATAGCCAATCTCTTCTCTAGAAATAAAGGCATTTACCTCTTCCCTATTGAATCAATTACAGAAAAAACTATATCTATAAATTCCTATAACAGCAAGATTTTAAAATTAAAAAAAAATCAAGATGTAGATCTTGATCAATTACTCAAAAACTTAGTTACTCTCGGCTATAAAACTGAAAATGGTACTTTTATTCCTGGTTATTTTGAAAAGAGAGGTGGAATAGTTAACATTTTCCCTATTAATTATAAAAATCCAATAAAATTAGATTTGTATGGAAATAAAATTGAGAATATAAAGACTTTTAATATTAAAAGTAAAATAACAAGTAAAAACTTAGACCTAATTAATATATACCCCGCTCAAACAAATAGTTTAGAAAATAAAAACAGTTCTCTTATTCTTGATTATTTAAATATTTATAAACCAAATATAATTTTAGATAATCCAGATACTTTTGAAAATTATTTAGATTTTAGCCAAACTGACAGATTAGCAACTTTTAAGAAAATAACCGATGAATGTAAGAGTATAGTTTTTAATAATCTTCCCTTAAATTCTAAAAACAATCATTTTTTAAACTATCAGAAGATTACACCCTACAGGAAAAATATAGCTTTATTTAAAAATAACATAATCAAAAAACAAAAAGATAATTATCAAATTATAATTATTACTGATTTTGAAAAACAATTTAAAAATATATTTAAAAATTTAAAAAATATTTATTTTGTCAAAAAGAAAAAAGTATGTTTTGAAAATATTAATCTAGTGTCAGGCTTTGATAATAAAAAGACAAAAACTCTACTCATCTTTGATCAAGAAATTTTAGGTGAAGAAATTGATATTAAAAAAAGAAAAAAAATAGATGAAGTGTTTATTTCAGATTTAAACCCGGAAGATTTTATAGTGCATATAGATCATGGTATTGGCATATTTAAGGGCGTAATTCAGCTAAATGTAGATGAAGGTCTAAGAGAATTTCTAATAATTGAATATGCTAAAGGTGATAAATTATATTTGCCAGCTGAATATACCGACAAGGTTAGTAAATATATAGGTGCTGGTAAGCCTAAAATAAACCGTCTTCATGAAATTTCCTGGAAAGAACTTAGAAAGAAAGTAAAAGCAGATGCGGAAAAACAAGCAAAAGAACTATTGCAAATTTATGCACAAAGAGAAACATCTTCTGGCTTTATGTTTTCTAAAGACACCCCCGAACAAAAGTTACTAGACAGCTCATTTGAATATCAAGAAACCCCAGATCAATTAAAAATTATAAAAGAGATTAAAGCTGATATGGAAGGAGGAGATATGCTTTTTAAAGAATTTAATATTAAGAAACCAATGGACAGGCTTGTTTGCGGTGATGTTGGTTTTGGGAAAACAGAGATAGCTATACGAGTTAGTTTTAAAGCAACTCAAGACAAGAAACAAGTAGCTATACTATGCCCTACTACTATTTTAGCAGAACAACATTTTGAGACTTTCTCAAAAAGATTAAATAATTTTCCCTGTAAAATTGGAGTATTGTCTAGATTTAAAACAAAAAAAGAACAAAAAGAAATAGTTCAGAAATTAGCTGCTGGAAAAATTGATATTATTATTGGCACTCATAGATTATTATCAAACGATATAAAATTTAGTGATTTAGGTCTAATTATAATTGACGAGGAACAAAGATTTGGCGTAAAACACAAAGAAAAATTAAAAAAATTAAGACCAAGGGTTGATATTATTACACTTAGTGCCACTCCTATTCCTCGTACTTTAAATTTAGCCTTATCAAAACTAAAAAACATAAATATTCTGGAAACTCCGCCTGAGGGAAGATTAGCGGTAGAAACTCATATTCTCCCATACGATGATAAAAAAATTATTGAGGCTATTCAATTTGAAATAAAAAGAAATGGTCAAGTTTATTATCTCCATAATCGTGTAGCAACTATTGATGTAGAGTTAAAGAGATTAAAAAAACTAATACCTAACGCTTCCTTCGGAATAATACATGGACAATTATCTGAAAAAGAAATAGCTAATATGATGGATAAATTTAACAGAAAAAAAGAAATTGATGTCTTAATCTGTTCTTCAATTATTGAAAATGGTCTTGATTTACCAAATGTAAACACCTTAATCGTAGATAATGCTATTATGTTTGGACTGGCAGATTTGCATCAATTAAGAGGGCGAATTGGCAGAAGTAAAAGAAAAGCTTATGCCTATTTCTTTTACAAAAGTCAAAAATTAAAGAAAAAAGCGCATCAAAGATTAGAAGCCTTGCTTTCAGCCAAAGAATTAGGGGCAGGTTTTCAAATTGCTATGCAAGATTTAGAAATAAGAGGTGCTGGAAATATCTTAGGTGAACAACAGTCGGGTAATATTAAATCAGTAGGCTTAAATCTCTATTGCCAATTATTAAATCAGGCAGTCAAAGAACTTGAAACTGGTGAGGTAGAAGAATTAGCTCTAGATATAACTATAGATTTACCCATATCAGCCTATATCCCTAAAACTATGATTCAAGATTCCAAGAAGAGAATAAAATTATATCAAGAATTAGCCAAAATACATGATTTAAACGAATTAATAATTTCAAAAAGAAAACTTAATGATCAATATAAGAATAACTCCGTAGAATTTAGAAATTTATTTAAAATTTTAGAATTTAAAATTCTGGCTAAAAATGCTAATATAAAAAGTATTGATTCCAAAAAAATAATAAAATACGGAGATGAAATCTATCGACTAACTTTAGAATTTAGTAAAATTCCACCTTTTAAAAAAATAAGAAGTTTAATAGATAGAAATATAGATTTTACTATTGATAATAATTTATTAAAAATTGATTCTAATAACTTAGACAAAAATAATTTGTTAAGCTTATTAAAAAACATTTTAATTTCTTTAAAATAAATATAATGCAGGAGGATTTAAAGTATTGGAACGCTATTAATTTAAATACTAGAATAGGTCCGGTAAAATTTAAAAAGCTTTACAATTACTTCGATACAATGGAAGAAGTTTGGCAAACTGATTCTTTGAAACTTTTAAAATGTGGCTTAAAAGAAAAGGATATAAACTATTTTTTGGCCAAAAGACAATCAATTGATGCAAATAGTGAATTTGAAAAATTATTAAAAGAAAATATAGAGCTTATCTCTATCAAGGACAAAAAATACCCAAAATTATTAAAAGAAATATTTGCTCCACCGCCTCTCCTTTATGTTCGAGGTAATATAGATACTAACCCTTGTATTGGAGTAGTAGGCACCAGAAAATACTCTTCTTATGGTAAACAAGTAGTTGAAAATATAGTAAAAGATTTAGCATTATCAAAAATTACTATAGTTTCTGGACTAGCCCTAGGTATAGATGCTCTAGCTCATCAGGAAACTCTTAACAATAATGGCCAAACTTATGCTATCCTGGGATCAGGAGTGAACCAAGGAAGTATTTATCCCTCAAATAATAGAATAATCGCCGATAAGATATTAGAAAAAGGTGGAGCTATTATATCTGAATATCCCTATGGAACACCACCACTAAAACAGAATTTTCCTGCTAGAAATAGGATAATATCAGGCTTATCCCTGGCTACTTTAGTAATTGAAGCTCCTAAAGAATCTGGTGCTCTGATCACGGCTAATTTCGCCCTTGAACAAAATAGGGATGTTTTTGCAGTACCTGGTAATATTTTCAGCAAAAACTCTGAAGGAACAAATAATTTGATCAAGAAAGGAGCAGCTATGGTTACTTCTGCAGCTGATATTTTAGAAGAACTAAATTTAAAAGAAATAATCAATACAGGCATTAAAAAAGAAATCATGCCAGATAGCCCGGAGGAAGAAAAAATAGTCTCTTCCTTATCACAAGATCCTATCCATATCGATAAAATTGCTAAAATAACTGGTTTAAATATAAAAAATGTATCATCTACTCTAACCATAATGGAAATAAAAGGTATGGTAAAAAATATGGGTAATATGGAATATATTTTGGTTTATAAATAGCAAATTTGCATTTTATAGAATAAAAACTATAATTTAAAGTTATAGAACATAAAATTAATAAAGTTTAACTATGAAATTAATTATCGTTGAATCCCCCACAAAAGCTAAAACTATATCACGCTTTTTAGGTAAAGATTATAAAGTAGAATCCTCTTATGGACATTTGCGTGATTTACCAAAAAAAGAAATAGGTGTTGATGTTGAAAATGATTTTAAACCTACTTATATTGCCATACCTAAAGCTAAAAAAAGGATAGCTGAACTTAAAAAATTAGTGAAAAACTCTACTGAAGTAATACTTGCTTCTGATGAAGACCGGGAAGGAGAAGCTATCGCTTGGCATATTATTCACATCCTAGATCTATCAAAAAATGGTAAGAAAAAATATTCCCGTATTGTATTCCATGAAATTACTAAAGATGCCATAGAAAAAGCTCTAGAAAACCCCAGAGACATAGATTTTAAATTAGTTAATGCCCAACAAGCCAGAAGAATTCTGGATAGACTAGTTGGTTATAAATTATCTCCTCTTCTGTGGAAAAAGGTAAAAATGGGATTATCCGCGGGAAGAGTCCAATCAGTAGCTGTAAGGTTAATTTGCGATCGAGAAGAAGACATCAATAAATTTAAACCTCAAGAATATTGGACTATTGAAGCAGATCTAAACAAATCAGGAGAAAAAGATAAACCGTTTGTCGCCAGGCTAGCAAAGAAAGATGATAAGGCTCTATCTAAATTGGGTATAAATAATAAAAAAGAAGCTAATAAAATACTAGATGATTTAAAAAAGGCTACTTATAAAGTAGTTAATATAGAAAAGAAGGAAGTAAGAAAATCTCCCCCACCTCCTTTTATTACCAGCACCCTACAACAAGCTGCTATTAGAAATTTGGGTTTTTCTGCCAAACAGACTATGATGTTAGCCCAACAACTATATGAAGGTATTGAAATAAACGACAAGTCTGAAGGTTTAATTACTTACATGAGAACAGATTCATATAATTTAGCTGAAACTGCTCTTAATTCCATTAAATCATTAATAGAAAAAGAATATGGTCAGAGTTATTCATTGTCTGCCCCTAGATTTTACAAGAAAAAATCAAAAAATGCTCAGGAAGCTCATGAAGCAATTAGACCAACAGATTTTGCAAAAAGTCCAGAAAGTATCAAGAGTTTTTTAGAACCAAGACAATATAGACTTTACAATTTAATCTGGAAAAGAGCTATAGCTTGCCAAATGCAAGATGCTATACTTGATTCAACCGCTATTGACATCAAGGCTAATAATTACACTTTCAGGGCTAATGGATCAATTGTTAAATTTGACGGATTTAGTAAAATTTACTCAGAAAATAAAGACATATTTAAAGAAGCTCTTCTACCTAATTTGGAATTAGATGAAATACTAGAATTAATTAAATTAAATCCAGCTCAACATTTCACAGAACCTCCAGCTAGATACTCCGAAGCATCGCTAGTAGCGGCTTTAGAAAAATACGGCATAGGACGCCCTTCTACTTATGCTCCTACCCTAAGTACTATCCAAGATAGAGGCTATGTAGAAAAAATAGAGAAAAAATTCCATCCCAAAGAAATAGGTACCCTAGTAAACAAAATATTAAAAGAACATTTTCCCAATATAGTCGACATAGAATTTACCGCCCAAATGGAAGAAGATTTGGATCTAGTCGCTCAAGATAAAAAAGAATGGGTTAAAACTTTATCTGATTTTTATAATCCTTTTATAAAAAATATCAAAAAGAAAGAGAAAGAATTATCCAAGAAAAAATTAACTGAAGAAAAAACCGATAAAAAATGCCCTAAATGCGGAAAACCAGTAGTCATTAAATTAGGAAGATTTGGAAAATTTTATGCTTGTTCTAACTACCCCGATTGTAAACATACAGAGCCATTAGAAGAAGAAAAGAAGGAGAAAGAAAAGATAAATGAAAAATGCGAAAAATGCGGAAGCCCGATGGAATTAAAAATAGGAAGATTTGGAAAATTCTTAGCTTGTTCAAAATATCCAGATTGCAAAAACACTAAACCTTTTACTGTATCTTTAAATGTAAAATGTCCTAAATGTAAAATTGGTGAAATTGTTGAAAAAAGAACTAAAAAAGGGAGAAACTTCTATGCTTGTAATAAATATCCAGACTGTGATTTTGCTATGTGGCAAAAACCTTCTGGTAAAAAATGTCCAAAATGTGATAGTCTTTTAATATACGCTGGTAAAAATAAAATTAAATGTAGTAAAAAAGAATGTGGTTATGAAGAAGAAAATAACGATAATGATAAAACATAATTTCAAAAATTATATTATAATTCTTAACTAATGTTAACTATAGATCAACTTATAAAAAAAATTGAAAAGAACTCTACAGATGTTGATCTAGAAGAGGTTAAAAAGGCTTACGAATTTGCAGCTAAATACCATAAAGATCAAAAAAGAAGAAGTGGTGTCCCCTTTGTTCAACATCCTCTAAGCGTAGCTTATCAACTAGCTAGTTTTAAGTTTGATACAGCTACTTTTGTGGCTGCTCTCCTGCACGATGTTGTAGAAGATACTAAAGCAACCCCTAAATTAGTAAATAAAATATTTGGGAGAGAAGTATTAAAATTAGTTTTAGGTGTTACAAAATTATCTAAAATTCAATTAGGCGAAAAAGCTGAGGAATATACTATTGAAAACTTAAGAAAAATGTTTTTGGCTATGGCTCAAGACATAAGAGTCGTAATTATTAAACTGGCAGATCGTTATCATAATCTAAAAACACTAAAATACTTAGATTCAGAGAAAAAAATACAAAAAGCTAGAGAAACAATGGAAATATATGCACCCCTAGCTAATAGACTGGGTATGGGAGAATTAAAAGGAGAACTTGAAGATCTTGCTTTTCTCCATTTATACCCCAAAGAATATAAGTGGGTTAGAGATTTAGTAGAAGAAGAAATCGAGAGAAGAAAAAAATATGTGGAAAAAATAAAAAAAGATTTGAAATTAAAGCTTAACGAAAATAATATAAAATATGTAGATATCCACGGTAGAGCGAAGCATTATTATAGTTTATATAAAAAATTAAAAAAACATGACAATAATATTAATAAGATATATGACCTCACCGCTTTAAGAATTATCGTAGAAACTATTTCAGACTGCTATAAAACTCTGGGAATAATACACCAAAATTGGAGACCCTTGCTTGGCAGAATTAAAGATTATATTTCTATACCCAAAAATAATGGTTATCAGTCACTACATACTACTGTTCTCTATCCTCCTGATATAACCATGGAAATTCAAATTAGAACTCCTCAAATGCATATTGAGGCAGAGTATGGAGTAGCTGCTGCTTGGCATTATTCTGAAAAAGATAAACCTAATGCAGGCGCTATAGTACCTAAAAAACTTTCCTGGATTAATGAACTTATTAAGTGGCAAGATGAACTTAAAGATAATAAAAAGTTTGCGGAAGTCCTAAGAATTGATTTCTTTATTGATAGAATATTTGTTTTTACACCAAAAGGAGAAGTATTTGATCTACCCGAAGAATCAACCCCTATTGATTTTGCTTATCAAATACATACAGACATAGGTAATCACTGCTATATGGCTAAAGTTAATAATAAAATCGCTCCCCTAGATTATAAACTTAGAAATGGTGATGTAATAGAAATACTAACTTCAGAAAAAATAAAACCAAAAAGAGATTGGCTGAGTTTTGTACATACTAATCTAGCTAAAAACAGAATCAAAGATTGGCTAAAAAAACAAAATAAAGATAAAAATTTAAAAATAGGAAAAATAATATTCAATCAGGAATTATCAAAAATAAAAAAGAAATCTTTAAAATTATCTATAGGATATAAAAATAGGCTAAATAAAACATTAACAGCTCTGAATTATAAAAATTTTGATGATCTATTGGTTGGTATTGCCCAGGGCGATATTACAGCTAACCAATTTATCAAAATTTTTTATTCTGAAAATGAAATGTTACCGCCGGTTAAAAAATTTAAAAAATTTATTTTTTTTGAAAATAAAGAACATGAAAGAAAAGCAATCATAGAGAATGAAGAAGGCTTGCTGACTAATATAGCTAAGTGTTGTAATCCCAAATTAACAGACTCAATTGTAGCTCATATTACTAGAAATAAAGGAGCCAGTATTCATAAGGCCAATTGCAAAGAATTAAAGAAAAAAGAAAAAGGCAGAATAGTAAAAGCTAAATGGATTGAAAATAACCAAGATCAAAGAATAATAAAATTAAGATTAATCACTCTTGATCGAATTGGTTTAATTAGTGATATTTCCTCTCTAATTTCAAATTTACAAATAAGCATAGAAAACATCAAATCATTAAAATTAAACAATGACACTATTAATTTAATGATAAACATTGGTATAAATAATATAGAACAATTATCTTCAGTTATGGAAAGTCTAAACAAGGTTAAAGGAGTGCTAGAAGTAAAAAGAATGTAAAAATAACCTACTAATAGGTTATTTTTACATTCTTTTTACAAATCATTATATTGAAAAATCGTCTTTTCCAATAATTTTGTCGATAAGATTATATAGTTCTTCATTAGAATAAAATTCAATCGAAATCTGTCCTCCTTTTCCTCTTTTTTTTATTTCTACTTTAGTAGATAAATAATCTTTTAATTTTTCTTCTAAACCTAATATCTCTGCATTCTTTACTTTTATTTTTCTAGAATGACTCTTTACACTTACTTTTTTAACTTGATTTTCTGTCTCTCTAACAGAAAATTTTTCATTCACTATTCTATTAAAAAGTTCTTTTTGTAATTTTTCCTCTTGTAATGCTAAAATTGCCTTAGCATGGCCCATGGTTATTTTTTCTTCAGATAAAGCTTCCTGTATTTCACTGGGTAATTTAAATAATCTTAAATGATTAGTTACCCAACTTCTATTTTTTCCTACTCTATCAGCTACCGTATCTTGTGTTAAATTAAATTCATTAATTAATTTTTGATATGAAAATGCTTCCTCGATGGGATTGAGATTTTTTCTTTGAATATTTTCCACTAGTGCTAATTCTAACTTTTGCTGTTTAGAAGCAGTTCTAATAATTGCTGGAACACTCTTTAATCCTATTAATTTAGATGCCTTCAGCCTTCTCTCTCCGGCAAGCACCTGATATTGATCATCTTCTGTTTCTGTTTTTACTAATATTAGTGGTTGCAAAATGCCATGTTCTCTAATTGATTTAGCTAGTCCTTCAATTGGTTCTTGTTCAAAATTTTGTCTAGGTTGATAAGGATTGGGAATTATTTTCTCAACATCAACTTCAACTATATTATTTTTAACATCTTCTTTAATTGATTTTACCTGTATCTTTTTAGTGCCTATTGTTTTGGGAATTAGTGATTCTAATCCACGACCTAATCTTTTATCCATATATATTTAAATTAATTTATTATTCAAAACTTACTATTTCCTTGGCTAAATCATTATAAGCCTTAGCCCCAGTAGAACTTGCAGCATAATCTATAATAGATTTACCAAATGAAGGAGCCTCAGCTAGACTTATATTTCTTGGGATAGATGTTTTAAATACTCTATAAGGAAAATTTTTTCTGACTTCATTTACTACTTCCTTAGCTAATCTGAGCCTAGCATGGTGCATAGTTAAAACAACTCCTAAAACATGTAAGTCTGGTTGCAAATTTTTCCAAATCATATTAACTGTATTCAAAAGCTGACCCAACCCTTCTAATGAATAATATTCACATTGCACTGGCACTAAAATATCTCTTGAAGCTACTATACCATTTATAGTAATAATTCCAAGGCTTGGCGGGCAATCGATAAATATATAATCATATTTATCTTTAATTAAATTTATCTTTTTCTCTAACAAAAATTCCCTGCTCTCAGTATTCACAAATTCTATATTAGCTCCAGCTAATGATTCAGTGGCTGGCATAATATCTAAATTATCTATATATGTATGCTTTATAACTTCTGCTGGTGTTTTTTGATCACATAAAACTTCATAAATTCCATAATCATTTTCACCTAATTTAACACCTATACCGCTAGTAGCATTCCCCTGAGGATCAAAATCTACAATTAAAACTTTCTTACCTAGACGCGCCAAAGAAGCAGATAAGTTAACTGTTGTTGTTGTTTTTCCTGTTCCTCCTTTTTGATTTACTACTGATACTATTCTATTCATTATTAAAAATTATACTTATTACTACTTACTATTATAAATTATTTTCTTAAATTGACAAGATAGCTTTTTAAAACTATAATTTTTATACTCATATCGGTTCTAGACGATTAAAAGTATAAATTATTAATTATTTTATTATTAATTAGCCGCGGTGGCGGAATTGGCAGACGCGCTGGATTCAAAATCCAGTGGAGGCAACTTCATGAGGGTTCAACTCCCTCCCGCGGCATATTAAAACACAGGAATTTAACTTCCTGTGTTTTTTATTGTTTTCTGTAAAAAAACTAATCAACTCCCGGCATACTATATTGCAAACAAAATTTTTCTACTTCTTTCTTAATTTCTTTTATTTTTTTATCATTATTAATATTTTCAACCACTTCATTCGTCCAATAAGCCATTTTTTTCATTTCTTCTTCTCGCATACCACGAGATGTCATTGCAGGTGTACCCAATCTAATCCCTGAGGGATCAAAAGGAGATCTTTTATCAAATGGAACAGTATTAAAATTACATATTATATTTGCCTGAGCTAATGCTTTAGCAGTTTCTTTGCCTGAAATTTTCTTGCTACTCATATCTATAAGCAAAAGATGATTATCCGTGCCTCCAGTAACCAAATCAAAGCCATAATTTCCTAGTTCTTCTGCTAAAACTTTAGCATTTTTCACAATCTGCTTCGCATACTCCTTAAAATTAACTTCCCTAGCCTCTTTCAGGGCAACAGCTATAGCAGCCGTTGTATGATTATGGGGACCTCCTTGAAGCCCTGGAAAAACCGCTTTGTCTATTTGATCAGCAATTTCTTTTTTGCATAAAATCATAGCTCCTCTTGGACCACGCAATGATTTATGGGTAGTAGTAGTCACTACATCTGCATAAGGAATTGGGCTAGGATGCTCTCCAGTAGCAACTAAACCAGCTATATGAGCTATATCAGCCATTAAATATGCACCAACACTATCAGCTATCTCTCTAAACTTTTTGAAATCAATTAATCGCGGATAAGCCGTAGCTCCGCAAACAATTATTTTAGGCTTTTCTTCTTTAGCAAGCTTAGCAATCTCTACATAATCTAATAACTTCGTCTTTTCATTAACTTTATATTGAACTGATTCAAAAAACTTTGAAGTAAATGACACTTTAAATCCATGAGTTAAATGACCACCATGGAATAAATTCATACCCATTATTTTCTCTCCAGGCTTAATTAAAGCACAATAGGCTGCTAAGTTAGCCGGACTACCAGAATAAGGCTGCACATTAGCATGATCAGCTCCAAAGAGCTCACTAGCCCTATCACATGCTATCTCCTCTATCTGATCAATATACTCTTGTCCTTCATAATAACGCTTCCTGGCATACCCTTCAGAATATTTATTAGTTAAAATTGAACCAGTAGCTTCTAGAACTGCTTTGGATACATAATTCTCAGATGGTATTAGTCTAATACTTTTTCTTTGTCTCTCGAGTTCACCCTGAATTAAATTAAATATTTTTTTGTCTTCTTTTTCTAAAGATGTTATTTTCATGTAATTAAAAAATTAAAATTTATAATAGAGTTCTTATTTAATTTTTTAAATAATTTACAACATCTTTATATTTTATTGGACCAGATCTAATTAATTTTATTTTTTTATCACTTAAATCAATGATGGTTGATGATCTATTTTTAGACAAAATTCCAATATCAACAACCAAATCTGGCTTATTTTTCTTCTTTTTGTATTGTCTAAAAATCGCTTCAGCTGAATATGAATCTTTTTCTCCTGATATATTAGCACTTGTAGCTGAAATTGGAAAATCTATTTTTTCCATCACTTTTTCTATAATCTTACTTTTCGGCATTCTTAGCCCAACCGAATTTCCTCCAGCTAATAAAATAGTAGGTAATTTCTCCTTCTTTTGCGCAATTATTGTCAATCTCCCTGGTAAAAATTTATTGAACAATTTTTTTGTTCTTTTATCTATTACACTGTACTTCTTAGCCTGAGCAATATTTTTTACAATAATAGATAATGGTTTTTTCTTATCTCTGTCTTTTATTCTATAAATCTTATTTATAGCCTTTGAATCTAGAGCATTTACAGCCATTCCATAAGAAGTGTCTGTAGGCAAAACAACTACTTTCCCCCTTTTTAAGTAATCCACAATATAATTAATCTTTTTTTTATCAATTCTTTCAGGATCTATTTTAATTACTTCCATAATTATATTCTTTCTCTATAAAATTTTCTAAATTTTCTATATCTTCTGGTTTTCCAAAATCTTTCCAATAATCTTCTAAATTCTTTACTTTAACCTTCTTTTCTTTAGCTAATATATTTACTGCATCTGTTATTTCATACTCTCCTCGCTCAGACTTACCTACTTTGTTTATTGCTTCAAATATGTCCGCAGTAAATTTAAAAAGATTTATATTAACTAGATTACCATAAAATTCTTTCGGTTTTTCAATAATTTTAGTTACAAAGTCTCCTTCTATATTTAAAACACCATATAACTCAGGATTTTTACTTTCAAAGCCTGCTACATAACAAAAATCATCCTCTATTCTAAAAGCTTCTAAATCTTTTGAAGAATATAAATTATCACCATTTACAGAAACAAAATCTTCATTTCCAATCAAATCTTTTGCGCTTAAAATAGGACAAACTGTACCGTATCTTTCTTCTCCTAATTTTTCAAACTGATTAACTGTTTGAATACTACTATCATAATCTTTTAAAAATTCCTCGACCTTTTCGCTTTTATAACCAGTTACAACAATAATCTCAGAAAAACCTGCCAATTTTATATTTTCTAATAAATAATACAAAAAGGGTTTTCCTCTAACCTCAAGTAGTGGTTTGGGAATATCTTTAGTTAAATCCCCCATTCTAGTTCCCCTACCTGCTGTTGATATAACAATTTTATTAATCATAGCTATATATTTAGACCTTCAGCTAATATATTTAATAATCTGTCTTTTACTAAAATTAGTTTATAAACTTTTTTACCCTCTAAATACTTTTCAATTTTGCCTTTTTTTTGGGCCATTTGATAAATTTCTGAATCAGTTAATCCACGTTTTGCTATTATTTTATCTCTAAATTTGCCATTAATTTGAATAATTATAGTAACCTTATCTTCTTTTATCAATTTATCATTATATTCAGGCCATTTTTCTTTAAAAATGCTTTCTTTATTTTTATCCGCTGAAGTTTTAACGGAAGCGGAGCCCAATTTTTCCCATAATTCTTCTGTAATATGAGGTGCAAAAGGCGACAAAATTAATAAAAACTTCTCTAAAGTATATTTTGTAATTTCCTTATTTTCCAATAATTTATTTAATAAAACCATCATGGAAGAAATGGCTGTATTAAAATTAAAACTTTCAATATCTTCAGTTACTTTTTTAATTGTTTTATGAAGTAACTTTTTAATTTCTAAATTTTCATCTTTTGAACTAGGGGTTTGATTTTCTTCATATAAATTCCAAACCCTATCTAAAAATCTCCTAATTCCTTTAATGCTCTGCGTATCCCAAGGCTTAACCTCTTCAAAAGACCCCATAAACATTTCATACATTCTTAAAGTATCCGCTCCATATTCTACCACCACTTCATCAGGATTAATTACATTGCCTCTAGACTTGCTCATTTTTTGATGATCTTCTCCTAAAATCATCCCTTGATTTTTTAATTTCTGGAAAGGTTCATCATGATCTACTTTAGAATTTATTTTTATAAATCCTAAATCTTTTAAGGCTTTATAGAAAAATCTAGCGTAAATCAAATGCAAACAAGCATGTTCTGCTCCCCCAACATATAAATCAACTGGCATCCACTGCTTTAATTTTTTATTGTCAGCAAATTTTTCTTTATTTTTAGGATCGCAATATCTTAAATAATACCAAGAAGAACAAACAAAAGTATCCATAGTATCTACTTCTCTTTTTACACCCTCAGAAGCTCCACATTTTGGACATTTAACCTTATGAAAGCTTTTAGAATCTTTCAAGGGAGATTCGCCAGTAGGCTTAAAATCAACATCTTCCGGTAATTTTACCGGCAATTGTTCCTCCGGAACCGGAACCTCGCCACATTTATCACAATAGATTATAGGAATAGGCGCTCCCCAATAGCGCTGTCTAGATATTAACCAATCTCTTAACTTGTAATTAGTAGTAATTTTTCCTCCTACTTTTTCCGTAATTTTCTTCTTCGCCTCCATAGAATCCATACTATTAAACTCATCTGAATTAGTTAAATTTCCAGTACCTGCATAAACCTTCTCTCCATTTAACAAAATATTCATATACCATTCATGACTATTCAAATTAATATATTTTTCTAATTTATCTTTTTCTATCCATTCTTCTTTATGGTGTCTAACATGCTCTTCTTCTGGCTCTACATACTCCCCATCTGCTAATTCTACATAATACCCCTCTAGAATTGTGTCCCTATTTACCCCCTTATGCATAGCATAAAATTTAGTAGCAATCTTACCTCCTAATTTTTTTATAGACTTTATATTTTGATAACCAGATTCTTCCTTCATTTCCCTTATAGCTGCTTCTTCATAACTTTCTCCATTCTTCACCCCACCAATAACAAAAGATTTCCAGCCATATTTGACCCAATCAAGACAATAATATTTATCTTCTTGCCAATGTTTAATTATAACAATTACATTATTTCTTTTTACAGTCTCTTTGTCCTCTCTTGGTAGATCTTTTTCAAAATTTGTTTTAAGAAATGGAATTATAACTTGTTTAATTGGTATGTTATATTTTTTAGCAAATTCAAAATCCCTTTCATCGTGAGCTGGTACCGCCATTATTGCTCCTGTTCCATAGGAAGATAGAACATAATCAGCTATATAGATTGGTATTTCTTCTTCATTTGCTGGATTAATAGCCTTAACGCCTTTAATTTGAACACCCGTCTTTTCTTTTTGCAACTCTGTTCGTTCTAAATCAGACTTACCTTTTGCTTGCTCCTTATATTTATAGATTTCTTCTAAATTCTCAATTCTAGATTCTAAATTCTTAATTAATTCATATTCAGGAGCTAAAACCATATAGGTAGCACCATATAGCGTATCTGCTCTGGTAGTAAATATTTTTATATTTGGAATAATATTTTTTAAAATAATGGGTTCTTTTTCACCATTAAAATGACTACCTTGAGTCTCTGATTCAATAAGTTCAGCATTTAATTCCCTGGATAAAGTTTTCCCTTCTTCCCTGGGCACTGCATGATCATTAAGAGAGCTTAATATTTTAATAAAGCCAGCTTTTTTCTTTATATCTTCATAATCATAATCCCAATTGAATTTATCTTTAAATGGTCTATCTATATCTTTAAATTTAGCCTTTGTAAAACCTCCTGCCAAAACCAACCTAGTAATATTATGAGGTAATTTTTCTACTACTTTCATAGCCACTACTGCCCCTAAACTATGACCAAATAAAATAGTACTTTCACTAAATTTAATATTTTTTAAGACATAATTGACTTGTTCTTCTTCTGTGGGATTATCAGAATTAGGCATATCGGGTACATCAACTTTGTAACCTCTATTTTCTAGTTCCTTTTTTAACCAAGGGAAAAAATTGCTTTTAGAATTACTACCAAAACCATGTAACAAAACAAAATGAAAATCAGATTTTACTTCGAAATCTATTTCAGAACCTTCTGATCTTCCTATCCACTCCCTCTGCATTAATTTAATAGGCTCCGGCCAATCCATATTGTCTAAATCATCAAGCAATCTTTGTGCATATTTTGTAGTTTTAAAAAACCATTGCTTTAAATCTTTTTGAATAACTTCATTCTTACAACGTTCACATTTTCCATTTATTACTTGTTCATTAGCAAGTACAGTCTTGCAAGATTCACACCAATTAACTGCTGCCTTCTTTTTGTAGGCCAAACCATTTTTATATAATTGCAAAAATATCCATTGCGTCCATTTATAATATTCTGGATCAGAAGTAGCTATTTCTCTGTCCCAATCATAACTAAAACCAAGAGACTTTATCTGTCTTCTGAATGTTTTAATACTATCTCCTGTTGTTTTTTTAGGATGTACTCCTGTTTTTATAGCATAATTTTCAGCTGGCAATCCAAAAGCGTCCCAACCCATTGGATGCATTACTTCTCTGCCCTTCATCCTCATATATCGAGAAAAAATATCTGTAGCTGTATAGCCTTCTGGATGACCAACGTGAAGTCCAGCAGCTGAAGGATAAGGAAACATATCTAGACAATAAAATTTCTCTTTTTTAGAATTATCATCAGCTTTATATAATTCTTCTTCCTCCCATTTCTTTTGCCATTTTTTCTCTATTTTCTTTGGATTATACTTTCCCATAATTAAAATTTATTATAAATTAAAAAATTTAATTGCATTATTTGTGGTAATCTTAGCTACTTCTTCAAAACTTACTCCTTTTATTTCAGCTACTTTCTCAGCCACATACTTTATATAAGCTGGTTCATTTCTCTCTCCTCGATAAGGTTCTGGCGCTAATAGAGGCGCATCTGTTTCAATCATTATCCGATCCAGAGGAGTGGCTTCCACTGCTTTACAGGACCCAATATCATAAGTAATAAGCCCAGTATAGGATATAAATAATCCTTTTTCAATAATACTACTTACCTTTTTGTAGCTTGAAGAATAGCAATGAATAACTGCCTTATTTTTATGCCAATCATATTTACTTAAAATATTCATGACATTTTCAAAAGCATCTCTTATATGTAAAATTACCGGCAGCTTTAATTCTATAGCTAAACTAAGTTGTTTTTCAAAAACTTCTATTTGCTTTTCTTTTGAAACACTACCCGCATGATAATCAAGCCCTATCTCTCCAATAGCAACTACTTTTTTACTTTGTGCTATTTTTCTAAATAAATTCAAAACTTCTTCATCCAACACCAATGCTTCCTCTGGATGAATGCCTATAGCAGCATATACACCTTCATATTTTTTAGCTAATTCTGGTCCTTTTTTAGAACCTTCTAAAGATGCGCCTATAGTTATAATTTTTTCAACTTGATTTTTACGTGCTCTATTTATAACTTCTACAAGATCATTTTCATAATCTTCCAGATCTAAATGAGCATGGGTATCAATTAACATCTATTTAAATTATCCCGCGCTTGCCCGCCGAAGAGGCGGATCTATCCGCCTGTATTATCGAATTAACAAGTTAAATGGAAACAACCAATTACTTGAACACTCTCTTTTTCTAATTTATTATATTCCTCAACCGCACCATTAGTATTTTTGGCAATAAAATCTATTTTATTTTTCTTAACATAATCTAACACCTCTGGCATAATTCTCATTTTCCCATCTTGACCAGTACCAATCACAACTACTTCCGGCTCACTTTTTAATACTTTCTCTATGTCGGATAAAGTTAGTTTATGACCATCTTCTCGCCACCAATTTTCGCTAACTGATTTTGGTGTAACAATAACATCTGTATTATAAGTTTTGCCATTGATAGTAATTGAGCTAAATTGATATTTTTCTATCATAAAATTAGATACGTGGAAATAACATTATTCCCTCTTTTATTTTTTCTATCCTAAATTTTCTCCATTGCTTAATTTCATCAAATGCTAATTTTTTATCATCCAAACATCCAATTTGTTCAATAATTTTATTAGAGGTATCTGGCATAAAAGGATTAATCATAAAAGCAATGTGCCTGATCATTTCTAGAAGTGAAATCATTAGACTAGAAAATTCTTCTTGATTGGTTTTCTTTAACTCCCAAGGTTTTTTTTCATCAATATATTTATTACCAAAATCCATCAAAGCTCTTACGCTATTTAAACTTTTATCAATTTTAAAATCATTCATTGTTTCTGTATATTCCGTCCAAGCATTTAGAGTCTTTTCTTTTATTTTCTCATCAATTTTAACCTCAGAATTCTCTACGCTTTGAGCTAATTTTAATACTCTACTAAATAAATTACCTAAATTATTAGCTAATTGATTATTATATTGCTCATCAAATTTGTCTGCTTTTATATCACCATCTTGACCAAAAGGAAATTGAGATAATATTAAATATCTAGCTGCATCTGCCCCATATTTTTCAATTAAATCATTGGGGTCTATTACATTACCTATAGTTTTACTCATTTTCTGTCCATCTATAGTAAAAAATCCATGAGCAAAAATCGTTTTAGGCATAGGTAGGCCTGCAGCTAAGAGCATTGCTGGCCAATAAATAATATGAAACTTTATAATGTCCTTGGCCATCAATTGTACATCTGCCGGCCAAAACTTATTAAACATTTCTTGATCATTTTCATACCCTATAGTAGAAATATAAATTTGTAAGGCCTCTATCCAAACATATGAAACCTGATTTTCATCAAAAGGAAGTTTAATTCCCCATTTTACTGATTCCCTAGATATAGAAAAATCTTGCAAATCTTGCTTAAATAAACCCAGCACTTCTTTCTTAATATGCTCTGGCTCTACTTTTATTTCATTTGATTCTATTTTCTCCTTAACTTCTTTTAAATAATCTTTTAGCTTAAAAAAATAATTTTCTTCTGAAATTTTCTCTGGTTTTTTTTGATGATCTGGACACTTGTTATCAACTAGTTCTTTTTCTGTTATAAATTTTTCACAACCCGTACAATAAAGTCCTTCGTATTTATCCATGTATATAGCATCTTTATTCTTTAATAGAGTATAAAATTTTTCTACAGATTTTTTATGTTTTTCATTGGTGGTTCTAGCAAAAACATCATTAGAAATATTTAGACTGTCCCAAGTTCTCTCAAACCTTGCAGCCACTTCATCGCAAAATATTTGAGGCTCTTTTCCAGCCTTCTCTGCTGCCTGAGCAATTTTAGCACCATGCTCATCAGTTCCAGCCAAAAAAAATACTTCTTTACCCAATAAACGATTATAGCGCGCCAAAACATCAGCCGCAATCGTAGTATAGGCATGTCCTATGTGTGGCTTATCATTTACATAATATATTGGTGTGGTGATATAGAATTTATTTTTATTCATTTTTACTTTCTAATAATTTTTTATATGCAAATCCTTTTTTAATCATACGCAAAGCATTTGGCCACACAAACTTATAATTTTTCGATTCTTCTTCGGTAACCCATTTAAACCGATTGTGTTCATTACTTAACTTTATTTTATCACTATCATTTTTAATTAAACTAGCAATACCGCACACAGAAGTTCCAATATCAGTATACCAGATATCATAATCAACAACCTCAATTTTATTAAAACTTGAAAAATCTAATTCTTCTTTGATTTCTCTCTTAAAAGCTTCCTTGCCTGATTCACCCCTATCTAATCTTCCTCCAGGTAATCCCCAATATCCTAATCTATCGGCAAACTCTAAAATTAAACACTTATTATCTCTAATCAAAACACCAACCTGACTAATGGTAAATTTTTCAAACTCTTTTGCCATATTATTTTTTACCTTCAATTATTACTACAAATTCTCCTTTTATTTTATCTTTATTATTTTCAAAATAATTTAAAGCATCTTCGCTGCTGCCTCTAATAATTTCTTCAAACATTTTGGTTAATTCCCGACAAACAACAACTTTTCTATTACCTACATTTAAACTTTCTAAAGTTTTTAAAATTCTATGTACAGATTCATAAAATACTACTGTTTTTTCTTCCTCTGCTATTTCCCTAAAAATAGTTTCTCTTCCTTTTTTAGTAGGTAGAAAACCTAAGAACACAAATTTATCAGTATTTAACCCCGATACGCTCAGAGCAGTAATTATGGCTGATGGCCCAGGAATAGGTACTATTTTTATTTTGTTTATCTTTTCAACCGCCTCTACTAATTTTCTTCCAGGATCTGATATGCCAGGCGTACCCGCATCAGATACCAAAGCTAAATTCTTACCTTCTGTTAAACTATTTACGATATAATCAATTTTAGTAATTTTGCTATGTTGATGATATGAAATTAACTTTTTATCTATTTTGTAATGATCTAATAATACTTTAGTTTTTCTGGTATCTTCACATAAAATATAATCAACTTTCTTTAATATTTCTAAGGCCCTTATAGTAATATCATCTAAGTTACCAATGGGCGTAGCTACTATATATAAAATTCCCATAATAATTTACTTTTTACCAAATTATTTTTTTCTATTGATAGGGCAAATCATCCCCTTTAACTTTTTCTTTTGCTCTATTTCTTTTTCAGTTAAACCTTCTATTTCCACCTTATCATTTGAACATATTTGTTCTTTCAATTCCGCCACTTCACGCGCATCTTTCATTTCAAAAATATCTTTCAGAAAAACTTGCAAGGCTGTAGCAATAGGCACAGCTATAATAGCTCCCATAATTCCTGCTATTTTACTGCCAACTAATATAACTAATATTACAATCAAAGGATTTAAGCCAACTGTTTTTCCCATTACTTTAGGTACGATAATGTGATTCTCCAGCTGCTGAACAACAAGATAAAGGACTATTACTGAGAGACCAGCCACAGGAGATTGGTTAAAAGCTAGAAATACAGCCGGAATAGCAGCCATAATAGGACCAATATATGGCACTATCTCAAATATAGCTGCTAATAATGCTAAAATTAAAGCATACTTTACATTTAAAACAGTTAAACCTATAAAAATAAAAACACCAACAATCAACCCTAAGGTTAACTGGCCTCTAAGCCATAAGCCTATTTGCCCCTGTATTCTTTTCACTAAATCTTCAATATATGGCCTATGCTTAGTGGGAGTAATTGACCTGATGAATTTTTTAAAATTATTTTCTTCAACTGTAAAGTAAAATGATAAAACAAATATTATAATTAATGTAAATATACCTCCCAAAAATCCCGATAAAGTAGCATATATGTTAGTTGCTAAATCTCCAACCTTGCCTGTGAGTGTTTTAGTTAATTCTTCTGCATTGCCAATCCCTTGCTCAAATATATTAAAATTTTCTCCTAAATAATTAGATACTATCTCAAAATACTGGGGCAATATTATAATCAACTGCTGCATTTGATCTATAATGGGCGGTACTAAAACATAAATTATTAAAGCAACTATAGCTACTAGAAAAATATAAACTACCAACAAAGAAATAGTCCTTGGAATTCTTCTCTTCTGAAAAAAATCTATCAAAGGATCAAGTCCCGAAGCAATTACAATTGCTACAAATATTATTAAAAGCAAATCTCTAACTAAATAAAGAAATATAACTAGAATTACAAAAGCAATTAATTTAAAAAAGGAATGAGAAGATAAGTCGAATACTATTTTCTTATTTTCAGTATTGGTTGCCATTTTTATATTTTTAATATTTTTTCAAACTTATTTTTGTCCTGATGAGGACCAATAATTGATAAATTTAATTTATTATTTAAAAACACATCACTAGCCACATTCTCTATCTCTTTCGCAGTAACATTTTCTATATTTTTAAATAATTGTTCCTCAGTCTCTATCTCATCTTTTAAAATCTTTTGATTGGTTAGAAAAGAAGCAAGTTCATCTGAAGTCTCCAAGCCTATCATCATTTTCCCTCTAATATTCTCCTTGGCTTTATTGATTTCTTTAATAGATACGCCCTTGCTTAAAACTTTTTTAAATTCATTAATACTGGCTTCTATAGCTTTTATAGCCTTTTTATTATCTACCCCGGCTTGCACCACAAAATAGCCTGAGTCTGTAAATGTCTCAATGCCAGATCTAATATAATAAGCAAGCCCTAATTTCTCCCTAACTTCAAGAAATAGCTTAGAGCTCATAGTTTCACCTAGTATTGTAGATAGAATTTTTAAAGCATATTTATTCTTATTAAAAACATCATAAGCTCTAAAACCTAAGCAAAAATGTGTCTGATCAGTTTTTTTGTTCATTAAATAAAAAGCTGGTTTAATTTGTTTTTCAGTTACTTTTTTCTTTCTCTCTGGCTTACCCTGCTTAATATTTTTAAAATATTTTTCTGTCAAACTTTTAAATTTGTTTTCACTAATATCACCAGCTAAGCATAAGACTGTATTTTCTGCCAAATAATGTTTTTTGTAATATTTAACAAAATTATCTCTTTTCATAGAATTAACACTTTTCTTATCCCCTATTATCAACCTGCCAGCAGGTTGTCCTTTATAAAGTAATTCCTCAAATTTTTCACCGACATAGGCCATTGGATTATCTTGGTACATATTCATCTCCTCAATAATTACACCCTTTTCTCTTTCGATATCTTCTGATCTAAATTTTGAATTAAGCAAAATATCTGATATAAAATCAAAGGCTCTTTCAATATGTTCCGTAGCTACTTTGGCATAAAATCCGGTATATTCTTTGGAAGTAAAAGCATTATATTCTCCACCTATTTCATCTAAATACTCCGATATTGTCTTAGTATTCGGTCTTTTAGCAGTACCTTTAAAAAACATGTGTTCTAAAAAATGCGATAAACCTGCTATTTTATCTTCTTCGTATTTTGAGCCAACTTTAACCATAACTAATAACGTCGCTGCTTTGCTTTTTATAGGCGCGTGTATTAAGTTTAATCCTGATTTTAATCTATATTCTTTAAACATTTTATTTAGTTTTAAATAATTCTTCTTTTAAATAATTTTTCAAATCTTTTATGTCCTTTCTTTTTTGCTCCATACTATCTCTATCTCTTACAGTAACTGTATTATTTCCCAAACTATCAAAATCAACCGTTACACAATAAGGTGTACCAATTTCATCTTGTCTTCTATATCTTTTTCCAATATTGCCATTATCATCAAATTCACAGACAAAATCGTCTTTCAAATCATTAAATATTTCTTTTGCCTTACTTACTAATTCTGGTTTGTTCTTTAATAGAGGAAAAATTGCTACTTTAACTGGAGCTAATTCCTTTCTAAATTTCATAACAATTCTTGTATCCCCTTTTTCAGTTTTTTCTTCAGTATAAGCCGAAAGCATGGCCACTAATAATGCTCTATCTACTCCAAAAGTAGGCTCTAGCACATGTGGTACATATCTTTTATTTGTTTTAGGATCTAGATATTCTAATTTTTGTCCTGAAAATTTAGCATGTTGTGTTAAATCGAAATCACCTCTATGAGCCAGTCCAAAAAGTTCACTAAAGCCAAAAGGGAAATCATATTCAATATCTACGGTTTTTTTAGAATAATGAGATAATTTTTCTTTAGGGTGTTCATACTCTCTTATCTTTTTACCTTGCTTACCGTCAGTTAAAATATTATTTACAAAACCCTTTTGTTTACTTAACCATTCCTCAAATAATCTTTCCCAATCAGCTTCAGGATCTATAAAGTATTCAATTTCCATCTGTTCAAATTCTCGAAGACGAAATATAAAGTTACCAGCCACAATTTCATTGCGAAAGGCTTTACCGATCTGAGCTATGCCGAAGGGAACCTTCATCCTGGTCGAATCCAAAATATTTTTAAATTCAATAAATATAGCCTGGGCTGTCTCTGGTCTCAAATAAACATTTTCTTCTTTCACTCCATTCATTTGAGTTTTAAACATCATGTTGAAATTTCTCACCTCAGTCCAACTAGAACTCCCGCAATCAGGACATCTAACCTTTTCCTCCTGTAAAATTTTAGTCATTTCATCTAATTTTCCCTCTAAATCTTTGCCTGTAGCTTCTTCCACTAAATGATCTGCTCTAAATCTGTTTTTACATTTTTTACAATCTACCATAGCATCATTAAAACTCTCCGTATGGCCTGATGCTTCCCAAACCTTGGGATGTAAAATAATGGGTCCATCAATACCTACTATATCCTCTCTATCATGCACAAACATTTTCCACCAAGTAGATTTTATATTATTTTTAAGCTCTACACCATAAGGACCATAAGTATAAGTATTAGCAAAACCACCATAAATATCCGAAGAAGGAAATATAAAACCCCTACGCTTAGCTAATGATATGATTTTTTCCATTAAATTTTGTTTTTCCATTTTTTAAATCGTTTAGTATTTTTTCAAACACAAAAACTCATATATGATTAAATTATATCACGAAAAAAATAATAATAAAGCCAAACTAAGCTAAACTAGCTCTTATTTTTTCCATTAAACGCATATAAAATCTTACATTATGAATTGTAGCCAATCTTTGGACCAAATAATCTTCAGACATAAATAGATGGCGCAAATAGGCTTTAGTATAATTCTGACAAGTTAAACAGTCACATTTCGAATCAAGCGGAGTAAAATCATTTTTATATTTTTCGTTTAATATTTTAATTGTTTTATATTTTAAATTATTGAGGCTATCAAATTTTAGTTCAGCAAACAAAAATCCATGCCGTGCATTCCTTGATGGTATCACACAATCAAACATATCAATACCACACTTTACTGCTTCGGTTATATCTTCCGGCATACCAACCCCCATCAAATATCTAGGCTTGTTTTTAGGCAATAAGTCAGTAGTAAAATTAGCTATTTTGTACATTTCATTTTTAGACTCCCCGACAGCTAATCCTCCAATAGCATAGCCATCAAATCCTATATCAATTAAATCCTCAACACTTTTCTCCCTTAAATCTTTAAATGTTCCTCCTTGAACAATACCAAATAATAAAGGTTTTTTGTTTTTTAATTTATTATTTTCTTTTTTACATCTTTGAGCCCATCTGGTAGTTAGCTCAACTGAATCCTGGATATATTCATACTCAGCAGGTAACGCTACGCATTCATCTAAAACCATAATAATATCTGATCCTAGGTCTCTTTGTATTCTTATAGCTTTCTCAGGTGTTAATACATACTCATGACCATCGATATGAGATTTAAATTTTACTCCTTCTTCACTAATTCTTCTAAATTTAGCTAAACTAAATACTTGAAAACCTCCACTATCGGTTAGAATCGGTTTATCCCAATTCATAAATCCATGCAATCCGCCTGCTTTTTTTATTATCTTCTCCCCAGGTCTTAATAATAAATGATAGGTATTACTTAATAATATTTGCGTACCAAGATCTTCCATATCCAAAGAAGAAAGACCTTTGACTGCTCCTTTAGTTGCAATCGGCATAAAAAAAGGGGTTTCAATTTTACCATGCCTAGTGGTCAATCTACCCCTTCTTGCTTTTGAATTTTTATCTTCTTTAATTAATTTAAACATTTTCTATTTTAATGTGGATTACAAAATAAATAATTATCCGCGATATCCGCTATAATCCGCTTATCCGTAATACTATAAAAAGTAGATTTGGCGAATTTATGCGGATAAGCGGAAAAATATATAAGGAATTTCGTAATTCTCACATTTATAAATCACTAACTTTTTCACTTACTTCAGGATTTTCCTCCGCACCCGCCACAACTTTCCCTTGTTCCTTGGTTATACCCGTATCGCCTTCCAGAGCTGTTGTTATTGGTTTAGTCTCAAGCTGAACATTTTGTTCCGTATATACATCCTTACCAGTAAAAACAGTTTTATTTACTAGGGTCACTAAATTACCTACTTGTTCTTCGGTAGGTGTAATACCAACTTCAAAATTTGCTTCGAGCCTTGATCCCTCACTTACTAAATTTTTATCTATCTTTCCTATGTCCCAAACTAATTTTTTATCAATAAAAGAAAGGTTACCTACTCCAACTTCCTTGATTCCTGTCCAAGAAACATTATCAGGCAAGTATACTTCAACTTTTCCATTAATTATTTCACTAGTTGTATTACTTACAAAAAGATATATTCTATATTTTGTAGTTTCACCTACTTTAGGAGGCATGAGACCTGACCCAATTTCTACATTATCAAAATCATAGAAACGTCCAATAGATTCTAATTTTACTAAACTCCCAATTTTAATTTCTATTTCATTACTTTCTCTCTCTAGATTTATGCCAGTTTCTGAATTTAAGCTAATAAATTTCACTTTACTTTTTAGAACAGGGTTCTCTATCATGCCAGAATCAATATTATTTTTTATTTTTGCACTAAATTTTAATTCTCCACTACTATCTTTTTTTAAATTTTTTAAAGAAGGAATACCTGAACTATCCCAGGTTATTTTACCATCTAAATATTTTCCACCTTCAATTTTTATACTCTCTTCATCTAAAAATTCCTTATCAATTGTAGCTTCAACTTTTGCTTCCGGTAAATTTTCTGTTCCAGTATTTTTATATTGTATTTTATAATTCAACTCTTGCCCCTGAGCTGCAGCAATACTGTCCTGCTCATTTACTGTATACTTCAAATCAACATCTATTTTGGAAATTTTTGTACTAAAGATTTCTTCTTTTTGCTTATAATAAATTCCTTTTTGATCAAAAACTCCAGCTTCTACATTTAAATCCTTTTTATCTTCAAGTTCTCCCTGAACTTTGTGTTCAATTTTTATTTCTTTTTCTTCTCCAGCAGCAATTTTAGTAAAATCCCAAATTTTATTGTCAGAGGTAGGCTCAGGAGAAGCTTTTACAAATTCAAAATCTTTAGGATTTTCTATTTTTATTCTTAAATTTGAAATATCAAAATTTTCTTCATTTTTAACTTTAATACTATAATCTAGCGTATCTTCTTGAGAAACAAACTTAGGAAAATTAGAAGAAATACTTAAATTTGTCTTTAGCATTTTTACATCAATTTCTGCTTCCTTTTGATAACTACTAGCTATACCTGTTGGAGTGTAGTCAAAAATTGCTTTAATATTTTTCATATCACTTGGATTTCCATATAATTTTCCTGTAATAGAAATTTCTTTCTTCTCTCCTGGAGATATTTTTCTTATCTTCCATTTATTACCATCATTGTTTTCTGGTTTTTCACTGCTTGATTCATACATAAACCCATCAGGATAAATCATTGTAATCTCAACATCTTTTAAAGAAGTCCCCTCCTGGTTGTCATATAAAATTCTGTATTCAACTAAACCTCCGCTTTGGATGTTTCTAGAACCAGCAATATCAAAAGAAACTCTATCGCCAGTAAAATTTGGTTTTCTGTTAAATAAAAACCAAACAAGAAGGCTTAAAACTATTATAATTATCATAGCCAGTATGATAAATAATTTATTTTTACCGATTTTATTAGTCATTTAATTTATTAACATCATCATTAATTCATCCATTTACATAAAGTTATATATTTCTAATTTTTCCTAAATTACCTCTTATTTTTTTCTTTTTTAATTTAATATTTGAAAAAATAAACAAAAAGATAAATACAGATACTAGAATCACTACAAAGACTAGTGAACTATATTTATTTTTTTCATTATTTCCCATCTTATATTCTCCTAAAATAGCTGCCATCAAAGCCTTATTTCCTTTTTCTAATCCTTCCAAGTACATACTCTCCTGAAAGCTAGGACTTATTTCATTTTCAATGATGTTTTGATTAATTTCAGAAGTAACTGTACTTAATAGCCCATACCCGACTTTAATATATATTTTCTTATCTTGCAAGCAAACAACGATTAATACTCCATCATCCTTGTCTCTGCCTACTCTCCATTTATCATAAAGTTTGTCTGCATATCTATCAATACTGGCATCTTCCAAAGTATTTAAGACGGTGATATTTATTCTACTAGAAGTATTTTTTTCAAATTTCTCAATTTCTGCTTCTAGGGAAGAAGTATCACCTAAAACATTTGTAAAATCATTAACATATTCTTGTTTTTTTTCAGGATATAAAACTTGTGCACTGGAGACAAGCGGAAACAAAATTAATATAGAAATTATAAATATTATCTTTTTCATATAGAAAAATAGATTATATACCAAATTGCTTTTCTAAAGAATTAATCTTTTCTAAAAATTCAGAAGACTTTATTTTTTTATTCATTAAATATAATATGTAGCGATCAATCAATTCTTTTATAATAAATCCTTGTTTGTTTTCTATCTTAAGACTAATTAAAACCTCCGTGTTGCCTCTATATATTTTATCAATCAAGCTCACAATAACCTCGTCTACCTGATAAGAATATGCTCTGCTGTCATTATCACAATTAGAACAAATAAAACCTCCTGAAGTAAAATCAAAATAATTACTATCTTTAATTATATTTTTTCCACATTTCACACAACTCCCTACCTCTGGCAAAAATCCCAACAAGCTTAGGAGCTTTAATTCAAAAGACCAAAATAAAACTCTAATTTGTATCAAATTTTCAATATCAGGTACATTCAAAGTTATAAAAAAATAGTACAATAATCTATAAATTCTGGTATCTTTATAATCTTCTAATAAAAAATTATCCAAAAGCTCACTGGCATAAAAAGCTATACCTGTTTTTGTAAGATTACTTTTTATGTTTTTAAAACTATCTAACGCATTAGCATAAACTAGAGTGGGCATGCTCTTACCTTTTGCTAAAACCAGATTTGAATTTGTGAATAAATCTAAATGACCTCCTAATTTTGAATTTATCTTACCCGTACTTCTACCATAAGCCTGTATTTTTCCTAAATTATCAGTAATAATAGTAAAAATCTTGTCAGCTTCTCTTACTTTTTTATTTTTTATAATAATACCCCTTGCTCTAAATGTAGGCACGTTTATTTTTTTACTCCTAATTTTATTTTCATCTTGTTAATCTCAAATTCTTTTTCCAAATCCATCTTTCCATTTTCCACTATCTCCTCAGCCAAGACTTCTTTTTTAATAATTGTGCTTATTTCTTCCAGATCTATACCACTAATTTTTATTTTAATCCTATCTTCAACATTATAACCTGCTTCTTTCCGCATTTCTTGAATATGTCTAATAATATCACGAGCAACACCTTCTTTTTCTAGCTCAGGTGTTATATTAGTATCCAAAATAACTACTAATTCCCCGTCAACTTGAATCTCAATATTTTTATGCCCTTCCTTCGACTCATAATTCATTTCCCATTCATCAGATAGCAATGTATATTTATTTAAAATTAAATTATCACCTGTCACTTTATATTTACCTTGACCAAATAATTTCTGAATTTCTTTCAAATCAGCACCATATTTTTTCCCTAATATTGGAAAATTCAATTTAACCTTAGTTTCAACATATTTTTCCATCATTGACTTACTTTCAAATTCATCAAATAACTGAACATTTTTCACATTAAGTTCATTAACCAATAATTTAACCAAATCCTCGCCTAATTTAGTACCACCTATTATTTTTATATCATTTAACGGTTGTCTGGCTTTAATATGAGCTTTATCACGAGCAGCATGACCTAGCGTCACAACCCGCAAAACTATATCCATTTCTGTATTTAATTTCTTATCAATTAATTCATTATCAACTTTAGGCCAATCTTCTAAATGGACTGATTCATTCCCTGTTAAATTTCTATAAATATCTTCAGTTAGAAATGGAAGCATGGGCGATAATATCTTTGATAACTCTATTAAACAAGTATGAAGTGTCTGATAAGCTTCTGATTTATCCTTATCATTTTCAGACTTCCAAAATCTTCTACGTGATTGCCTTACATACCAATTAGATAAATTATCAATAAATTTCTCCACTTTCTCCATTACCTTGTAGACTCTAAATTCATCTAAATTTTCTTCAGCATTTTTAATTAATTCATGAAGGCTCGAAATAATCCACTTATCTAATAAATTATTTGATTCTAAATTCTTGATTCCCCCTACGGGGCTCGTAAAGCTAGATTCTTGATTCTCCCATTTATCAATATTAGCATACATAATAAAGAAAGAATAAGTATTCCATAATGTTATAATCCTCTTTTTAACCTCATCAGCAACTTTATAGCCAAACCTCAAATTAAATTCGGGGTTTTGTGAACAATATAAAAAGCGCATAATATCTACTCCCATTTTATCGGCCGCCTCATCAAACCAAATAGCATTACCTTTTGATTTATGCATTTCTTCGCCCTTATCATCACGAACCAAAGAATGACCTAGTAATGTCTTAAAGGGATTGGTATTTTCTAAAACAGTACTCATCGCTATTAACGAATAAAACCAATTTTTAAACTGGCCAGGAAAACACTCCGTAATAAAATCTGCCGGAAACCATTTTTCCCAATATTCATGGTCTTCAAAATATTTCATAGTTGAAAAAGGCACAATACCAGCATCAAGCCAGGGATTACCAACATCAGGAATACGTGATATTTTTTTACCGCATTTTGAACATTTAATTTTTACTTTATCAATAAAGGGCTTATGAGGAGAATTTCCTTCAAATTCTTCCCATCCCTCTACTGCCTTCTCTTTTAATTCTTTTTTTGATCCAATTACTTCGAAATGTCCGCAAGAACATTCGTAAATAGGTAGAGCCAATCCCCAATAACGTTTTTTTGATATCATCCAATCATCCATATTTTTCAACCAATCCAACTCTCTATCCAGACCAAAAGATGGAATCCATTTTATCTTTTTAGCTACTTCCATCATTTTTGGACGTAATTTATCCATTGATATATACCATTCATTTACTACCCGCCAAACTAACTCCTCCTTACAGCGCCAACAAGTAGGATATCTGTGGGTATAATTTTGAATTTTAAATAAATATTTACCATTCTCTTTATTCTTCAAATATTCAAATATAATTTTAGGATTTTGCTTAGCATTCTTCCCACTAAATTCATTCATCCCATCTAAATAGATGGCTTCATCATTAATAACTGCTATAACTGGCAAATTCTTATCCTTACTTAATTTAAAATCTTCAGCTCCAGCACCTGGAGCTATATGTACAATACCAGTACCCTCCTCAGCAGTTACTAATTCTTCTGCTTCAATCACAGTATGAAATGTCTGATTATTTTCATCTCTGGCTTCTTTTACTCTATCTAAATAATCAAAGGGTCCCTCATATTTTAAACCCACCAAATCCCTACCCTTAAACTCTTTTTCTAACTCGTATTCATCTTTTAATACCTTCTCGGCTAAATCCTTCAACATAATTAAACTTTCTTGGCCATTATTATATAATCCATATTTAAAATCAGGATGAATGGCAACTGCAACATTAGCAGGAATTGTCCAAGGTGTAGTAGTCCAAACTAAGAATTTTGTATTTTCAAATTTACTATCTAAAATTGGCAATTTAAAAAATACAGAATCATGCGTTATTTGTTTGTATTCTTCAGTTAAAATTTCATGCTGTGAAATAGCAGTAGCACATCTCGGACACCAAGGTACACTATCTTTGCCTTTGTATAAATATCCTTTTTCCTTACACTTTTTCAGAAAATGCCAAATAGTATAATTATTAACATCAGACATAGTATAATAGGAATTCTCCCAATCCATCCATTGACCCAATCTTATTGATTGCTCAGTTTGAATATCTGAATATTTTTTAACCCTATCCTTACATTTTTGTACAAATTCGGCTACCCCATATTCTTCAATATCTTTCTTAGTTTTAAATCCTAATTCTTTTTCAACTTCTACTTCCACCCAAAGACCCTGACAATCAAAACCATTTTGATACCTCAAATCATAACCTTGCATAGCTTTATATCTCTGAAAAGTATCTTTGAGAGTTCTTCCCCAAGCATGGTGGACTCCCATAGGATTATTCGCAGTTATTGGACCATCCAAAAAAGACCAAGGCTTATTGCCCTTATTTTTCTCTTGAAGTTTCTGGAAAGTATTATTACTTTTCCAATAATCTAGAACTTCGTGCTCTAATTTTACAAAATCTTGCTTAGGATTAACGGATTTAAACATAATATTATTAAATGACTAATAACTAAATTAAAACAAGTACTTAATTAATTATTTTATTATTGAATTTCTAATATCTAATATCCAATACCTAATAAAATTTTTAATGCTAAAATTTAAATAACAAACAATCTCTAATTATTTATTTGTCATTTTAGTTTTTTATTAGAAATTGGTAATTAAAAATTATGAATTACAAACCATAATCAGTACAAAAACTGAATTTAAATATTTAGATCAAATTTACTCAAGCTAAACTATACATACCATAACTATATCTCCCACATTTATTCCAGTATACCCAGTCTTAATAAGTTCATCAAGTCCTTTAAAAAATTTATAGGAATCATTATTGGCTAAAAATTTATCTATATTAATTTTTTCACTTGAAATTCTATTTAATGTCACTATATCAGCTATCGCTCCTGCCACAGGCTCAGGAGTTTGCCCATCTACACCATCTGTAGCAAAAGACACTAATGTTATATCTTCTTTTAAATTTTTTACTCCCGCCATAACTAATTCTTGATTTCTGCCACCACAGCCATTTCCTTTTAAATTAAGAGTTGTTTCCCCTCCAGCAATTAAAATAGCTGGCTTTTTAGCCGGTTTATTATTTTTTTTCACTTTAATAGCCAGAGATATTAAATCTTTGGCAACTCTATGCACTTCTCCCTGAAGAAAACTACTTACTATATAACAATTATAACCTAATTTGCTTATTTTATGGCAAGCTATAGCTAAAGCCTTCTTGTTACCGCTAATAATATAGTTGAACACTTTATTTGTTCTAAATATTTTATTACTACTTTTAGGAGTTTCTAGGGTTTTATCGTTTAAACCAAAATTAAGATGTTCTTCAATAGATTTTGGAATTTTAGACCAAATTTTATACTTTTTTAAAATATTTACTGCTTCCTTAAAAGTAGAATCATCCGCTGCTGTTGGCCCCGAAGCAATAGTATCTAACCTATCACCTACCACATCAGAGACATATAGAGAAACAATTGTTGCTGGATATGCAATTTCTGCCATTCTACCACCTTTAATTTGGGAAATATGTTTTCTAACTATATTTATTTCTGTTATCGGAGCTCTAGATTTTACTAATAGACTAGAAATTAATTTTAAATCTTCTAAATTTATCTCCTCGACCGGTAGTGGCATCAAGGCAGAACCTCCGCCTGATATTAAATTTATTATTAAATCCTCTTTGTCAGCTTTTCTTAAAATTTCTGCTATTTTTCTAGACCCTTTAATACCTGCCTTATCTGGTATAGGATGAGAAGCAATATTTATATTTATATATTTTAATTTTTTACCTAGAATTTCTGGAACATTAATTAATCCATCTTTTATCCTCCTAGTTAAAATTTTCTCTAAAGATAAAGCCATATAATAGGTTGCCTTACCAGCGCCTACTACATATATATTTTTATACTTCTTTAAATTAAATTTTTTTCCTTCAATTTTTAAATTACTGTCCTGTAAAATAACACTATTTTTTATTATTTTTTCAGGATTAATTTCCTTAATTACTTTTTCTAAAATATCCAATAAATCACCTCTAACTTTTCTCTGTTCGGGTGTTTTTCCGTTTGCAATTAATTGTTTTTTATTTTTGATCATTTATTTAGATAGACATTAGCAAATTAGACATTGGTCATCAGCTCACATTTTAATAATATTTGCTAATTACTAATGTCTAATGTCAAATTAACTCATTATTTTATTATAAACTTCTAAGGTTTCTACCGCGCATTTCTCCCAAGAAAACTTTTTAACACGGACGTATCCTTTTTGCATTAAACTTCTTCTTAAATTTTCATCGCCTAGCATTTTTTTTATAGCTTGCATTATAGAAGAAGATTTGTAGGGATCAACTAATAAAGCTGCTTCCCCTGCTATTTCTTTAGTGGATGTTATATTTGAAGTAATCACTGGCGTTCCTTGCTGCATAGCCTCCAGTATTGATAAACCAAAGCCCTCGTAAAAGGAAGGAAAACAAAAACAAGAAGCAGCGTTAAGTAATCTAATTTTATCTTCCTTAGTTATATAATTAGTAAAAATAACTTTTTTGGTTAGTCCTTTTTCTCTTACTTTTTCAAATATACTCTCATAATTCCATCCTTTTTTGCCAGCAATAACTAATTGATAATTTTCAAATACTTTAGTACCTCTCAATCTATCAAAAGCCGATATTAAACCTCCTATATTCTTCCTAGGCTGAAGAGTTCCAATAAATAAAATAAAGTCTTGTTTTATATCAAATTTTTGCTTAATTTTCTCTTTGTCTTCTGGATTTTTATTACCAACGTCTTCTCTCTCTTCTATACCGTTCAAAACTACTGCAATTTTTTCTGCTGAAATTTTTAGAATATTTATCAAATCAGCTTTAGTATATTCAGAGACGGCAATTATTTTTTTAGCTTTCTTTAAACTCTGAGGCACAGATATTTTAGTGCTAAAATATTGCTTAGGAAACCATTTGGGATTCTTATAAATAGCTAGATCATGAATAGTTATAACTGCATTTTTACTATAGGCTAGCGGAATAGTTGAGGCTGGAGAATGGAAAACATCTAAATTTTCTCGTGAAACAAAAGAAGATATTAATAAATGAGAATAAGCAATTGGTAAAAACTTCTTATATTCTTTGTAAGGGAAAAATTTAATCTCACTATTTTTTTGTTTAAAACTACCCGCATCACCTACACCTTTGTCAAAAAATAAAATATATTTATTTTTTTTATCCAATTCCAAAAGGTTCTTAACCAAATGATAAGTATAATGACCAACACCAGCTGCCTCTCCTGCTTTAGGATCTAAGATTGTACGACAGTCGATACCGATTTTCATATCTTTAATATTAGTAATTGGATTTGTAGGGGCTCAAAATTTTAAGCCCCTACAGAAAATTTTGAGCCTCTACAAATAAATTTTTACCAACATATAATAACTACCAGCCTTTAAATAACATAATAGCTCTCCTCAAACTCCTTATCTTTATTTCCTACAAACTGTACTCTAAACCCTAAACTCTGTTTTTTAATTTCTTTCTTTATTTTATTAAAATCCTCATCCGAAATTTTCAACTCTTCTGCAAATCTTTTCGCTTTCCCTTCAGCCTTAAATTGAAACAAACGCCACTTATATATATCTTCTGGCAGAACATTACTTATACTGCTTATAAAATACTTATTTTTAGAGGTTACTACCGTTGAGATTATAACTCGAATGGGACTTTTTTTCAATAAATAAAGTAAATTCATAATTTTTTTAAAATGTCCAGGCAAGCGCATCTTACTATTAGTTTTTTCATCATACCCATCAAGCGGTAAATTAATTTGATCAACTATTTTTTCTAATATTTTTATTTTATCCCAATTTAGGAGTAAACCGTTAGTGTGTAAAATTACAAACATGCCCTTGTCTTTGGCATATTTTAATAATTTAAAGACAAAAGAACAAAGTAGTGGTTCCCCTCCAGTAAAAACAATCTTTTTAATACCCCCTGAAACTGCTTCGTCAATTATTTTAATACCTTGTTTTTCTGTAATTCCACTATCACCTTTCTTCGGTCCAAAACAAAACTGACAATCCATATTGCATTTGGGAGTTATATTGAGGACTAGTATTTTATTCATAAAATATCTAAAAATGATTTATTTACCTGGCTTTAGTCAGCTCTTACCAGTTTTAAACTTAGAGCTATCTTCTAAATCTAATTTTATAACATTTTTAACTATTTCCACAGTAAATTCAAGTCCATGTTCTCTAACAGCTTGTGAAAAACTAGAATATGGCGATTTATTTAATTCGCTAAAATCCTGCACTTCTTTATATTTTAGCAAATTACCAATAATATATCCCCAAACATTATAGAACATTCTTTCTTCTAAAATAATTTTTGTCCAATAATTATCCCATATCCTACGATTTATGCCATCTATTTTGTTTAACACAAATGAACTTCCACCGTTTATTACCCTGATAATATCTTTTAACCTATTTTTATCTTCTAAATAAAATAATAAGTGATAATGATCATAAGCTATACTATAAGCATAGATAGAAATCTTAAATTTATTTTTTATATTATTTAACTGCTTTAAAATAATATTTTTCTTTTTATTAGTATTAAAATATTTCTCATGATTAAAAGTTGGTGTGGTTAAAAAATAGTAAGAATTATTTAGAATAACTCGTGGCATACAATTTTAATATCCGGCTAAAGCCGGGGAAATTACTTTTTTAAAAATTCATTAAAGCGATTTGTTTTATATAAAAATGATTTATTCACCTGACTTTAGTCAGCCTATTCTTAAAAGTGATTTATTTACCTAACTTTAGTCAGCCTATTCTTAAAAGTGATTTATTTACCTGACTTTAGTCAGTTATTTTATTATACCAAATAACCATATACCTACACAAAATCTATTTTTCTGTTAAAATATTAGCATAATTAGTATTAATTAGTATATTAGCATCGACCCAATGAAAATCCTCCTAGCCAATAAATTCTACTATCTAAAAGGCGGAGCCGAACGCCACTTATTTGATTTGAAAGAATTATTAGAAGAAAACGGTCACAAGACTATTCCTTTTGCTATGCAGGATAATAAAAACGTCAACTCATCTTATTCTAAATATTTGGTAAGCCCGGTTAATTTAGAAAAATCTAGCTTTTCTCTGGAAGGAATAAAAGCAGCCGGACGAATAATTTATTCTTTTGAAGCTAGATCAAAAATGGAGGATCTAATTAAGACCGAAAAACCTGATATAGCCCATATTCATAATATTTATCATCAAATTTCGCCTTCTATTCTAACTCCGCTCAAAAAAGCAGGTATTCCTATTGTAATGACCGTCCATGATTTTAAATTGATGTGCCCTAATTATATTTTTTATACCCAAAATAGGGTTTGTGAGCGCTGCAAAAAATATAAATACTATAATTGTGTAATCCACAAATGTGTTAAAGATTCTTATGCAGCCAGCAAGATTAATATGCTAGAAAT
Organism: uncultured bacterium; assembly: GCA_963746775.1. GTDB lineage: Bacteria > Patescibacteriota > JABMPQ01 > JABMPQ01 > CAVVCK01 > CAVVCK01. The sequence continues at coordinate 59,164 of CAVVCK010000001.1, forward strand.
GTATTATCACAGATTTTTAAAGATTTATAAAAATAATATTGATTTATATATTACACCCAGCCAATTTGTCAAAGACAAACTTATAGAATTTGGCTTTAATAGAAATAAAATTGAAGTTTTACCTCATTTTATAAAACAAGAACAAATTATTGAACAAAACAATTATTCAGAAAATTATATCTTATATTTTGGCCGCCTTTCTAAAGAAAAAGGACCAGTAGTTTTATTAAAAGCAATGCAAAAGGTTAAAAATATAAAATTAAAATTAGCTGGCACAGGACCGCAAGAAAAAGAATTAAAGGATTATGTACAAAAAAATAATATGGATAATGTTGAATTCTTGGGATATTTAAAAGGTGAAAAGCTTAAAGAAGCTATTCTAAATTCCCTTTTTGTAATTATGCCCTCGGTATTTTATGAGACTTTTGGTCTAACTGTGCTAGAATCTTATACCTATGGAAAATCTGTTATAGCCTCTAATATAGGTGCTCTGCCAGAATTAGTACAAGAAGGTAAAACTGGCCTATTGTTTGAAAGTGGTAACAGTGATAACTTAGCTCAAAAAATTAATAAAATGCTTCAAAGTAGAGAAAAAATAGAAAATATGGGAAGTATGGGAAAAGAATTTAGTAAGAAATTTAATAGAGATGATTATTATGAGAAAATAAAGGAAATTTATAAGAGAATAACCGGCTAAAGCCGGGAAAATAACTTTTTAAAACTTACTAATACAACTTACTTAATATAAAAAGTAATTTATTTACCTGGCTTTAGTCAGATTAAAAATGTTTTATTGGCCTGGCTTTAGCCAGCTTTTTATTTATTATTTCTAAAAAAATAGCCCCATCAGGGCTATTTTATATTGAAACTAATTATATTAATTGGGAAGCCCACTTTCAAACGCTAATCCAGGACGGATCAACTAGGTGGGCAATTTTTCGGTAGGTTATTACTCACGAGAGATGGGCGGGGTGTGCGGGGTCCAGCAGATGGAATAGCAGCCCCGATATTCCCTCTCATCGAAGCGTGGTTGTGCCAAGTATCCCTCAATTCCGCTGGAAAGACCAGCCTCCCATTCCTCGCAAGTAGGGGTTGGAGTCTCAAAATCCCAGCAGTCACCCTCGAACAACAGGGCGACGCCAGTCACGTATTCCAGAGGGCATTCACATGTTCCCGAAAACGCGAAACCTCTCCAACCAGGCTCACTATGAGACTCATCGTCCCAAGGAAACCCGGCCAGACGGTCCCAGTCTTCACATTGTGCCTCTGAGGAAGAATCGCAGATGGGCAAATCGCTATCGGAGTCAGTGTCGTCATCAAAGTCGAAATCAGAATCGGCGTCACCGTCCGTGTCTCCGTCTACATCACCGCCACCATCTCCATCGCTATCCAAATCAGAGTCGCTGTCGGAGTCACCATCACCATCCACTTCCATATCACTGTCCGAGTCCGTATCACCGTCAGAATCACTGCCTCCATCGCTATCCATATCTCCGTCAATATCCGAGTCGCTATCGGAGTCAACATCGCTATCGCTGTCTACGTCTCCATCGACATCGCTATCGACATCCGCATCCGCATCTGCATCATTATTTCGTGATGCATGTCCACATGCTGCCACGACCGAAGCCGCGACAACCAACATGGTCAAAAACACTACGCCCCAAAGGGCCTTCTCTTGCTGATGCTTTCGCATCCCTTCCTCCTCAGCCCCGGAGGGCTTCATCTATAACCTACTACGAAAAGATAAAGAGCTTTCCATAGTAATTTAAGCCTTAATTTATTATAAAATAACGATTTAAAGCCTAAATTCCTACTTTAAGATATTAAATTGTGTCAATTTATAATATATTTGTCAATATTTTTAAGTGCTCTATATTTTAGTTCACTACTATTATAGCCTAAATATCCTCATCACTATAATCCAATATAGGATAATCCTCGAAACTAGAATTTATCCATTCTCTCCCCTTTTTCCTAATCCAAGTATTAAAGCTAGAAAAATTATAAAGATTTAGTTCTTCTATATTTTTTACTTTTTTGTGTTTAATAGAGTTGTTATGTATATAGTTGAAATGCTTATAGAAATCTTCTTCATCGCGAATGCAATGGTCCCAATATTGATACCATATTTTACGTTTTGAAGTATTATTTATTTTATTTAAAATCCTGGAACTATCTTTATGTATTTTTCTAATAAATTCTACTAGTTGATATTTAGACGCGAAATTCGTTTCACTCATTTCGCTATTCCTTAATTCATCACCTCTAGGATTAGCAAATTGACTGGCCTGCCCGCCGGAGAGGCGGGAAGGAAATTTGCGTTCTGCAGCTGACGCGAAATTCACTCCGTTCATTTCGCTATTCCTTAAATCACTTTCTTTAGGATTAGCAAATTGAGCGAAGCGAAATTTGCGCTTTATATGAAATAATAAATGATAATGATTATCCATTATTACCCAAGCATAGATTTTTATATTAAATCTTTGAATAGATTTAATTAGTACGCTTTTTAATACTTCTTTTCTATTATCAGTATTAAAATAACAAATCTCTTCGTGCGTTCTAGAAGTTAAAAAATAAATCTGATTATCTCTATAAATATGTGGCGGACGATGTTTTTCTTTTGGCATATTTTTGTTTTTAGGATTAGCAAATTAAGTATAACAAAATTTGTGCTCTTTAAAATTACTAGGATTAGCAAATTGAGCTATTTATCCGCCAAAGAGGAGGAATGCGAAATTTGCGCTTTGTAAATTACCAGGATTAGCAAATTGACTGGAAGGAAATTTGCGCTACGTGTAGTAAGCGCGAAATTCCCCATTAGGGTCATTTCGCTAGTCCTGATTTTATTATTATATCAAAAAAACAGCCTATTTGCTGCTTATGTGAAATGCTTAACTAATTGATGTGGAATTGTGAGCCCGCGTAAGATTGGATGTCTCTTACGCGGGTGTTCAAGAATGAACATGGGCTCCAGCTACCCGGGGTTACACTGGATTTTGGTAGGATTCGTTTTTTTGACGACTAGAACCACTCGGGGTGGCAGTCACCGCCAGGGGGGAGGTCGCAGTAGGCGACGTTCAAGCACTCCCCGCCGGTCCTGCCGAGTGCCCGTTCCCCAGCGATCGCGTCCACCGACCCGTACGCAGCCTCAGCTTCGACGCAAGCGTCTCCGCTGTCTCCAGGACCCCAGTTCGTCGGAACCCAACATCCGTCGGGGAAACGGATAATGATCTGGGTTCCACCGGGAGTGACCTCGACAGCACCGGGACACCCTCCCCAAGCACCTGCTGCCCGCGGATGATCGAAAGCTTGACATTGCGAAATGTCGGCTTCCTCACACATGGGCTCGGGCTCGATCGGGGTCGTATCACCGTCGGAATCGCCATCGCTGTCGGAGTCCGCGTCGCCGTCGCCGCCGTTGAGGTTGTTCTCGACGTTGACGTCGACATCGACGTTCACGTCGATCTCGGCACAATCCGCGACCCCGTTGCCGTCCTCGTCGGCGAAGCCCTCGTCGATCTGCCCGTCGCAGTCGTCGTCGATGTTGTTGCAAATCTCCGGAGCGCCGGGATAGACCGAGGGGTTGCTGTCGTTGCAGTCGCGGCCACCGTCGCCGACGGCCTCGAAGCTGTCCTGGTCGAGATCGTACACGTACGTCTCGATCGTATCCGGCCCGCAGCCGGTGTTGAAGGTCACCACGACCAGAAGGGTCGCGATGAGCGTTGCGGTTTCGATCAACTTGCCCCGAAGGGCCTTCTCGTGATGCTCTTGCATCTCTCTTCTCCTTGCGGCCCCTTGGGTCCGCCTTGTTTCCTCAAAAAAATCCTAGAAGGTACACCTTAAATTATTATTTATAATATTTTAAGGTGTAACTTCATTTAATTGCTATTTTTAAAGTACTACACTATTTTATTTTAACACTATATTATATCACTTTTTACTATATTTGTCAATAGATTTCTTAATAATTCTTTATACCAGATACTAGCTTCTAAATACTATATTCTTGCCTTTTAGCAGCTCATATTTAGCATAAATCCCCTCCCTTATTATCTTGTTCTTGTGTTATCTTGTTATTTTGATTTAAGGAGGGTATTTTGCGTCAGCACAAGTATGATCTTTTTAATTTGATCAACTGTGCTGACGCAGGTGGGATTTTTGAGGTGGGAAATTACCGGTGAGTGACAACCGTATGGTCGCCGTCAGACGCCTCCACGGCGCCCCATGTGCCGAGACCGACACCGGCACCGAGAGCTACGCTCCCGAAGCCGATGAGCAGCCCACAGGCCACTCGGTTCCGGTGACACCAGTCCGGCTGGGTTTCCACGGTCGTCGGACCTTCCACGTCGTCGGGAAGGGGGGTCGAGGTGACCTCGCCGTCCTCGTCCAGACCAAACTGAACGGGACGATCCTCGCGCACCACCTGAAAGGTGGACACGCCGCAACCGACCGAGCCGAACACCACGACCATCGCGATCGCCGCCAACTTCGTCATGTCTCTCATCTTTCCTTCTCCTTCGTTCCTTGACCCTGCCATGACCCCCCTCTTTCTCAAGAGGAGGTCGGTTATGACCACCCTAAGGGGGGCCGTGTTTCCTTACCTCAAAATGTGAAATGTACTAACCTTGAAGGTATACCTAGAATTATTATATTTATAACAACTTAAGGCATAACTTCCCTTGTTCGCCGAAGCCTAATGGCGTAGGCGGATATTTTCTTCCTAATCTCTACTCCCTACTAACTACTAACTACTCACTAATAAAGAATTGGAAGCACCCGCGCATCAGTAGACATGGTAGGAACGAACCGAAGTTCGTCTATGTCATACTATAATGATGCGCGGGGCTTTTGAGGCTAGGGGCAGACTCGAGTATGCTGACCACCGAAGTGAGTCAGCTCGATGCACCGTCGTCCGCGAGGACGGGGCGGCGCTTCTGCCACCTTCGTGGGGGTGGGGGGAACGGTGGGCTCCTCGGCGACCGGGGTGGGCGGATTCGGCAGCCTTGGCGCAGGAGGCGTCTTGTTCGGGCTTGGGGCCTTCGCATGATCGTCCTCGTCGCAGTCGCCGCACTCTTCGATACGGGTCAGAATTTCTTCCGCCCGGTCATCGATGTGTCCATTGACCGCTCCGACTCCTCTGTCGACCTCACTCGAGACGTGACCCTTGATGTCCGTCGCGACACCGTCGGTGTGGGAATTGACGGCGTTGACCGTCTTTCCCAACTCCGACCGGAGCTGACCGAGGGTCACGCCGGTCGGCTGTCCCTTGACGGGTGCCGGCGCGGGGTTCGTCGGCGGGGGCGGCCGGTCGGGGGTCAGCGTGTTGTCCGCCTCCTGCGCTTCCGCGTCGCCACCGAACAGCCCGAGGGCCCAAGCTCCTCCGAATCCAAGCCCCACCAGAAGCACAACCATTACGATCGCCCACTTCCAGTGGGTCCTCACGTTGGCCGCGGCCCTGCGGATGCGCCCGGGCTGCGGTTCTTCGGTCACCGTCTCTGTCTCGGTCCCTTCTTCGGTCCCTGTCTCGTCGGCCATTTCTGGCCTCCTTTCTTTCTATCGTTTCCAACAATGAACTTCCATCTTTCTTTCGATTGATTGAAGTCCGCGATTTTAAGAAACAATATTTATATTATTCCCTAAAAGCGAAACTCCAACCGTGTCCGCCAAAGCCTAATGGCGTAGGCGGATTTTTCATATAGCCTCAATTTATAAAATGTGCTCTCTTTAAAAAACAAATATCGTTTTATTAATCTTTCTTAATTAAGCTTTATTTGTCTTTTAATTATATGGATTTTAATGTGCAAGTTCTCACTAGCTCATTTCCTTAATCCTTATCCCAGGATTAGCAAATTGACTGGCTTGCCCGCCGTCAGAGGCGGGAAGGAAATTTGCGTTTCGTACAGTAGGCGCGAAATTCGCTTCACTCATTTCGCTATTCCTTGATTCCAAATTCCTAATTCCGTATTTTCAATAACACCGCAGTATAGCATATTGTAACATATTTGTCAATACTATTTACCCACCTTTTTATATACTAAAAACAAGGCTTTTTTTGGGCTTAAATTAGACTACTCCAGATTAGACTTTTCTAAAAACATTGTTTTTATATAAAATATCTTTTTGCAAAATATTCGTAACAGCCTTACGGCTGTTAATCTTGATAATATTATTTTTTAGGACTACCACTCGTAATGATGTTATTGTTTTAATAAAATTCTACATTCTAATGGATTTTTGCCCGCGCCAGAACTTATTAAGTTAAGACGCGGGCTATGAGATGCAGCGAACTAGTCGCTGCTTTGAGGTAGGATCATGGAGGTGCTGCCCGGTAGGCTATCCCTATCTTGTCTTGCACCACGGCTTGACCGAGGTGCTCTGGAGTATCAGGTGGAATTTCTGAAATGTACGTATTCCACCCTGCTCCACAGACCGATAGGAAGAGATAGCGATCTCCCCTGCCGCGCAGCTCAGCGTACTGCCAGCCTCTCCATTGCCCCCGGCTTATCAACTGCCCAGGGATAAATGTCGGACTGACGTCTTCGCCAAAAACTGCTACGCAGGAGAAATACTCACTTCTCCACCAAAGCCCCCGACCCCTACGGAAAATATTATCTACCGAGCCTTGATAGGTGGGGCTTTTCAACACCAGATTCCGTGGAGGTGGCGAACGCGGCTCAATCCGCTTGGAAGCCTGCTTTTTCGCCTTTGTCGCCTGAATCGGCCGACGCACCACCTTGCTGTGCGACAAACCCAGAGACTGAAACCACGGAGAAGGAGAAGGCACAGAAATCCAAATAATATAACCCAAACCAGCCAAAATCGATACTAGGCAAAAACCGACGAAAACACGCAATTTCCAAGGCGAGGGCTGCCAGCCCATATAATCAATCTCGATTTCTTTTTCAGAAGAGTCATCTTCACTATCTGAATCAGAACCAGTCTTGACGTCGCCATGGTCTTCTTCAAAATCAGCACTATTGACACTCTCTTCCGGAGAGCTACCATCACTCTGATTTTCCGAGTTGGCTCCCCCCTTGCCATCTTGACTTTCTCCAATCCCGATTATTGACTTCCAAGTTAAATCCTCGGGGTCAATTCCGGAATATCCCGGCACTGTGCTATCCCCTCTCAGGGGACTTTCCGAACATATTCTCACAGAACGGGGAGGCTCCGGCGGCCTTAAGATATGACGAGAAGGAGGAACAAGCCCCCTTAACTCAGACATACAATATCCACAATTCGTACAAAAAGCATATTCTACCTCATGTCCACACTTCGGACACTTTTTCATCTCACTCATGACTATCCCCTTCCCATCTCCATGGAGGTTTTGTTGTTTGCAAATTAATAAAAATACCTAATTATTCACAATAAGCTGCAAACAACTTTTTTACTCACCAATTCCAATTCTACATTATAAATTATACATTTTGCATTCATTTATCTACCTCAATTTTAAAAAAGAACGCTCTTATCCTATGACATATAACCAAAGTCTTCGAATACATACACCTTTTACTTTAAATTAAAGAATAAAAATTTTATTCAAAAATGTTTAATAACTTTTGACTAAGGCTGTATTTTTAAGATAAAAGAACATTATATTTAATCATAAAATAATAATATGTCAAACCCAAAAAGGTTAAAAACAGCTGTCTATTTAAAATCTTATAAAATTTAAAAAACGGTGGATAATTTATCTTTGATTCAAATTAAATTTTACATTAAAATAATAAGCACCTCTAAAAAATAACTACAAAAAAATGGTACAAAATAAAAAGAAAACTAAGCAAAAAACTCAAAAAGAAATAGCTCTAGAATTAATAAAATTAATGCCCGATAGCATTGAATGGAGTGATATAAACAGTATTTTCTATGAGAAAGGAAGATTAGAGAAAACATTGAATGATGCTTTTGAAAAAGGAATTTTAACTAAAAAAGAAGCCCTGAAGCGCTATAATATGTTAGATAAGACAATAATTACCGATTGGCTTAAAAATAAGTATGGTTTTGAATAAGAAGCTGGCTAAAGCCAGGTAAATAAAAACACTTTTTACCACGTACGAAATTTCAAGAATACTTATAAAATTTTACATAATCCACAAAATTTCGTACGTGGTTTACTAAAAATAAAAAATGTGCTAACTTATAAATATTATACAAAAATAATCAATTTCTATGGATAAGGAATTAAAAAACGAATTTGAAAAAATTAATAAACATTTCGAAAAAGTTGACAAGCGATTTGATAAAATAAATTCTCAAATTGAAATTTTAGCCGCTACTATTAATAACGATGTAGCTAAAAAAGAAGATTTAGAAAATTTAGAGAAAAAAATGGACACTGGCTTTGAAAAAATGAATAAAAAATTTAAAGATCTAGAAGAAAATGTAAACGACATATCTGCTAAAGTACAAATACAAAAAAACGTCCCCATTATTAGAAAAGTTAATGAGAAAGTAAACAAACATATTGAAATTCATGAAAAAAGAGGAAATATAACTAAAGAAGATATAGCTGTAATTAGTAAAATTAATCCCTTCCCAAGCAAAGAAGCTCTAGCCCAATAATAATTTCTATAAAACCTACTTGAAAGATAAATTTATAAGTAGGTTTTTTTAATTGTAAGGTATATAAATAATTTAATCCCCTATAAAAGCAAAACAGACCGGGCGGATGCCAGATCTGAACTCTAGGAAGGTGCAAAAAAGAACTAATATTTCAACAACAAAAATCCAAAAATAGCTAAAATCAATAATGCAGTAATGATACCGGCGATAGCCTTAATCCTGCCCTGTGCCATCCCGGGCACAATAATTTCCTCCTCTGAGAACTCTTCTTTCTTCATTGCCTCTTTAGTCTCATCATCATCAATAAAAACATTTTCTTGTTGAGCTCCTTCCAGAAGCTCAAACCCCCGTTGGGTTGTCCTGGGATCCTCTACTGCTTTCAAAACAACCTTAGGGGCCATGCCATTAGGAGATTGTATTCTAGGAGTCGGCATCCCCATGGTGGTACCCATATGGGGGCGCTCTGGGAGAGCTTCTAATCTTTTTGGCTTTTCTCCTTTCTTTCCAACGCCTTTACCGATAACCTTGATTGGCTTTCCATTAGAAGACATGATTCCTCTCTTCTCCCCTTAGGGATTATGCGTGTTATTACAACATGCTATTACACCATTTTGATATTAAAAAATCAATAAATTATATTAAATAATGACAATTTAATTAAATTTATATATTATAACAAGGACTTAATAAACTATAATTATGATACACAATTCATTACTTTTAACCAAATTCTTTCCGCCAGACAAAGGCGGTATCCAAAATTATTTATACAATATTTGTAAAAATTTAGAAAATAATAAAATATTTGTATTAACGGAAAAAGAAGCTAAAAATAAAGAAGATTTTAAAATTTTTAGCTATAAAACAAAAAAAATATATTCATATTTAAACTTAAGCTTTTTGCCTGTCCTCCTTGAAGCTTCAAAAATAATAAAAAATAATAATATAGAAAATCTACTTTTAGGCCATTTCTATGTTCCCTACGCCCTATCTGCCCTAATTTTAAAAAAATTTAAAAAAATACCCTATACCATATTCACTCACGGATTAGAAATATTAGAAACAAAAAATAGCCGTAAAACGGATTATATTCTAAAGCTCTGTTTTAAAAATGCTCAAAATATTATTGTTACGACAGATTATTTAAAAAGAGAAATTATTAATAAATACCCCAATCTTAATTTAGATAAAAAAATAATAAAAATACCACCCGGAGTTGATTCTGATTTTTTTAAACCTAATTTGGACATATCAAATTTAAGAAAATATCATAACCTGGAAGATAAAAAAATAATCTTTACCTGCGGAAGATTGGTTAAAAGAAAAAATCATCAGCTCATCATAAAAGCTCTGCCAGAAATTATAGAAAAAGTTCCTAATATTATTTATTTAATTGGAGGAGTGGGCCCCGAGGAAGAAAACTTAAAAAAACAAGTAATCACGCTTAATCTGGAAAATAACATAAAATTCCTAGGAGAAGTTAAAAATAAAGATTTGCCCCTATTTTACAATTTAGCTGACATCTTCTGCATGCCTTCTACCTACAATAAAGAAAAAGGCGATGTTGAAGGCTTTGGCTTAGTCTTTATAGAAGCGCAGGCCTGTGAAACTCCCACTATAGGTTCAAATACAGGAGGCATCCCTGATGCTATTATTAATAATATAGATGGATACCTTATAAATCCAGACTCAAGCCAAGAATTAGCTCAAAAAGTTATAGAGCTATTATTGAACAACAATTTAGCTCAACAATTTGGAAGAGCTGGCAGAGAGAAAGTTGTAAGAGAGCATAATTGGAGCAAGTTAGTTAAGAAGTTACCACGGTGACATCCGAGATTGCCAATGTTAAATTAAAGTAGGTTGGGTTGAGTAATCGAAACCCAACAAATAAACTCTGAGTTACGCTTCGCTCAACCCAAACTACTAAATAATATAATCCTCAATAATTCACATCAACAGCACCAATCTTAGAAATCCTCTTCTGACTCCTCTTTTTTAAAGGAGGAGGGCTAGAGTAATTTTCTCACCAATAAAAAAACCGCCAATAAGGCGGTTTTAAAATATTCAAATTCTAATTAAACCTTATCGCTTAATTTATACGCTTCGCTTTTTTCTACTTTCTTAGAACCCATCAACACAGTTATAACTATTGACAATAATATTCCTAAAGCCAAACCGGCAAAAGTATTTAATAATATATTAGGTCTAACAGTCTTCTCTGAGGTAATAGGTAAATCCACCATTTTAATTTCAATCTGAGAGCCTCCACCATGATAATATTGACCATAATTGATCATGGTATAAGCTATGCCAAAAGCAATTTGTTCCGCTTGTTTCTGATCTTCATTATAAACACTAATTTGAATAGAACCCGTTTCGTCGCTTAACTTTACCTTAACTCTATCTTCCCATTTCTTTTTTCTTTTCTCTGGATCAGAACCAAAATCATCATTTATATCAAATTTAGAAGTTAAAACTCTATCAAAAAAACTGGAGGTATAAACCATTTTAGAGATAACCTCACCAACTGTCTGAGCAGATCTAGCCGCCGTATAAGCATCAAGCCTTTGACCTTGATTCTGTATAACTAAAAGCTTTACATCAGATCTGTACTCAGGCTTCTGCACCGCACTAATACCAAAACTAGAAACAGTAATTAATACTGTTAATAGCAGGAAAAGATGCCAATATTTTTTAAGTATTTCAATATAAATATTCACTTTTTTATAATTTAAAAATTATACTTTATTTAAACAAAAATTATTATAACATATAAACTATAAAAAATCAAGACTAAATTGTAATTTTTGTTTTATTCCCCTAATTTAAGCCTAGATGAAAGCTCTTGATTATCTCTAATGTACTTTATTTCTACTTCATCCCCTATATTATAATTTTCTAAGATTTGAACTAAATCTTTATTCTGGTTTATTTCTATATCATTAATAGCATAGATTAAATCATCTTTCATAAGACCTGCCTTGTCAGCTGGGCCATTAGGAATAACGGCATCATCGTTTAATAGATACAGACCATAATCTTTAGGAAGTTCTATCTCTTCCACTAAATAAGGTGTAATTTTAACATATTTGATACCTAATTTTGGCCTTACTATTTTATTATCTTCAATTACACTATTTAGAGAATTTTTAATTAAATCTATAGGTAAAATATAATTTGATACCTTATTATCTTTATCTCCACTAACATTAATACCTACTACCTTACCAGATAAGTCTATTAGCGGTCCGCCTGAATTCACCATATTAATTTCAGTATCTGCTAAAATCATCGCATTCACCTGCTCATTATTTTCATTATTCATTATAAATGAATTTACGTTATTTATTATGCCTAGGCTAGCCTGATTTTGAAAATTATTACCACTATATCCTAGTGATATTACTTTTTGACCTAATTTAAGATCTTTTGAAATACCCAAAGATACTACTGGCAGATTATCCGCTTTAATTTTCAAAAATATTAAGCTAGAAGCATTATCAATGTGTATAATATCAACATCATAGCTTTTACCATCCTGGGCAAAAACAATATATTTATCCTGATTATTATCTACTACATGGCTATTAGTTACAATCAATCCGTCAGAAGTAATTACAAAACCAGAACCATATGCTTGAGGCTGCGGTTTATTTTCATCCTTTATAATAGTTACTACTGCAGGCTTAACTTTATTGATAGCTTCATTTATAACACTACTTTCGTCAATTTTTACTGTTTCTTTTTCCTGAACAATAATTTTTGTCTCTTCTGGCTTTAAAAATTCATATTTCTCGAAAAAAGAAGTGGCAGCTAAATAAGGAAATAAAAATTTATCAACTAATACCCCACTTCCACCTCCAATAACTACTACAAATAAAAAAACAAATGTTGCTTTAAATATTTTTTTTATAATCCCAGGCTTTTTTTCTTTGCCCTTTATAGTTTCGACAGAAGAAGGCTTTTCCTCTTTATTATTATCTTCCAATGATTTTATTTTAATATTAGACATTTCAAATAATTAAACTATTTCTCAAAAATTTTGTTATCTTACTCTTGTGTTTTAATGTTTTTTCGACTTAAAACGTCCACTTGGTAGTACTTAAAATAATGGCTAAAGAAACAAAGGCTACTATTAAATGTTCTTTAACAACTTTTTTATTTAGGGTTTTATTAAAGTAGTTTTTAATCAACCCGGCAAATACATAGAACATGATAAATAAAACCATTCCTCTGGATATAAAACCTGTCGGCCAAAAAGACAGCGCCCAAGCCATTTCACAAGAAATAAGCCCAAATACAGAATAAAATATTAGATTCTGACTTAATTGAATTTTGTTATAACAAAAATGAAAATAAGCTGCAAAAACTGAAATAAGTAAGGTTTGTAGCATTAAAATCCAAGTTGGAAGATTTAAAAATAAGTAAAAACCAAATATACAAGCATATGAGAAAAAGGCATAAACTAAAATACTTATTTCCCCCAAAGAATAATATTTGTGTTTAGAATCTAGGGTTATTCTCTTGGCTGCTAGATTACCAGTATAGAAAGTAAGTAAGGCATAAACTAAGCTACCTATGGCAGCAAATATATGACGGAATAAATCTCCGGGGATAAAGACAAAGAAACCAATCAAACTAGCTAAAAACAAGATAGGAAATAAAGCAAAAGCCATTTTATCAGACTGAATCCTGCCTTTTCTTACAAAACTAACAGATATTATAAAAGATAAAGTAATTAATAAAGCCGCCACTAAATAAACACGAGATTTATCATGGGAAATATATTCCAGTCCTCCTAAAACAGCTATAAATACTAAAATTGATTTTATAAAAGAAGAAATCATAAATTTTTTTATTTTCTTTCTTTCTATATTTTATATTCTATCAGATTTGCTATAATAAAAAAAGTACTAATTAAATAAAAAACAATGGGATTATTTTCTTCAGACAAAAAGACAAAACATCTAAGCAGCAAGGAAGTACACAAAGCGCTATTTGGTATATCCGGCGTTAACAGATCAGAAAGAGAACCAGATTATGGATGCCCTAGAACCTGATAAAGATATGGGTGGCATTACTGAATTTGAATTGGAGAGAACCTTAAGAAGATTAGCTAGTCAGGGTATTATATCCAAAGGACGTATCGAAAGGATAAAAAAGAAATTATTAAAATAAATCACTCTGCCGGACATGGATTCGAACCATGATTGACGGCTTCAAAGGCCGCTGTCCTACCATTAGACGATCCGGCATAATTAAAACATTAAAACACAAATAAAAAAACTTGATAGATTCAATCTATTATATCTTTATTTTTCTAAAAATCAATTAAATATTATTAAAAAATGGCAAATTAAACTTGTCTTTTTTATATTCTAAATATAATTCTATATTTTCATAGTGATCAAAAGCTACTTCATCTTTTTTTGGTAAATCATTAAAATCAAACCATTTAACCTCAGCTACTTCTTTGTCATGTTCACCTGTTTTTTCTAAGGTTTTAACTAAAAAAATAAAATCTACATTTCCCTTGTCCCTCTTGGGATTTCCATTAATCCTAAATAATGTTACAACCCCAGAGTCATAACCAGTTTCTTCTTTCACTTCTCTTAAAATTCCTTTTTCTATAGTTTCCCCTTGATCCAAATAACCCCCAGGCAAACAATATAAATTTGGCATATACATTTTAGATGATCTTTTAACTAAAAGAATCTTATTATCTTTTTCAATAATAGCATTAGTAGTTACGTGTCTAAAATTCAATTTTTTATCACTATTTTCAAAATGACATGTGATCATTTTTTTTAATTATTTAAGGTTTAAATTAATAATATCCTACATCCCTTTATTCTAAATTCAAGATTTAGATTCTATACTCTAATTCACCCCATGATAGTTATCTATTACCGCTATCCCCACTCCATTGCGAAGTGCCTCATCGCCAAAAGCAAAAAAATTAGGCCAGGATCGAAGTTTACCTGAGGGCTCATAAGCTAATACTTGAGGACCATTAGAGCCTATGGGAGAGACTAATAATTCATCAACACCGTCTAGATCTATATCTCCGGCAACATTAGTGTAATCACCTCTAATATGTTCTTGATAAGCCCACCAGAAGTTCTTTCTATTTCCATTTTTGTCAAAGACATTTATTTGGGAAGAACCGTTATTAGGAGTAGTATAGATTCGATCTTGAATACCAGATGCTGTTAATCCCTGATTAATAGGAGCATCATAAGCCCAAAAGTCTTTCTTGAGAGTACCGCCTACTGTATACATCCAAACTTTAGGTTCAGCTAAACCATGATTAGGAGTAATTAGCAGTTCTTCTGCTCCGTCATCATATTGAAATGTACCTAAATTACAGCCAGCAGCACCAAAAGCAGCATCAAATTGGTTAATTAATTTCCAGTTATCTATACCAGAAACGTCTCTAAAAATTTTTACTCGCGGATTATAATCTCCTGTCAAACAAAAAGCCGCATCATCTTGATAACCATCATTGTCAAAATCTCCACTCATTGCAGAGAGACCATCTCTGATAGAAGAATCAAAGACAAATTGTTGTCCTAGGTAGGAAACACTTTTATCTTCTTTAATACCAATTACTCTAGCTTGTGGTCCACCATTGTTAATAGCAAAGATTAAAGCTTGATCCTTTACCCCATTATTATTAGCATCAATTGGAACCATACCAGCACCACCAGCGTAGGAATCAGGAAATAACCCGGTAATAACATCTCCCGTAGCAACACCTTTTCTATCATAGACTTGCGCTCTGGTTACCTCTCCGGGACCAGAAGTAGTGATTATTTTAGGAGAAATAGTGTTACCTTCTTCAGTGGTACGAGAGGCGGTGTCTTCAGTTGTTGTTGAAGCATCTGAGGAATTATCAGAAGAATCGTCTGAAGTATCGTCAGAAGAATCATCGGAAGTATCAGAAGAATCATCACTATCATCTCCAGTATCTTCTCCATCTTCACCACTATCTTCATCTTCTAAACATACGATAGGATAGCTGTTATAAGCCCACACATCTCCACTATCCTGGGCTATATAAATATTAGAGGAAGTAGAAGGACAAGAAGATACTACGCTTACACCCTCTTGACTATCACCTGGTAAATTATAAATATGGACAACCGTACCATCCGGTTCCATTTCCACTAATAAATTAAGAGTATCATAAATAGCATAAACCAATCCTGTTTCACTATTATAATCTAATCCTGAAATATCCGTGTAAGAATCATTAACGGTAATAGTATCAATATAAGTCACTGACCCACTTGTAGACAAATCAACATCAAAGACATATATTTTCCCATCGTATTGTAAGCCAGCATAAAAAAATCCTCCTGAACTGCTATTCTTGTTAGTATAAGGATGCGCACCATTAGGTACAAAGGTTAAGGCTTCTAATCCTGAATTTGGATCTCCTGTCATCCAAGAGGTTAAATCCCACTGTTTCTCTCCGTAAGCTTTAGTGGATAAATTAAAACTTTTAATACTATCCGGATTTTCCACACCCACATAAACGTAATCTGTATTTGGATCTGCAATAGCAACACCTTCCAGATCATTACTAGTATCCGACCAGGTGTCTACGCCAGATCCATCAATATTTATGGTGGTAATATCTCCGCCATCGCCTACTAAAACTAATTTATCAAGACGACTATGGTAAGCCAGTCCACTTGGTTCATATTCAAACCCTAAATTAGTTCCATCTCCAATAACTACTCCACTGTCACCTGGCCAATCTGCTGCGTATACTGAAATAGAAAATGATAAAATTACAACAAGAACAAAACTGGTAATTAATTTTAATTTTCGCATTGCTTTTTTAATTTTATTTTGTATTTATTATAACAAAAAATCTCGAAATTTACGAGATTTTTATATTCTGCCGGACCAGGATTCGAACCTAGATTAGCGGAGCCAGAGTCCGCTGTCCTACCATTAGACGATCCGGCATTATTTATTATTGGGCAATACCTTCCCCTTAAAAATTAACCAATTTCCTTTCTTTGGATCTGATTCACCTTCTTCTTTTTCCCAACTAAATATGTTACCGCCCACACCAATAGCCCAGTCCTTCAATGACTTATGCTGAGTTTCTAAAAGTAAAGTAGATATTTTTTTATTGACACATGAATAATTTTCTAATATTTTTTTTGTAGCTTCAAATAGGAGTGTTGTTTGCTTTTCTTTTCTTCTCTTATCTCCACTTGAACCAACGTCTATGTCGGTTATATAAACACCGAAAACATCTTTTCCAAGCTCTCTGGTCAACTTAATTCTTCTATTGCCATACTCCAAATTATAATGTATTTTTCCTCTTTTCCCCTCCTCTAAATATTTTTGCTCTAATTTATGTAGCTCATCAAAACTTTCAGGATATTCATAACTTTCTTCCAACGAAACATCTAATCTAACATTTTTATATATTCCATTAATAATTTCTTCTTCTAATCCTCTCTCTGAATTTTCTAAATATCTATAATTCTCGACCATAATTAATAAATTATTAAACTTTCAAATACTTTCTTATAGCAACATAGGTAGATATTATACTAAGTAATATGCCTAAACCTAATTGTAATAAAATCAAATACCATAATCTCTCGTTAGTAAAAGATACTATATCTAATTGGTCATTTCCAATAAATTCAATTATATAAGGAGAAATGTATCTTAACAAAAAATATAACACTATGCTAGATAAAATACTGGCTATTAGGGCATAAATAATGCCTTCAATAAAAAATGGTACCCTAATAAATAAATTTTTTGCTCCAATAAGACGCATTACTTTTATTTCATCTTTCTGTGCATATATGGCTAACCTAATAGTATTAAACATAAAAATAACAGTAATAAAGCTAAATATAATACCAGCTATCACTCCTGCTTTTTCAACAAATTTAGTAGTGTTATTGATCTTATTAATAACGTTCTCATTATCATCAAAAGTAATTTTATCTACAATATTTGCATATTTATCTCCTTTTAAATAACCAGAAATAATTGAGTAGTCCTCTGGATATCGAGCTTTAATAGTAAAAGAAGCTTGAAGCGGATTCTTATCTAGTTCTTCAATTGATGAAATTATTAAAGAATTATCCTGATGCTTTTCTTTAAACAAATCCAGGGCTTCTTCTTTAGAAATATATTCAATAGATCTAACCTCAGGCATTACCTCTAGGTTATTTTTTATTTCACTTATTTCATTCTCCTTAATCTCAGGATTTAAATAAACACTAATATCAACTCTCTCTTTTACAGAAATTAGAGCAGATTCACCAATCATACTTAAAATTATTAGGCTGCTAACAGTAAATAAAGCTAAAAACATAACTAAGGTAGTAGCTAGAGATAACCAAATATTTCTATAAAAATTTTTCAGACCAAATTTTAAAACTCTAAACAATGATACTAATTTCATTATGTGTGATGCTAATATACTAATGCATACGAATTATACGAATAAATTTATTAGTATTATTAGTATCAATTCGTATATTGGCATCGAAATATTCGTATTTATAACATATAGTCTCCCTTTACCCTGTCTCTTAATATTTTTCCTTCTTCTAGGGTAATAACCCTTTTTTGTAATCTATTTACTATATCCCTATCGTGTGTTGATAAAAAAATAGTCGTTCCTAATTTATTTATTTTTAATAAAATTTCCATAATTTCCCAAGAATAAATAGCATCTAGCTCTCCTGTTAACTCATCAGCTATTAATATTTCCGGATGATGAATAAAAGCGCGGGCAATAGCTACTCTCTGCTGCTCTCCACCTGATAATTCATATGGAAAAGCCTTTTCCTTGCCAGATAAACCCACTAGACTTAAAACTTCTGGTACAACTTTTTTTATTAAACTATTTTTTTCTTCACAAACCATCATAGCAAAAGCTACATTTTCATAAATTGTTTTTTTGTTGAGCAATTTAAAGTCCTGAAAAACAACCCCAATTTGCCTCCTAAATTCAGATATTTTTCTTTTTCTAATTTTTTTTAAATCCCACCCTAAGACATTAATTTCTCCCCTAGTTGGCCGCACTTCTGCTATTAATAATTTTACCAAAGTAGTTTTCCCTGTGCCAGATCTGCCAACAATTGAAACAAATTCCCCTTTCTTAATTTCTATATTTATATCTTGTAAAGCTAAAATATCCTCCGAATAAGCCTTACTAATATTTTTTAATTCTATAACATTTTCCTCACTCATTTATTTTTAGTTTTTAAATATGATTCAATAAATTTTTGTATATTGCCATCTAAAACTTCTTCAGCATTTTTAACTTCCATTTTAGTTCGATGATCTTTAACCATTTTATAAGGATGTAATACATAAGATCTAATTTGATTACCCCAACTAGCGTCAACATGCTTACCTCGTGCTTCTAATTTTTCTTTTTCCGATTTATCAATTAAATTTTTATATAATTTTGATTTTAAAATTTTCATAGCAGTTTCCTTGTTTTGTGCTTGTGACCTCTCTGTTTGACAGGTAACTACTATATTTTGAGGCAAATAAGTAATCCTGACTGCCGATGATGTTTTGTTAACACTCTGCCCCCCTGCACCCGATGATCTAAAAGTATCAATTTTTAAATCTTCCGATTTTAGCACAATTTCTTTATCATCCTCAATAACCGGAAAAACCTCTACTAAAGCAAAGGAAGTGTGTCTAGCATGATCAGCATCGAAGGGAGATTGGCGAACAAGACGATGCGTGCCTCCTTCTGCCTTTAAATAGCCATAAACATATTTACCCGTAACTTCTATAGTTACGCTCTTGATCCCAGCTTCATTACCCATTATTTTATCACTAATCCTAGCCTTCCATTTTCTACTTTCAATATAGCGCAAATACATGCGCATTAGCATTTCTGCCCAATCTTGCGCATCTACACCACCAGATCCTGCATGAATTATTAAAATAGCATCACCTCTATCATATCTTTTATCCATTATAAACTCCAGTTCTGCCTGAACAAATACTTTATTCAACTTTTTGTATCTTTCTTCTACTTCCTTAAGTATGCCATTGTCTTCTTCTAATTCTGCCATTTCAGCAAGTTCCAGAAGATCATCTTTTTCTTTATTAATATTCTGCCAAAATTCTATTTCTTTCTCTAAATCACCCAATTCTTGAGATATTCTATGTGCTTCCTTAACATCATCCCAAAAACCAGGTTTTAATATTTTTTCTTTTAATTTTTCGATTTGATCTTTTTTTTCATCTAAATCAAAGACAGTCCATTAATTTTTGAACCTTATCTCTAAAAATCTTTAATTGTTGAATCAAGTTCTCCATACCTATAATATTACATTAAAAATTTATCTTTGACAAACGGGACAATAATGCGTTCCACGACCGCAAATTTTAATTCTCTTTATTTTCCCTCCACATTTGAAACATTTCTCACCTTCTCTTTGATATACTTTTAATAATTTCGTAAAATTACCCCTATTTCCGCTACCATCAACATAATTACTAAAAGTAGTACCTCTATACGTTATAGCTTTCTTTAATATTTTGTTTATTGCTAAATAAATTTTTTCTTTTTCTAGTCTTGATAATGAAATAATATTCCTAGTAGGTTTTATTTTGGCATTAAATAATATTTCATCAGCATAAATATTACCAATACCAGCAATATATTTTTGATTAAGTAGAAATGCTTTAATATTGGTTTTCTTGTTCTTAATGGTTTCCAAAAAATCACTTTTTATAAATTTACTATTTATAGGATCTAGGCCAAAATTAGATTTTATTTCTTTTAATTCATTTTTATTAACTATCTTCATATAACCAAATTGCCTGATATCATTATAGAAAAGCTTTGACTTGTCTTGAAAAGTAAAAATAATATGGCTGAATTTATTGGGTAACTTATCTATCTTTGGATAATTATGGCCCCCTGAAATAATATTCTTCCCAGATATATAAATAAGCTGACCAGTCATTTTTAAATGTACTAGTAAAAATTTATCCGTTTTATTTAAAACAAAAATCATTAATTTACCAATTCTATCTATTTTTTTAAAATAGCTGCCCTCTAAACTATTCTTAAAATTTATAAGACTGCTTTTTACTATTTTAGGTTTAGAGATTTTAATGCTTACTATTTTTTTATTTAAAATACTTTTACTTAAATCATTTCTAATTGTTTCTACTTCTGGTAATTCTGGCATAAATTTTATTTTAATATCCTACAATAATAAGTACTGCTACCATATTTATTTTCTACATTTTCAATCTCTGTTTTTACAACCCTAGATTCAATCCCAGCATCTAAAACCAAATTTGGCTTATCTATAAATAAAGAAACGTGGCTGATATTACTGTTATTTTCATAAAAAACTATATCGCCTATTTGTAAATCATCGTTAAAAATTAAATCTTTATTTTTACAATAATTATATAAATTCTCCGTTCGGTCACTAAATAAATAATCCTTATTAGGTGTTCCTATGTAATTATTGGGTTCTTTTTTAAAATCTTCTCCTATTTCATTTTTCAAAAATATTCCCGCATAATCATAAGATTTATAAATAACATCAATATTGCTTAAAAAACCAAATCGTGAAAAAAGTCCATATAAACCTTCCTCTGTACTGTCATAATAAACTCCCCTCATCTTTTCTGCTGTTTCTATTAAATCACTAAGATTACTCTTCTCATTATTATTAGCATCTACATCTTCTAAATTTATTATATTATCCCCATCTATATCTAAATCCTTCATATTCATAATCCCGTCTGAATCCAAATCACCATAATAAACATTGGAATTTATAGAAAACATGTGCTGATTTATATAAAATAATATGGATATTAAAATAACAGTAAAAAGTGAAGTAGCTATTATAATGCTTGTTTTTAATTTTTTAAATTTTATAAAAAACAATAAGTTTAAAAATACTACTAATATCGAAATTTCAATAGAATAATTAATAGCAAAAAAATTCTCTCCGTAAAAGCCCTCGCTCAACGAAGAAAAACTTAAAAGTCCATAAGGCAGCTTATCAAAAGGATAAAGCCAAGCCACACCAGATCCTATTGAATCTAATAATAGGTGGGAAAAAGAAGAAATCAATATTATAAATGAAATAAATTTTACAATTCTCTTTTTTGTAAAATAACCAACTAAAAATACGATTAGAGAAATAGCCAGATATAAAATAGGTGTATGAGTAATTAATGCCCGATGAGTTTCTGAAGCTGATATAAAATAATAATAAAACAAATCCAAATCAGGAAAAATTGCAAAAATAATTCCAAATAAAAAAATCCAAAACGTTTGCTTTTTGGTAAATTTAATTTTAGAAATTTTTGAAGAAAAATAAGTAATAATATATCCAGCTGGTGCGTGAGAAAAAATCATTATTTAAAATGTTTACTTAAACGAGGCCCTCTTTGCGTATGATAATGAGAACCAAGACTACCAACACCATATACTAATTCCGGATATTCTACTAATGATTCGTAAACCACCTTACAGATAGGCTGTCCATCGCGTAAAACAAAATCATTGTCATTAGTAAAAACTTCTAAAACTAATGGTGTTCCTTTTACTTCACCGTTTTTTCCATATCCCCAGCCCGGATCAATAAAACCAGCATAATGAGATCTATATTCACCTTTGGAAGTATCATAAGCAATCATTTCCATGGCATATTCACAAGGTACTCGAACATATTCTTTGGTGGATAAAATATAAAAATGATCTTTCTTTAAAACTACAGTTCCATCTTTTGGCCTTATTATAGATTCAAAAAAGTCTAAAGGATCATGAGAAAATTCATTAAAATCCAATACTTTTTCAGCTTGAGGTATACATTTATATCCCACAATATCTTGATCTAAATCAACAGTCATCGTCAAACCTCCGCCGCTGTCAAACTCAATTTCACTACAATCTATTGGTTTGCCTTGGCTATTATATAACAGATTATATTTTCTATATAAAGCCCCATGCTCCTTTTCTGTAAGTCTGGCATCAATATCAAAAAACATCATTTGATTTAGGGCATTGCCTGGTTTTAATTTTACGGCAAAAGATTTAGGACTGACTAAAGCCCACAAATCACCTTTATATCCACGAGGTATCTTATCAAATTTCGAAACACCGTCCGCTAAGATTCTTACTTGCAAGTTTATTCTGCCCGTTGAGCTCTTATTATTTGTTAGAGCAAATATTTGGCTGGAAAGATTTAGCGATTCGTTAAGTTTAATCATATAAACTCCTTCACATTCCAGAGGTTTATTAAGATCAGTTTTATACAGAGAACCAGTTTTAATAATATCAATTACTTTTTCATGCTTTCTAGGTAAAAATATTCCTTTCATCTTATAAATCTCATCAGAAATCGACAAATCTAATGAGGCAGGCTGTAAATTTTTTTCATCTGCTCCTAATATCAATTTCTCTTCAATTAATTTTTTAATAGCTTGAGAAGGATAAGCACCTAACATTTTAATTTTTTATTTTTATAATTTTTTTACTAACTACTGCGACTTTACTTAACTTTAAAATAATAGCCAAACTAAGGCTTGCTACTAATATAATAGTTAAATTTGCAAAAAGATTCATTTTAAAAAAAGGTAAACCCATAATATAGCATTGTATCAATCCAGATAAAGTATGAGGATACATATCCCAGCCAAGCCAAACACCAAAATTAGTCCAAATAAAAAAAACTATTGATGATACAATTCCCATACCTGTCATTTTTAATCCAAAAGATAAACTATCTTTTTTACTTTTTCTTAATACTAAACCAAGCAAACCAATAATCGCCCAAGCAGACCAAGTGTAAAATAGAATTGAAGTATTACCAATATACATGTCAGATATAGCAACTACGGATAAGGGTACAATTAATGCATACGAAAACCCCAAGAACGATCCAGCTAAAAGAGAAACTAAGGTTATTAGTTCCACATTATACAATCCTGGGAAAAAATGAATTCTAATTATACGCCCTCCTACTCCTAAAGTTATTAGTAGTAAAGCTATAACTAACTTCTTTTTATTAATTTTTTTTAAATTTTCTAAAAAATTCATATTATTTAAATTATTCCTAAACACCAAATTGTAACTGATATCCGAAACCCTGTAGGATTCCGGATACCTTTTATTCTAAATTTTTCTTAACCTATTCAAATCTGCTTGTATCCTTACATGGTACTCGCTTCATACTTAAATTCTACCTTCATACCTTCAGTTAGTATTTGTTTATCCGCTGCAACTGGAGAAGTTGTACCATCAATATAATACATCCAGTATTTTCCATCTACCCCGCCTTCTTTATCTCCTATGGCGTCAACAGACATACCAAAATCATAGTCAGTAGTTTTGATTTCTAAAGCATCTTTTTCAGCAGCTGCCTTTAAAGCGTCATAAGCTGTCATTCCTTCTCCAAAATCAACTTCGTAATTTTTTTCTTCATCACCGTAATTAATTGCTACTGTGACTGTCTGTGCTGTTTGTTCACTAGCTATTTCTTGATTTTGTTCTTGATTCTGCTCTTGAGTTTGTTCCTGATTTGAAGAACACCCAGAACCCATAAATACAGTTGCCCCTAACATCAAAACTAATGATAGTGATAGAAATTTTAATTTCTTCATTTATTTTTCTCTTATTTAATAAATTAATTAATACTCTATTCCTTTCCTAGCTTGTAAACCTTCATCATAATAATGTTTAACTTTTTTCATTTCTGTAACTAAATCTGCTTTATCTATTATCTCTTGCAAAACATTACGACCTGTTAAAACTATTTCAATGCCTTCTGGGTTTTTATTTAAAAAATCTAGAACTTCATCTTTGGAAATTAAGCCAAAATCTAAAGCTACATTTATTTCATCTAAAATTAAAATATCAATATCTCTTGATAATACTAACTTTTTGGCAAAATTCAAGGCTTTATTTGCTAACTTCTTGTCTTCATTATTGTTATCATTTTTTCCAATAAATTCTTTTCTACCAAAACTATATATTATAAAATTTGGTTCTAATTTTTTCTGTACTAACTTTTCGCCCGTTTCCTGTCCTTTCATAAATTGAACCATAACAACTTTTAAACCTCGACCAACTGCTCTTAACGCTAACCCTAGAGCAGCTTTTGTTTTACCGCTACCATCACCGGTATAAACTTGTATTTTTCCTAAATATTTTTTCATTCAAATTTTAAAATATTATGAAAATAACAGCTTTAAAATTTCCAATTTTTAATTCCTAATTACTAACAAAATACTAAATATCCATTGGATATTTCCTTGTAATCCGAAAATTTGACATTAAAAATTTTATTGGAAATTGGATATTAGTAATTAGACATTTATAAAATAACTAAATTTCTTTTCTAAAATTTCAATCTAACTTCTATCCACACTTCGAATACCCGCAAGATCGACAAAGCATACATCCTTCGCTAAATTCCAACATATTTCCACAATCCGGACACTCAGGTGCATGACCCATATCAGCTAAAGAAGAAATGTCTTCTGCCTTTTTCATTACTTTTTCATTCGCCATAGATTTTTCAGAGACAGGCTTAATTTCATCAGCTATAATATTTTCTTTCCTATCTTCAACTTCTAACTTTAATTGATCTTTTTCTGATTTAATTTCTTTTTGCTCAACTTGTTTTGGATAATCTAGCGGCAATTTATTTTGCTCTCTTTTTGTGTGTTCTGTTAATATCTTAGCTATAGCATCGGGAATAGATAAGACTGTTCCTTTTTTAGTCCACGATGGCATAGGACCTCTTATTCCAGATATTTGTTTAATAACTTCTGAAGCTGGAATATTTGATCTAAAAGCTAGCGATATAAGACGACAAATTGCTTCTGAATCAGCTGCAAAAAAACCACCTGATTTTCCTATAGTTGCAAATACTTCAAAAGGCTTTCCTTCTTCATCGCTATTAATAGTTACATATAAACCTCCATAGGCAGTCTTTAATTCATAAGTAGATCCAGCGACTACTTCTGGACGTGGTTTTTTCGGTAAAGACTGAACAATTATTTCTTTAATGACTTTTTTCTCGTCTTGTTTTGAATCTCCTGTTTTTAAAACTTGTAAATCTTTACAACCATCTCTATAAACTGTTACCCCTTTGCAACCTAGCTTATACGCCTCTTTATAAACCCTAGCTATATCTTCTTTTTTAGCATCATTTTTAAAGTTTATAGTTTTTGATACTGCATTGTCTGTATATTTTTGAAAAGCAGCTTGTATTTTTAAATCCCATTCAGGCTCAATATCCCTAGATGTTACAAAAATCTTTTTTAAATCATCAGGTACTTCATTCAAATTTTGAATACTACCTTCTTTAAATATTTTTTTAACTAATTCTTTGCTATAAAATCCTCTTTTTTCAGCTTCTGCAAAAAATAACGGATGAATTTCAAATTGATTAACCCCACCCATTGAATTTTCCCGACTATAAACTAGTGCATAGACAGGTTCTACACCAGATGAACAAGAAGCTACAATACTAGTATACCCAGTAGGCGCAATTGTTGTCACTGCAGCATTACGCATCGTTTTAAATTTCTTTCTTTTATACCAAACACTTTCTCTAAAGTTTAGAAAGTTGCCCTTTTTTTCTCCTAATTCTTTTGAAGTTCTATGCGCTTCACGAGTTACAAATTTTATTAATTCGCAAGCAATTTCTACAGCCTTATTAGAATTATAGGGAATCCCCATTTTAATCAACATATCAGCAAAACCCATTACACCTAATCCTATTTTTCTATTATCATGAGCCATTTTCTTCATCTGAGGCAAAGGAAATGTATTGAGATCAATAGTATTATCTAAATAATGAACACCATAATTAACTGTTTCTTTCAACTTATCATAATCAATTACATATTTATCTTTTTCTTCTTTTAACATCCTAGATAGTACAATCGAACCTAGATTACAAGTTTCATACGGCAGCAAAGGTTGTTCTCCGCAAGGATTAGTTGTGTCTATTTTACCTAAATGTGGAGTAGGGTTATCTTTCTCAATCCTGTCTAAAAACAAAACTCCTGGATCACCAGTATTCCAAGCATGATCTACTATTAAATTAAATATTTCTCTGGCTTTTACCTTTTTTACTTCTTTTCCTGCACTTGGATCTATTAAAGAATATGAGCTCTCTTCCTTTAGCGCTCGCATAAACTTATCAGTCACTCCTACGGATATATTAAAATTAGTCAGACTCACTCCATCATCTTTAGCTTTAATAAATTCTTCAATATCAGGATGATCAATATTTAAAATAACCATGCTGCCTTGTTTTCTACCTCCTTTTGTTTTGATAGTATCTTGTGTTTGATCAAAAGCCTTCATAAAAGCCACAGGACCGGCTGCCATTTCTTGAGTCGAACCTACTGAACTATTTTTAGAACGTAATTTTGAAAAATTTATACCAGTACCACAGGTAGATTTATGTACCAAAACATTCTCTGACATTATCTTCATAATACTCTCAATAGAATCTTCAATGGGCAAGGCGAAACAAGCAGATAAGGTTAAATTTTTATCACCAGCATTGCGTAATGATTGTCCAGAAATAAATTCTAAGCGAGACATCATTCCATAAAATTTTTCTTCTGTTTCCTTAATCTTACTTTTGTAGCCTGGATATTTTTTATCTGCTGAAGCAATAAACCCAGCTACTCTTCTAAACAATTCTTCTGGTGTTTCAATTACTTCTCCTTTATCATCTTTTTTTAAAGCTCTTTTTTCTAATACAGTCAGCGCATTATCAGCTAATTTTATTTTTGTACTCAAATTCTTTTCTTCCCTAATTTCTATAGGAGGCTCTGCTTTTTCTTCTTTTATTTTTCCAGCATTTAATATCTGTTCTTGCTTTGATCCATCTCTGTAAACTGTAATACCCTTACAACCCAATTCATAAGCCATAACATAAGCTTTCTTAACATCCTCTATTTTAGCATTTTGAGGAAAATTAATTGTTTTTGAAACTGCGTTATCCGTATATTCCTGTGCGGCTGCTTGAATTTTCACATGCCATTCAAATGGTACATCATGAGCTGTTACAAATATTTTCTTATACTTGTCAGGTACTTCATCAATTTTTTGCAATGATCCATGTTCTTGTAATTTTTCTATCAATTTTTCACTATAAAATCCTTCTGATTTAGCTACTTCTTCAAAGACAGGATCAATAAATATTAATGTCTTACTGGCTCTATTTTCACTGCCACTTTCAAAAAAAGTTCTTCTAGCACTAAACAATGAAAAAACTGGTTCTACCCCCGATGAAGTATTACCCACCATACTAATAGTACCATTAGGAGCAATAGTAGTAATAGTTGCATTTCTAACTTTTAATTTCTTTTTTTCAAAACTGCTACCTTTATAGGCAGGTAATATTCCCCTTTTTCTAGCCAAATTGCAAGATTCTTTTTCTCCTTCTTCTTTAATAAATTTCATTATCCTTTTAATTAAAACAAGTGATTCATTGCTATTATAAGGAATACCTAGTCTATATAGACCCTGAGCATAACCCATAATGCCAAGACCTATTTTCCTTGTTTTTAATACATTCTCTCTAATTTGAGGAAGTGGATAATTATTTAGATCAATCATATTATCCATAAAATGTATAACTGTCTTAACAGTTTTTTTCATATCATCCCAATCAATTTTTCCATTTTTTATGTGCCCCGGAAATATAATCGAACCTAGATTACATGATTCATAGGGAAGCAAGGGCTGCTCACCACAAGGATTAGTTGCTTCAATTTTACCAAGCTGCGGGGTTGGATTATCTTTTTCCAATTTATCTAAAAAAATAATTCCTGGATCAGCGCAAGACCAAGCTTTTTCGACAATTAAATTAAAAATCTTGCTGGCTGATAATTTTTTTACCTTCTTTCCATTCCTAGGATTTATTAAATAATAATCCTCATCACGCCTTACTCTTTCCATAAAATCAGCTGTCACACCAACAGATATATTAAAATTTTTCAATTCAGATGAACCATTCTTTAAATTAATAAATTCCAAAATATCTGGATGATCAATATTTAAAATTCCCATATTTGCTCCATGCCTTTTACCTCCCTGCAAAACTCTTGATAGCGCTTGATCAAAAGATTTTACATAATGAATAGGTCCAGCAGCAATATTAGGAATATTTTTTACTTTATCACCTTTAGGCCTAATACTAGAAAAATTAAAACCAGTACCTCCATTATTTTGCTGAATAGTGGCTGCGTTTGCTAAACTTCCGAAAATTCCTTCCAGAGAATCTTTAATTGGTACTACAAAGCAGGAAGAAAGTTGTCCTGTATTATTATTGCCGGCTTCAAATAAAACTCTACCCCCTGGCAAAAATTTTAAAGAGGCCATTATTTTGTAAAATTTTTCCGTTGTCTCATCTAAAATTTTATTCTTACTCTTCCTTTCGGATTTATCTAAATAATTACTATCAGCTGAAGCCATAAACTTAGCTACTCTATAAAACATTTCAGCCGGGGTCTCAATTGGATTGCCCTTCTTATCGGTTTTAGTATACCTTTTATTAATTACCTCAATGGCATTTTCGGATAATGTTGGCACAATTTCTTCTGTGATTTTATTTTTTTTGGTCATTTTATATATTAAGATAAATTTTTTAATAACAAATCCCATGAATTTTTTATATCTTCTTTTTCTAATATTTCTAAACTAAGAAAATTATTATAATTAATTTTTTTAAGAAAAATAATAAACTCTTCTAAATTTAAATCTCCTTTTTTCTGAAAACCAAAATGGGCTTGACCATTTTTTATAGCATTATGCAAATGAATATTTTTAATACTATTTTTATTGTTTTTTAAAAACTTTAAAAAACTATCATTATTTTGCACACAATGTCCAACATCTATAGTAAAATTTATATCGGGAATAAAAGATTTAATTTTTGATAATTCGTTAAGCAACACAGGATATGATATCTGAGTTGTTTTCTTTAAAGAAACATTTTCTATTGCAATGCTCATTTTATTTGCTGCATATTTTATTATTTGTTGAAAATTTTCTATAAATGTTTTTCTAACTTCGTTTTTACTTAAAAATAATGGATAAGATCCAGCATGAATAGTAACTACCTTTGACCTTAATCTAACTGCAATATCTATTGTCTTTTTTAAAATATTAATTGATGCTTTGTTAACCTCTTTATGAGTAGATATTAATGTTAAATTTATAAAAGGAGCATGAATAATTATTTCATAATTAGAAAGTTTCTTTTTTATCCATTCTATTTCCCTAATATTAAGATCATTTTCTTCTAACCATATTTCTATAAAATCAAGACCGTTAAACTTGTTTAAAAAATTAATATATTCTTCCCATTTATCTTTATTATAGGATGTAAGATTTAGGAAAAGTCCTTTTTTAAATAATCTGCTCATTTTATTTACAATATCTTTTAAATAATTCTGGTGAAAATATTTTATCTCTAATATGAGATTTTAAAAATCTTGCATTGAACTTATCTTTTCTTTCTTTTTCAACCCTCTGCTCTAAAATATGTCTAAATTTTTCTATTTTTTTAATTGTGTCTTTATCACCACCATAATACACAGAAAAACAGGGTGATATTAAATTTTGATATAAACCAAGATAAAAATGACCATTATGAATTATATAAGATGGTAACTCAGCAATAACTCCACCACTAACTTCGTTTTGTGGAGAAACTTGATGTTTATATTTCTCTCCCAAAAAATTCTGTTGTAAACAAGTTTTATAAGGAAATTTTTTAGCTCTAAAATCTTTCATAATAACAACTTCTTCCTCATCTTTTTTAAGCTGCTCTTCAAAATCATCTCCGATCATACTATCCAATATTGTTGGAGTAAAAAAATGTATGCTAACATCAAAATCCGTACCCTTAGCTTTAAATTTTTGACTAAATATATCGGCTTTGCCCCCCCCTAATAACTTTTTAAATTCTTCCATTCTACCAAAAAAAATATTTCTTTCTTCTTCAGTGAAAATGTTTGAACCTTTCAATTTTTTCCATAAATTTTCTTCAAATTTATTTTCTTCCGCAACTACAATTAAATCAATATCTGAACTGCCAGTTTCATCTAATAATTTTCTTATATTATAAAAAGGACCATAGCTCATAGAACCACCAACAATTACACTATCCGCCAAACCTTCCATCAGATTTGTTAACTCTTTTATTTTATAAAATCTCTCTAAAGTGCCTTCAACACTTTCAATAAAACTCGGTTTTCTTTTTCCCAACTCTTTTCCTTTGCTTATTTTAAGAAAATCTGGCAAACTTGGTTTTAATTCAGTTAAAATGTCTATTAATTTTTCACCAAAAACTTTGATATCTATGTTTTCCTTGATATGGCACATATAAACTTGCTCAAGAAAACTTGCTAACCAGGCCTTTATTAATATTTCATGATAATTATGCAAATCAAAATGTTTTACTTCATTTAATAAAGAAGTAAATCTATTTTCCCAATTAGAAACATCAACATCTTTTAATATCTCATCAAAATTCTTTTTAAATCTTTCTATCCCCATAAACTCGTCTACCATCTTACCTTCTGTATAAACAAAATTAGCATCGCTATTTAAAAATTCTCTCTCAATATTTCTTAATTCATCTATATTTTTACTTTCTGTTATTTTCTTTAAGAGAGTCAATGCTTCTTTCTCTTCTAAGAGTCCTTGAAAATATAAATCATGGATATTTATCTTTAAATTTTGCTTTAAATTTTCAAAACTATCCAAAGATTCAATTTTTTCATTAGTTGTTTCAAATTCAATCATTATTTTTTACTATTTAATATAATTCAGTACCTGTTTATCACGACTTCTATCTCTGTAAACTGTCGTTCCCTTACAGCCAAGCTTATAGGCTAATTTAAATACTTCTTCAACATCATGTAGCGTTGCATCGTGTGGTAGATTAACTGTTTTAGAAACAGCATTGTCGGTATATTTTTGGAAAGCTGCTTGAATTCTAATATGCCACTCTGGTGCAATATCGTGAGCTGTTACAAATACCTTTTGCATTTCCTCGGGTATTCCTTCCATATTTTTTATAGTTCCACGCTCAGCCACTTTCTCCATTAGATCTTTAGAGTAAAGCCATTTTTCTTTAGCAACTTTTTCAAAAATAGGATTTACTTCTATTAATTCATCTTTGCCTAAATCCATAATATTTTTTCTAACATATACTAACCCGAAAATAGGTTCAATCCCAGAAGTACAATTAGCAAAGATACTGGTTGTCCCGTTTGGTGCAATGGTTGTACAAGTTGCATTTCTTAATTTTTTAAAACCTTTTTTTGGCCAAATACTTTTATTAAAATTTGGGAAGTTGCCTCGCTCCTTGGCAAGCTTAACCGAAGCATCTCTAGCTTTCTTTTGAATAAATTTCATCAGTTTCTCCGCAAACAAAATTCCTTCTTCTGAATTATAAGGAATATTAAACTCAGCTAGCATATCAGCAAAACCCATTACACCTAACCCAATTTTTCTGTTTCCCCGATTTATTTCTTTAATTTCAGGAAGCGGATAATGATTTACATCTATGGAGTTATCCAGAAAATGAACTGCTACATCAATTACCCTCTCTAATCTGTCATAGTCTAATTCTTTTTCACCATTATTATCTACTACAAATTGAGATAAAATTATAGAACCCAAATTACAGGCTTCATAAGCAAGCAACGGTTGCTCTCCACATAAGTTAGTTGCTTCAATTCTACCTAATCCAGGTGTCTGATTATATTTATTTACTGTATCAATAAAAATTATTCCTGGCTCAGCTGACTTCCAGGCTTTTTCCACAATTAAACTAAAAATTTTACGCGCACTTAAGTTCTTTACTTTTTTATTGTTTCTAGGATTTATCAAATCATAATTTCTGCCATTCTTTACAGCTTTCATAAATTTATCAGTAATAGCGACTGATATATTAAAATTATTAAGAGCATTATTCCCTTCTTTAGATTTTATAAAATCTAAAATATCCGGATGATCTACTCTTAAAATTCCCATATTACCAGCTCTTCTGGTACTAGCATTATTAACTACAGTTTCGGAACTAAAATCATAAAGTTTCATAAAAGATAGGGGGCCAGAAGATTTTCCTTTGGTTGTTGAAACCAAATCCTCAGCTGGTCTTAATTTTGAAAAATCATAACCTATTCCTGCTCCAGTTTTATGTAAAAATGCTGCATTCTTTAGCGTTGTATAAATTGAATCCATTGAATCTTCAATTGGCAGTACATAACAGGCCGACAATTGTTGTAATTCTCGACCGGCATTACGCAAAGTCATGCCAGATAAAAATTCTAGATTATTCATTACTTCAAAAAATTCTTCTTCAGTTTTTTTGAGTTCTTGTTTTGATTTTGTATAATTTTTATCTGCTGAAGCAATATTATGAGCTATGCGTCGAAACATATCTGAGACTTTTTCATATTGACCATTTTTATTTTTTTTCAAATATTGTCTTTTTTTCATTACAGCTACGGCATTTTTAGTCAATATTGGCTCTTCTGCTATTTTTTTAATTTTCTTTTGTTTTCCCATTTTTATTTTCTAATTTTTTTAATTCACATTCGAAGTGATAAGCATTTTTAAAATTTTTATACACTGAAGCAAAACGTAAGTAAGCCACTTCATCAATTTCTTTTAAATAATTTACTACTAAATTTCCTATTTCTCTACTTTCAATTTCATTTTTATCTAAATTTAAAATATCTTGCTCTACATAGTTAACTAACTTTAAAATATCATTTTCAGAAATAGGCCTCTTTTCACAGGCTTGATTTAAACCTTTTATTATTTTTTCTCTATTATAAGGTTCTTTACTGCCATTTTTCTTGATAACTGATAGCTGTAATAATTCTAACTCTTCATGTGTACTAAAACGAAATTTACACTTCAAACATTCCCTTCTGCGCCTAATAATAGCACCGGCATTCGTGGCCCTAGAATCTATTACCTTTGTTTCATTATATCCGCAAAAAGGACATTTCATGGGATTATTTTACGTTTTATTTTTAAAATAATACTTATTTATAATTTAAACTTTTCTCGTATAGCCTATCCCAAATTACCAATTTACAAATTACAATTTTCAAATAAATTACAGTATCCAAACTTCAAATAACCAAAAAACGCTTAGAACAATAAAATCTCTAGAATACTATATCTTGTGGTGTATATTTTATTTTAATACTATATATATGGGTGTCAAATAAATTTAAAATAAGGGTTTTTGCCCTTATTTTAAAATAATAACAACTTTATTGATCAAAATAACTATACGTTGAACAAATAATTAGCTGTGGAAAACTATATAATATTAATCCTGACTTTCAGATTTAACTAATATTTCTTTACTTAATGTCTCATAATCAGGCAATTCCCTACAGGAGCTAATGCCCAAATGCCTTAAAAATTTAAAAGAAACTTGATATATTGATTTTCTTGAATCTTTTTCACTCTTAGCCTTATCAATTAATCCTCTAATCATTAAATTTCTCAAAATATAAATACAATTTACCCCTCTGATTAATTCTATTTCAGCTCGAGTAATTGGTCCTCGATAAGCAATAATAGCTAAAGTTTCTTGCGCTATTTTCGACAAGTCTTCCTGTAAATCTTCAGTCACTAAACTTTTTACAAAACTAGCATAATTTGGATTTGAGACCATTTGTACTGCATCATCTTTAGCTATTAAAATAATTCCTCTCATCTCTTCTTTATATCCATTATTTAAATCATTTAGCTCGTCTTTTACTTCTTTGTCAGTCATTTTTGTTATTTGAGCTAACTTTTTTATTTTAATTGGCTTACCCGAAGTAAATACTAGACTTTCTAATAGATATTTATTGTTCATTGTTTTTTATTTTATTTTTCTTTTTTAATAAAATATCACCAAATATTTCATTTTGATCAACGTGAACTACTTGTTGCTTTACCAATTCCAATAAGGCTAAAAATGAAACAACTGCTTCCATTTTATTTTGTGATTTTTTTATAATGTTTCTAAATTCTAAATTTATTTGTTTTGATATCATTTTCTGTAAATCAATAATTCTTTCTTTAATTGAAATAGTTTGTTTAACTGTCTTCTTAGCTAAATCCCTAAATTTACTAATGCTTAAAACTATTGATTTCATAGCCTCATGCATAGAATTTAACTTTAGATTCCTACCTGGTGCAAAAACATCACTTTTTTGCAAACAAAATTCCTGCTCAAAAGAAATTTGCTTATTTTTGTATATTTCATCAATCTTTTGTGATTGATCCTTGAATTTCTTATACTCTTTTAACCTAAAAGCTAACTCTTCAGCCGATATTTCTTCCTCATCTTCAATATCTAAATCAGGAAGCAATGCTCTTGATTTAATTAAAATAAGCTGAGAAGCCATTATTAGAAAATCTGCTAGATTTTCTGCTTCTATTTCCTCTATTTTTTTTATATGTTCTAAAAATTGATCTGTAACCTTTTCTAAAGATACCTCCGTAATATCAAGCTTTTCTTTTTCTATTAATTGCAATAAAAGATCAAGGGGACCTTCAAATTTTTCTATATTTATTTTATATTTATCCATTATTTTGTTTTAGAAAAGCTTCCTTCTATTAATTCTTCGGCTAATTTGTATTGGACTGGTGTAATTTCTATACTTTCAGTAAAACTACCTGCATTAAGATTAATTTTTTTATTTTTTAATAATAATTTATCTACAAACGTAGGTCTTTTATATAAACTACCAAAAGGAGTAAGCGCTCCAATTTTTTTAGTAAAATTTTTCTTAATCTGAAGTTCGTTAGCTATGGATAATTTTTTTATTCTCTTTTCCCCTATCTGTATAATATATTTGTTCATTACTTTTTTAAGCTTTACAATATCTAATTTTCTATTTCCTGGAATAACTGCCAAAGCAAATTTACTATCACCTTTAACTAATAGTGTTTTAGCAATAGTTTTAATGTTTATCTTCTGAGTTTGAGCAGCATCATAAGTAGTGTAGACTTTTTTGTGCTCTATTATTTTATATTTTATTTTGTTTTTATCTAAAAAACTAATTAGTTTCTTCAATGCAGACATGGTTTTTTATTTTAATAATCAAACACCAAATTACAATCACTAAATAAACTTCAATAGTCAATTTATAAATAATAATTGTTTGAAATTTTGATTATTGGAATTTGTAATTTGTTTGGAAATTGAAAATTGGTTATTGGAAATTTAATACGTCATGAACACTCTAAATTTTATTTAGCTTTAAGTGTAATTCTTTTAACTGTTTTTCCGTCACTTCACTAGGTGCTCCAGTCATTAGATCCTGGGCTGTTCCACTTAGAGGAAAAGCATAGATATCGCGAATACTATTACAATCCCATAAAACCATTAAAAGTCTATCTACTCCAGGAGCTATCCCTCCATGAGGAGGCGCACCAAATTCAAAAGCCTTGATCATATGACCGAATTTCTTATCAACATCCTCCTTAGAATAACCAGCGATCTCAAATGCCTTATACATTATCTTTGGATCATGGTTCCTAATTGCTCCCGAGCTTAATTCATGACCATTACAAATAAAATCGTATTGATATGCTAGTATATCCAATGGATCTTTCTCTTCTAGAGCTTTCAAACCTCCTTGGGGCATAGAAAAAGGATTATGAGAAAAATCTATTTTACCTTCTTCTATTTCAGAATAATCATACATAGGATAATCATAAATCCAAAGCCAAGCAGCTAGTTTAGGATCTTTTAAATTTAACTTTTCTCCACATTTTTCTCGAACTACACCCAAAGATGAGCAAGCTACTTTCCATTTATCTGCTCCAAAAAATACAATATCTCCAGTTTTTGCGCCTGTAATTTTAGTAATTCCATCAATTTCAGATTGACCCATAAACTTTAATATGGGAGATTTTAATTCCTTCTCGTAGACAATATAGGCTAAGCCGCGAGCTCCTTTGCCTTTGGCTAATTCTGTTAATTCATCAATATCTTTCCTAGAAAATTTAGCTCCATTTGTAACTTTCAGAGCATAAACAACTCCTTTGTCTTTTAATACATTAGAAAACACTTGGAATTTAGAATCCTTAACCGTGCTAGATATATCTTTTATCTCAAAATCAAACCTTAAATCAGGTTTATCAGAACCATAACGAGACATTGCCTCTTTATATGTAATCCTTTTAAAAGGTTTAAACATAACCTTTTTATCAGAAAATTTCTCGGTCAATTCTATCATTAAAGGCTCAATCATATTCCAGATATCTTCTTGCTCTACAAAGGACATTTCCATATCAATCTGATAAAAAGATCCTGGATGTCTATCTGCCCTTGGGTCTTCATCACGAAAGCAAGGTGCTAATTGAAAGTAACGATCTAGCCCCGCTACCATTAAAAGTTGCTTAAACTGTTGTGGAGCCTGTGGAAGCGCGTAAAACTTACCAGGATGCAATCTAGATGGTACTAAATAATCTCTAGCACCTTCAGGACTAGTATTAGCTAATATAGGAGTTTGAACTTCTATAAAATTATTTTTATGAAAATATTCCCGTACGTAAGTAAATATTTCATCTTTTTTCTTTAAAATATTTTGATAATACTGATGTCTTAAGTCTAAAAATCTATATTTAAGACGTAAATCTTCTGAAGCCCTAGTTCTCTTCTTATCATTTATTTCAAAAGGAGTAGTTTTGGCTTTATTTAAAATCACAATTCGGGATGCTTCCACTTCGATCTCTCCTGTTTTTAAATCTGGGTTGACCATTTCTTTCGGTCTTAATCTAACTTTTCCTTCAATTTGAACAACAAATTCAGAACGACAGCTATCTGCAACACTAAATACTTCCTTATTCTCAGGATTAAAAACTACTTGGGTTAATCCGTATCGATCACGCAAGTCAATAAAAATAAGACCACCATGATCTCTTCGAGAATTCACCCAACCGCAAAGTATAACTTCTTTATTTTCTCCGGATTTTGTTAATTCTCCGCAAGTATTAGTTCTGAGCATTATTTATCATTATTCTTATTATTTATTAATTATACTCGATTTTTTATTCTAGTCAAAGCCCTAATAATATAAAAAAGCTCTGTCAAAGAGCCTTTTTTTATTACATTATAAATTATAAATTTTTACCTTCTTCTCTTCTCCCAAGCTACCAAGATAGGGCTAGCAATGAAAATAGAAGAATAAGTCCCAGCCACAATTCCAACAATCAAAGCCATCACAAACCATTCTATAGTAGATCCTCCAAATAAATATAGCGCCAATAAAACCAATAAAGTTGTTGCCGAAGTATTAATAGAGCGAACCATAGTTTCATTCACACTTTTTTCTACTAAATATTCAAATTCTCCAGTAGTCTTTAGGACATTATATCTGATTCTATCGAAAACAACGATAGTATCATTAACTGAATAACCCAAAACTGTTAATATAGCAATAACAAACATACTGTTAACTTCTACACCTAAGAAATGTCCTAATAAAGAAAATACACCTAATACAACCAATACATCATGGAATAAAGCCAGAATAGCTGATACCCCAAATTTCCAAGAAGAAATTTTACCAGAAACTTTACGAAATACCCAAGCTACATATAAAATAATACAAATAACAACTAAAATTACAGCCGTTACCGCTTTACTTTTTAATTCCTTACCAATTGTCGGACCAATAGTCTCGAAACGATTTTCTTCTACTAAATCACTATCATTTTGAATAAACCCTTTCTTTAAAACATCTAATATCTCTTGGTGCTTACTCTCATCTATATTTTTTAAACGAATTAAAAAATCTTGTTCTTGTGATTTTTGTACTGTTATATCTCCTAAATCCAGAGGAGTTAAAATCTCTTTTATTTTCACAACATCAGCTCCAGCATTATTTATTTCAACTTCCATCAACGTTCCACCTGTAAAATCTATCCCTAATTTAAATTGAAATAAAACAAGCGAAATAATACTTATAGTTAAAATAAGACTGGATAATATAAACCAAATTTTACGATATTTTATAATTGGCAGCATTTATTTAGATTCTAATTTATTTTTTTTAATTCCTAACAACCATAATCTTTTTTCTAATCCCCGCCTAGCAATAAGTAATAAAAATGTTCTCGTCACCACAATTGCTGAAAACATACTAACCAAAACCCCGATACCGAGCGTAATAGCAAAGCCTTTTAGAATTCCTACTCCAAACCAAGCCAATATTACACAGGTAATAATAGTAGATATATTTGAATCTCTAATAGAAAGCCAGGCGTGCTTGAAGCCTTCCTCTATACTAACTATTAAACTATTTCCTTCATTTAATTCTTCTTTAATTCTCTCAAATATAAGTACATTAGCATCCACGGCCATTCCAATAGATAAAATAAAACCAGCAATGCCAGACAAGGTTAGGGTTACAGGTATTAATTTAAATAATGCTAGGATTATTAAAGCATATATTCCCAAGGCTAGAACTGCTAAAATTCCAGGCAATCTATAGTAAACAATCATAAATAAACATACCAAAGCCAAACCAATGATGCCAGCCATAAAGCTTTTTTCAACAGAAATTTTACCTAAAGTTGCTCCTATAGTTTGTTGCGATACTAAATTAATTGGTACAGGTAGTGCTCCTGCATTTAATCTACGAGCAAGTTGTTTTGCTTCATCTATTGTAAAATCTCCAGTAATGACCGCCCTGCCCTCGCCTATCCTCTCATTCACTCTGGGTGTACTAATTGGCTGTCCATCCAAAAATATTCCTACTGGTTTACCAATGTTTCGCTCAGTTATATCGGCAAACAATTTCTTACCTTCATCATTAAATTCCAAACTTATTATTGGCATACCTGTACTTGGATCATATTGAAGCTGCGCCTGCTTTAAGTGCTGGCCAGTAAGCTTAGTCATTTTGAATCCAGGATATGCGCCTTCTGTCTTTTGTGCATCTAATTGTGCCTGTAATTTTTCCACATCAATCGGATTACCATCTTTATCTACTAATTTAGCATCTTCACCTTCTCCCTGTATTTGTAATTCATCGGTATTTATTAAAGGTTCAGATTCATTTTCAACATTCTTATTTTCTTCAATATTTGCTGTGTTTTCTTCTGTAGAATCTACAGGATTAGATTCTCCAGTATTTTCTGTGATTACTTGCTCTCCATTTTCACTATTGTTATCAGTTGAACTAATTTCCTTATCAGCCTCTGTATTGGTCGCATCTTCTTCCATCTCTCTAAAATCCAAAGATGGCGTTTGTCCTATCATATTAATAGCTTCATTAACATCAGTTACTCCGGCTAATTCTACAATTAAACGCCAATTGCCTTCGGTTTTTACTGTTTGCACAATAGGTTCAGATACTCCAATAACATTAACCCTTCGCTCAATTACATCACGCACCCCAGCCATAGCATCCTCATAATTTTCCGGTGCAATATTTGATAAATCTGCTTCATAAATTAAATGTACTCCACCTTGTAAATCCAAACCAAGATGAACTTTTAATTCTTTATGATAATCTTGGATTCTGATATCTGGACCCTTAGGCCAATCAACTAAACCAGTTAGTATTACTAAAATAAGTATACCAAGAAATGTTAACCAAATTTTTTTTCTAATATTCATAATAATTCATTAAAACATTAAAACACCAGAACTCAAGAACAAAACATTAAATTTTGTTTTAATGTTTTAATATTCTAGTGTTTTTATGATTACGGTCTTATATAAACCGGATCACCAACATTTGCCCATCCATATAGCCACTGAGCAAATGGTGTTGGCAGATTAACACAACCATGACTCATTGGATGGCCAAAGTTATGATGCCAATAAGTTCCATGTAGCGAATAAGCCCCATTAAAATACATTACATAAGGGACATTATCTAAATCATAATTATCAGGATTATCAGGACCATAATCCCATTCCATGTCATCACTAACTAATTTCGTTCTAATAGTATAATCACCGACTGGCGTAGGATGTCTTGATATCCCGGTAGAAACTAGAGATTCATTTACTTTTCGCCCAGCTTTATAAACTTCAACTTTTTGTTGAGATAAGCTTACCTCAATATATTTATAAACTCCGGCTCGACCCTCCCAAACTCTCCTTTTTGGCATAGTTATCAGCTCATTAGCGCTACTTTTATCTACATTTCCACAGGCCACATTAACACCACCACGAAAATCTTCACTATAAGCCATAAAACTTAAAGTCTTAGCCCTTCCCCAAGCCTCAAAAGTTCTTATTTGCGGACCATAACCATTAGAACCTACCGCTACTTCATCTTCTCCATCTCGATCAATATCACAAGAGGCAATATTTATTCCTTCTTTATGTCCTTCATCAAAAGCATAAAAATCACCTATTACTCTTTTAGATAAATCTGTTTTATATACTTTTATTTCTGATTTACCAAAAGCAGCTTTAGATACAATAATTTCTGATTCTGGGCCACCATCAACATTACCAACTGCAACATTAACACCACCTCTGTAATCTTCTTCAAATGGAAAATAACTTAAACCTGTAAAATTACCTTTGCCATCATAAACTCTGACATGCGAAGTAGAGTTCATTCCCGAACCAGTAATAATTTCATTTTTACCGTCTCCATTAATATCTCCGGCAGCTACATTGACTCCACCTTCAAAATTAGATTCATAAGCTAAAAAATTAGCTAATACTTTTTTGGAAGCATCAGCTTTATAAACTTTAACCCAAGCTTGCCCCTCTGAAGCTTGAGACATTATAACTTCATCTTTGCCATCACCATCTACATCACCAGCGGCTACGTTAACCCCACCGCGATAATCAGGATGAAAAGGAAACATACTAAAACCGGTAAAATTTCCTAAATTATCAAAAACTCTAACTTGAGGTCCACCACCTCGACCCGCACCTACAATTATTTCATCAATACCATCACCATTAATATCACCAGTAGCTACACTGCCTCCGCCTTTAAAAGCTGGATCAAAAGCATTAAAATTCTTATCTAAATGCTGATTATCAGTATTAAACACCTTTATTTCCGGAGCCATATATTCGGCAGCATATGTTATAGGAATTGCTACCAAAAACAAACAAACACTAAAAATTAAAACATAAAGTGATGTTTTCATATTTCTTATTTTTTATTTTATAATTTTCGCTTATATTATAGATAATATTTATTTTTAGGTCAAAGGATTTTTAGTCTATAATAGTAAAATCTATTTTTTTCTTTTTTAGATATAAATTTATTTCTTTTTTAAGTCTTTCTTTACTTTTAGTACTTCTTATTTCAACAGTAAAATAATTCTTAGAGATAGCACTACAAACGTCTTCTTGCATATTTTTAGTAATAATTCCAGCTCCTACTGTATTATTACTTATCTCATCAATTAAGATAAAACTTCCTGTATTTCTATTATCTTTATATAAATCAAACATTAACATACTAATAGCTTTAATTTTCAATCTACCAATTTCATTCATTTTCAACTGATCAGTTTTCTTTCGATGAAAAG
The DNA here is from genome assembly GCA_963746775.1 of uncultured bacterium. Lineage (GTDB taxonomy): Bacteria > Patescibacteriota > JABMPQ01 > JABMPQ01 > CAVVCK01 > CAVVCK01. The sequence continues at coordinate 101,321 of CAVVCK010000001.1, forward strand.
TATTAATATCAATTAGATAATCCAAAGAATTAATATGACATCTAGTAGTTTTACTAGTATGTTTTAAAAGATAACTCTTTTTAGTTTTTAAAGGCTCGTCACTAAACCAACAAACCATTGTTTCAAAATTATTATTAATCCTAGGGCGATTATTAACTCGGACAATCATATCACCACGACTCATATCAACTTGGTCTTCTAAAGTAATAGTTATTGATTGGGGACAAAATGCTTCCTCTTGCTTTTTGTCATTATAATATATATCTTTTATTTTTGTTTTTTGACAGGAAGGAAGTAAGATAACTTCTTCTCCAGATTTAATTATCCCTCCCTCTATAATCCCAGCATAACCACGAATTCCTTTGATAGGTTCTGTAACATATTGGATAGGAAATCTAAAATCAATCATGTTTCGATCAGAATTTATTTGAATATTTTCCAAATAATCATAAAGAGTGCGGCCATCATACCAATTCATTTTCTTGCCTCTATTTACCACCATGTCTCCTTTCAAAGCTGACATGGGTATGAATTGAATATCGGGCAACTTTAACCGGGAAGAGAACTTTTCTACTTCTTCTATTACTTCATAAAATCTTTTTTCTTTAAACTTTACCAAATCCATTTTATTGATTGCTACCAAAATATGAGGTATGCCCAAAAGAGAAGCTATAAATAAATGCCTTTTTGTTTGACACAAAATTCCCTTACTAGCATCAACTAAAACAATAGCTAGATTAGCATTGGAAGCGCCAGTTATCATATTGCGCGTATACTGCTCATGACCAGGCACATCAGCAATCACAAATCTTCTAGACTTCGTAGCAAAGTATCTATAAGCTACATCAATGGTAATTTTTTGCTCCCGCTCCGAAGCTAACCCATCGGTCAAAAGAGAAAGGTCAATATTTTTATCTCCTCGCGATTCACTAGTTTTCTTTATGGATAAAAGTTGGTCCTCATAAATATCATTGCAATCAAAAAGCATACGACCCAATAAGGTTGATTTACCATCATCTACACTGCCAGCAATTACTAACTTGATTAATTCTGTGTCTTTAATTTTTTTTAAATCAAATTTTCTATTGGCCATCATTTTATTTTAAAAATACCCTTCCTTCTTCTTGTCTTCCATAGCACTATCCGAACCTAGATCTATCGCCCTAGTTACTCTTTCTGAATATTTAGTTTTCAATAATTCATAAATTATATCATCAACATTGCGAGCATCAGAAGGTACAACGCCAGTTGAAGGTGAACAGCCCAGTGTTCGATAACGGCATGTCATTCTTTTGACTTTCTCTCCCGATTTAGCTTTTACAAATTCATCAAGTCTCAGATAAATACCGTTTCTTTTTATAACTTCCCATTTCTTAGCAAAATATAAAGGTACTACTTCTATTTTTTCTAATTTTATATAGAACCAAATATCTATTTCTCGCCAATTAGACAAAGGAAAAACTCTCATAGATTCACCCTCATCCAATTTGCAATTATAGGTATGCCATAATTCTGGCCGTTGATTTTTTGGATCCCAAGCATTTTCTCTATTACGATGAGAGAATATTCTCTCTTTAGCCCGAGCCTTTTCCTCTTCACGACGAGATCCGCCCACAGCAGCATCAAATTTGTATTTTTTCAAGGCCTCCACTAAGGGTTTTGTTTTTTTATAATAGATGTATCTATCTGTATGAGCTTCTTCTGGTTTCATTTCGCGAGCAATTTTTTCTTTATTTTGATGAACAATTAATTTAGCACCTATCTTCTTGGTGTAATAATCACGAAATTCTATCATTTCCTTGAATTTATAGCCAGTATTAACATGCAATAAGGGAAAAGGTATCTTACCAGGATAAAAAGCTTTTTCAGCTAATCTTAACAATACTGAAGAATCCTTGCCAATCGAATAAAGCATTACAGGATTTTTAAACTCTGCTGCCATCTCCCGAATAATATGGATACTTTCCGACTCTAGCTGTTCTAAATAATTTAGATTATAGTTTTTCATTATTTATGAATTAAATCAGAAATTTTAATCTTTCAAGTAAGTATAAACAATTCAATTCAATAAATCCATCTTAAAATATCTCCAAAACCACAAAACAAACATAAATCCAAAAATGACAAACAAAGCTTCGTCCATAAATGAATTGCTTTTAATGGCTATAGCTCTCGGCAACAATCTAAAATTCTTTTTCCAGGGATAAAATATCTCTACTCCCGCTTTAGTCAGCATATCCGATATTAGATGACTTAGAAAACCCAGAGAAAAATATATAAAAAATATTGGCTCCCCAAAATAATTGCTGACTAAATAAGCAATAAATGAAAATCCAGCTAATCCTAATAAAGAATGCAGAGCACCTCGATGCCCAAAAGTTTTATTAAAAATAAAACCTAGAACTTCAAAAGGTTTAATCAAAGATAGTAAGCCTTTCTTTTTAAATAATTTCAAATTTTTAATTTTAGATTCTGAGGCATCGAGGTCAGGAAATAAAGCCCCAAAAGCAGCGATAATTATTCCAAAAGGATTAAAAGGAAGACTGAGGATAGTAAATCCGAAAATAGTAAAGGTTAATCCAAAGGTTATGTGAGTGCGCCAGGTCATATATTTTTCCCATGACACTTCTTATACTTCTTCCCCGACCCGCAAGGGCAAGGATCATTTCTACCTACTTTATCACTTTTTATCGGCTTGGCCTTACTTTCTTCGCCGCCCTTTTTTGATCCAGAAAAATTCATATTTTTATTTTCCATAGGTGATTTTCGCTTAACCATTACACCTACTTTATAGATAGAGTAAACTACTTGTTTTCTAATTCCTTCTAATAATTGTTGAAAATATTGAAAAGCTTCTCTTTTATATTCTACCAAGGGATCTCTTTGTCCATAGCCGCGAAGCCCTATGCCTTCCCGCAAATGATCCAATACTTCCAAATGATCAATCCATAGAGTATCAATGCTGCGCAATAAAACTGCTCGCTCAATTTGTCTCAAAATTGGCGGCGTTACTTCTTTTTCTTTTTCCTCGTATTTTTGTTTAGCTAAATCAACTAAATATTCTATAACCTTAGTTCTAGTACCAGCTCCATTCTGCAAATCTTCGGTATTGCTTTTTATTTCTTCTAACTTGATGCGCAAATCATCCGCTACTGGAAATATAGTTTTAATAGTTTCAAATACTTCTTCAGTATTAAATTTATGCTCCTTATCTTCAGCGGCATGATGAGAAACAACACTTTCAATTTCTTCCTCAATTAATTCTAATAAATTTTGTTTTAAAGTTTTATTTATCTTCAATGTTTCTTCACCTTTCAGTGTTTCAGTATTTATCTTCTGTGTTGTCTGTGTATTTTCTGTGTTTTCAGTGATCCTTTGTCTACTATTATCCTCTAACTTACGTTTTTCTACTTCCCAGGCTTCTAAAATCTGCTTACGTCTTTTATAAATTACCTCTCTGTGTTTATTCATCACATCATCGTATTGCAAAACATGCTTTCTCATATCAAAATGGTTAGTCTCCACTTTGCTCTGAGCTGACTCTAATTGATGAGTTATAATTCTATTTTCAATCGGTTGATCTTCTGGAAATTTAAAAGTATCCATAAGCGCTTTCGCTCGATCAGATCCAAAAAGCCGCATTAAATCATCTTCCATAGATACAAAAAATTGTGAAGATCCCGGATCACCCTGCCTGCCAGCACGACCGCGAAGTTGATTATCAATACGACGCGCTTCATGGCGCTCAGTACCAATCACACAAAGACCACCTAAATTTTTAATTTGTTCTGCCTGTTTTGAATCTGGCGGATTACCTCCTAATATAATATCGACACCTCTCCCTGCCATATTCGTAGCGCAAGTTACTGCACCCAAAGATCCTGCTTGCGCTAATATTTCCGCTTCCTTTTCATGATTCTTGGCATTTAGCAATTTATGTTCAATTCCTTCACGTGATAATAGTTCGCTTAATCTTTCATTTTTTTCAATTGAAACCGTACCTATTAATACTGGCTGACCTTTTTCGTGTCTCTCTTTTACTTCGCGAGCAATAGCTTTGAATTTTCCTAATTCTGATTTAAAAACCTTATCATTCTTATCCTCACGAATCATTGGTTTGTTCGTCGGTATTTTTACTACATCTAATCCATAAACATTTTGAAACTCATCACTGGAAGTTGCTGCTGTTCCTGTCATACCAGCTAATTTTTTATACATTCTAAAATAGTTTTGAAAAGTAATAGTAGCCATAGTTCTGCTTTCTCGCTTTACCTCCACTCCTTCCTTAGCTTCTATCGCCTGATGTAAGCCTTCTGAATATCTTCTGCCTGGCATCAACCTTCCCGTAAATTCATCAACTATGATCACCTCACCCTCTTTGACTACATAATCACGATCACGTAAAAATAAAGTATGCGCTTTTAGAGCTTGTTCAATATGATGCACTGTTTGAATTCCACCTTCTTCGTATATATTCTTAACATTTAAAATATTCTCAATTTTAGTAATACCTTCCTCGGTTAATGTCGCTGCTTTCATTTTCTCATCCACATTGTAATCAATATTTTCTTTGAGACGAGGAATTAAGCTAGCAAATTGTCTATATTTATCAGTTGATTCTTCTGCCGGTGCTGAAATAATTAATGGCGTCCTAGCTTCATCTATTAAAATACTATCTACTTCATCTATTATGGCAAAACTCAAATCTCTTTGCACCATTTGTTCAAGATTGCCCACCATATTATCTTTTAAATAATCAAACCCGAACTCATTATTTGTTCCATAGGTAATATCGGCTTGATAGGCTTCCTTGCGAGTAACTGGCCTTAGGAAATCATCAAAAACTTTAAAATTTCCTAGCTTATCTCTCTCCTCATCAGTTTGTTCAGCTGACTTAAATTCTGGATCATACAAAAAAGCTGTATCATGTTGAATAGTTCCTACACTTAATCCTAAAGCATGATATATTTGCCCCATCCAAGCAGCGTCACGTCTGGATAGATAATCGTTAACTGTTACTAAATGACAACCCTTGCCAGAAAGTGCGTTTAAATATAGAGGTAATGTAGCCACCAGAGTTTTACCCTCACCGGTTCTCATTTCCGAAATTCTACCTTGATGCAAAACTATACCACCTAATATTTGCACATCGTAATGGCGCATCTTTGTAGTTCTTTTGGATACTTCTCGTACACAGGCATATGCTTCTGGCATAATATCATCTAACTTTTCACCCTTTTCTAATCTTTCCCTAAATTCTCGTGTTTTATCCTTTAATTTTTCATCATTAAGCTTAGAAATTTCCGATTCAAAAGAATTCACCTTATCAACCAAAGGGTATAATTGCTTTAATTCCTTTTCATTAGGATCACCGAATATTTTGTTAAATAAAGACATATGTTATTTTAAATATTAAAACTATACCACCTATTATACGTGATTTTTGTCTTTTTCTATTCTAGTACAATAAATATTAAATTAAAAGGGGTTAAAATAATTGTCGTAGGGAACATCCCCTACGACACAATTTTGTTATATTTCTCTTTTCTTCTTCTTACCCTCCAACCGTTTCGATAAAATTCTAAATTCCCTATCTTTTTCAGCTACCTGCGGATTTACTTGTAAAGATAATTGATTAATTCCTATTAAACGAATACCGTCCAAAGTTTTTACTCTGGATAGTGCTACATAGCCCATGCCACACTCAAACGATTTAGATAAATCAATTTCAGCTACCTCTAGACCCATACCCTGACTTTTGTGAACTGTAATTGCCCAAGCTAATCGCAGAGGTATTTGTTTAATACTAGCAATAACCTCGTCATCTTCTCCAATACTCCAGTTGCTAGGTTCAGCAATAATTTCTGCTCCATTCTTAGTTTTTACAACTGGATAATCATGTTCTTCATCGAAACCAATAACCTTGCCTAAAGTACCATTAACATAGCCATCTGCAAAGTTATTTTTTATAAACATTACTACCGCCCCAATTTTTAATTTTAAATCTTCTGGCGACAAACAACTTTTTTTCAAAACTTTAACTAAATCCGGAGATCCATGCTCAATCATATGATAAACTTTTTCTTCTTCATCAATGCAAGATAGTTCATAATCATTAATAGCCTCGACATCAACATTGTGAGTGTAGAGCTTAGTTGGCTTAATAGAACAATCTACTGGTTTATATAATCGTGTCTTAAGTAACTCAAGCTCTGCCTGTCCTGCTTTATTTTTTCTAATTTTATTCAAAATACCTGTAAATTTTATATCATTTTGCCTAAACTGTTTTTCTAAATAACAAATCTTTATCTCTGAATGTTGCCAAGCAAAAGAATCATAAGCAAATTGCGCCACTTTCTCCCTATCAATTGGTGGAAGCTGAAAAAAATCTCCGCACATCACTATTTGCATTCCTCCAAAAGCTCGAAAAGGATCCTTAGCTGCCTTACAAATTTTATTTATTAAATTAAGCCGATCGGCATCTATCATCGATATCTCATCAATAATCAAAACGCTTGTCTCTTTTATTCTTTCTCTTAACTCATAATTTTTAATTAACTTCCTCACTGCCTTATCATCCATATAATTTTCAATACCCATCCCTACCCAAGAATGAATTGTCCGACCGCCAAGGTGAGTAGCCGCAATTCCGGTAGAAGCAGTCACGCCAACTTTTATTTCTTTTTTTTCTAAATATTTTATAAATTTATTCAACAAAAAAGTCTTACCAGTTCCAGCTGAACCAGTTAAAAAAACATTATGACCTGATTTGAGAATTTTTAGGGCTTGCGCCTGAGTCATGAAGTCAAATTATAATAAGGCCAATTGTTTGTCTCTCGTAAAATTTACAAACATTAGTTTTCCTAATTTTTCTTGTAATTATTAATTTCTCCCCTCATTCGCTTTATACATCATCAAATAAGTCCCATTGGATAATTCTACTACCGAAGGATCAGCTGTTATTACCCCTATCTTGGATTGAAAATGACCGTCAGTTTTGGTAAAATTAACACCATCTTTTGAAGTAGCTATATCAATACCGGCCGTATATAAATAATAAGTTCCATCTTTATAAAAAACATCAGGCACTGCTCCACCGGAAAAGGCTACGCCTTCATAAGTAAAATTCAAACCATCACTAGATGTTGCTAAAACAGTTGAGCTATTTTCAACGCTGCCAGTATATAATTTCCAAGCATCACCAACTTTAATAACGTCAGGATCAAGCGTCCCTGGATTAGAAAATCTTACTCCCTCTTCTTCTATAAAATTCATACCATCTTCTGATACCGCTGAATATATCTTGAAATTTGCTTTGGGATTTTTATCTCCATTAATATCAAAATAATATAGCCTTATCCGGCCATCCTCTAATAAATATGGAGATGGATCAACAGCTACTTTTGTTCCTAAGCCTTTTATATAAACAGTCACTGGACTGCTCCATGATTGGCCATCGTCGCTGGACATAATTATATCTAACTTTTCCGGATAGCATTCTTGGCTGACATCAACATAATAAACATAGATAGTATCATCTTTTATAATTGCTCCTGGCACTGAAGCATGTTCAGCTAATACTTGTTCAGAGTCTGTCCAATTTATTAAATCAGAACTCAGAGCATAGGAAATTTTATCACGATAAGGTCCTTCTTTCATAGCAGACCAGCTGTATTGTTGACAGTTTTTTTGCTGTTCTCTTATTCTTTCACCTTCTTCCCTATCCGCTTCAATATCAATAAAAGCAGGTTCTTCTGTAACCTCAGCAGAATCAGTGTTATCTGTTACGGGCTCATCAGAAGTAGTTTCATCTCCAGAATCAGTATTTTTTTGTTCTTGTTCTTGAACCTGATTTTCTACAGGTTGGTTAGAATCGGATTCTTTTTTTTGGCAGCCTCCGCCTATAAGCACAAAGGCTAAGATGAAAATTGCCAGGAGAGTGATCTTTTTTTTCATAATTTTATTTTTTAAATTATTATTATCTTTCCATTTTCTCTATTCTCACAAAATTATGCCTTTCGGTCAAATAAAAATATCTCTTTTTATAGAGATATTTTGATGTTTAATTTATTATTTCTGTAATTCTCTAACTCCCTTCACACTTTTCCTGTTCTTATATTTCCCCTTATATTTTTCAATCTGCTTTTTCAACCTTGGCATAATCATGTCTATAGCTTGTTCTAAACTTTCACCTTTCTTATGAGCCATTAATTTCCCCTTAGGCAAATCCACCATTACCTCACACCAAAATTTTGGTCCAGAGTTCATACTTTTATCTTCCTGTAACTCTATTTTAACTTCTCCAACGTTATCTAAATATTTTTCTATTTTACCTATTTTTTCCCGAGCATAATCTTTTATTTTATCATTTAAATCTACTGATTTAGTATAGAACGATATTTTCATATATTTTATGTTAATTATTAAGCTTTTCAATTAAATTTTAGCAAAAATCAAAGGATTTATCAAAAGAAAAGAGCTCTAACGAAAGCTTATCTGTAAATGATTACTGACTAAAGAAAATTAATACTTTTATTACTAACTTTCTTAAGCTTTCGTTAGTACTTTTTAATACGTAGAATACTATTTTTTTAATTCCCTCATCAAATCATCCCCAATCCTAGTCACATCCCCAGCTCCCAAAGTTATAACCAAATCATTTTCTTTTACATTCTCAACTAGCCAATCCAAAGTATTATCTAATTTACCTGTATATATTGCTTTCTCACCAATTTTTTCACATATTAATTTTGAATTTTTACTCTTCATTTTGACTTCTGAATTTTGACTTTCAACTTCTCTTCCCGCCACATGATAAACATCACCCACTAAAACTAGGTTTGCACTCCCAAAACTACCTACAAAATCATCAAATAATGCCCTAAATCTATCCTCGTGATGAGGCTGAAAGACAGCAATAATGCGTTTCTTAGGATATTTTAAACGCGCTCCAGCCAAGGTTGCTTTAATCTCCGTAGGATGATGAGCATAGTCATCTATAATAGTAATACCATTTTGTTCACCTTTTAATTCGAACCGACGCCAAGCTCCATTGTAGTTCTCTACTACTCCTTTTATTTTCTCTAAGGGCAATTTCAATACTTTTCCTAAAATAATAACAGCCAAAGTATTATAAATATTATGTACTCCAATCAAATTCAACTTTATAGTACTAATTTCTTGTTCTCTAAACTTTAAACTGTATAACAATTTTGTTCCTTCTTGCTTTATATTAAATACATTGAAATCAGCCTTATCTTTAATACCATATGTTATAACTCTACAAGGTGAATATTTTGCTAATTCCATGACATTCTGATCATCAAAATTAGCTATTAATAGCCCATCTTTAGGTAATCTTTGTATGAATTGCCTAAATTTATTCTTTACGTCCTCTAAATCTTTATAGAAATCAGGATGTTCAAACTCTATATTATTTAAAATTAAAATATTAGGACTATAGTTTAAGAAAGCCGCCTTATATTCATCAGCTTCCAAGACAAAATACTTTGATTTACCTAATCTAGCATTACCCTTAAATTCTTTCAGCCTAGATCCTATAACACAAGTAGGATCAAGATCACCCTTTTCCATTAAAATAGAAATTAGCGCTGTTATAGTCGTTTTCCCATGAGTTCCAGCAATGCATATAGTAAACTTATCTCGCGTTAAAGCCCCTAAAAGTTCCGGATAAGACATAGTAGGAATATTAAACTTACGAGCTTTAACTAATTCTACATTATCACTTGTAGCTGCATTACTATACACAACCAAATCAAAGTCTTTTGATATATTCTCCTCCCTATGCTCACCGATATTAACTTTTACGCCCCTATTTTCCAAATCTCGAGTTACATCCGAGGCAGATAAATCAGAACCAGATACTTCCTTGCCCTGTTCCAATAATATATAGGCCACAGCTGATACTCCAATCCCACCTATTCCAATAAAATATACTTTTTTTATTTTTCCCAAATCCATATTAACTAACCTGCTATCCAAAGTATAATCATTAACAATATCTTTAATATTTTCTCCTTCTTTCTTTAAATCCAGCAATTCTTTAATTATTTTTTGGCTGGCATTCTTATTTACTTTCTGTCCGAATTGATGAATTTTTTGTCTCAATCCTTCCAATCTTATACTATCATTCATTAAAGTATCTATTTTCTTAATTAACATCTCTGAATTTAAGTTGCTTTCTTTTATAAGTTCTATCGCTCCCTCTTTGGCTATTCTCTCAGCATTCTTTTCTTGATGATTAGCCGCAGCATATGGATAAGGAATAATAATAGAAGGCTTAGACAATAGTGCTAATTCAAATAAAGTATTAAGTCCACCACGAGATATTACTAAATCACTACAAGCAAAGATATCGGCTAATTTGCTACCATACACACTTGGATATAATTTATAATTTTCATCATATCCTTCTTTTAATTTAGTAATAGTAAGCAAACTTCCGCAAGCTCTATAATTATTATCCCCGCATAAATGCACAATTTGATATTTGTCTAAAAGATGAGGCAGAGATTTAATAATAACTTCATTGATTCTAATTGCCCCTTGCGATCCTCCTAATATTAGAATGGTAGGTTTATTAGATTTAAAACCTAATTCTCTCAAACCTTCTTCCCTATTTCCTCCTAAAATATCCTCTCTAATAGGATTACCAGTTATAATAACTTTGTTTTTATATTTATTTTTTATTTGATTTTTAGTTTCTTCAAATGTAAGAGCTATTTTTGAAACAAAAGGTAATAATATTTTATTAGCTAAACCCAATGATATGTTTGATTCATGAATTAAGCTTGGTATTTTAAAAAAATAAGCAGCTAAAACAGGAGGTACACCAACATATCCTCCTTTGCTAAACAAAATATCAGGTTTAAATTTTCTAATTATTAAAATAGATTGGAAAAAACCGGTAATTATTTTAAAAAAATCTATAACATTTTGAAAAGACCAATACCTGCGAAACTTGCCCGTTGATATTTCTGCATATTTTATATTATTTTTACAGGCAATCTCTTTCTCTATCCCATTACTAGAACCAACCCATAAAAATTCTATCTTTCTTTTTTCTTCATTTTTAAAATAACTCCTAATTTTCGATGTAAGAGCTATGATAGGAGTTGCATGTCCGCCTGTTCCACCGCCAGTAAGTAATATTTTCATATTATTTTTCAGTCACATGTTTAGAAATATTGACTAAAATACCCATCGAAGCCAAAGAAAATAGTAAAGCTGATCCACCATAACTTATAAAAGGAAGAGGGATGCCAGTCAGGGGCATTATCCCAGAAATTGCTGCCATATTCAAAAATGCTTGAAAACATATCCAGCTAGTAATTCCTGTCGCAATTAATTTTCCATAAAAATCTGGAGCCTTTTTAGCTACATTATATCCTTTAATAGTTAAAATCATAAATAAAGCAATCAACAATAGTATCCTAATAAAACCTAGTTCTTCAGCAATAACAGCAAAAATAGAATCGCCTGAGGCTTCTGGCAAATAATTATATTTTTGAATACTCTTACCCAATCCCCGCCCGAATAACCCTCCTGAACCTATGGCCAAGAGTGCCTGATTAATTTGATAACCGATACCCTGAGGATCTATTTCTGGATTTAAAAATACGGTTAAACGTGCCATTCTATAAGGTGCCAATTTAATAAGCATTAAAAATGAAGCCACACCGCCTGCTCCGAGCAGTGCTAAATGAGAAAATTTCGCACCCGCCACGAAATAAATAGAAATAGCTGTTACAATAATAACACTCATAGTACCAATATCAGGCTGCAATATTATTAGTAAACTGATTACACCCAAAATAGATACAAAAGGAATAAAACCAAATTTCCAATCTTTTATACCTTTTTGTTTTTTATCAAGCCAGGTAGCTAAATATAGTAAAAAAGTAAGCTTAGCTAATTCTGTCGGTTGAAAAGTAAAAGAACCTATATTAATCCAACGCCTAGCTCCACCATGCTCTAGTCCCAGCCCCGGTATAAAAACAACAACTAATAAAACAATAGTTAAAACTAACATTACCGCTGCCAGCTTCTTCCAATAATGATAATTTATTTGGGAAGTAATAAAAAAAGCTATCATTCCAAATAATGCCCCATTAATTAACTGATGTGTAAAAAAATAATAATTACTGCCAAATCTGTCATAAGATTGTACTGCACTCGCTGAAGACATAACCACTAATCCTATAATAACTAAGGCTAAAATAGTGATGACTAAAGTGTAGTCTGGTTTTTTATTCATTTTTCTAAAACGTGAAATTCTAGTCATTATTTTGGTAAATTTTGAACTAAATTTGTAAATTGAGTAGCTCTATCTCTGTAATCTTTAAACATATCAAAGCTTTCACATCCAGGGGACATAATCACAACATCACCTGATTTAGCAGCCTTATGAGATGACTTAACTGCCTCATCTAGCGTTGAACATATTTTAATAAATGGTTCCTTACTATCTCCAGCTAACATTTTTTCCTCTACTTTATCTTTAATAACTCTCGCTTTTTCTCCAATTAATAATAATAGCTTAACTTTATTATTAACAATATCTTCAGCCATTTTCTCCATTTCATCGGGTATCTCTTTCTTCCTCGTTCCACCTGCAATCAAAATTATGGGGTAATTAAACGATTTTATAGCCATCCTTAAACCATCAGGATTACAAGCTGTTGAGTCGTTATAATATTTTACACCTTTTAATTCCCTAATTAATTCAATTCTAGACTTTAGCCCTCTAAAAGATGTGACTGTTTCTCTGATTATTTTTGTATTAACACCTCCCATAAAAGCTGCCAACGATGCTGCTAGAACATTTTCTATATTATGAATTCCTGGAATATTCAAATCAAACCTTGAACAAATTTTATACTCACTATTATCTTTGGAAATAATCAAATCATCATTTTTTAAAAAACTACCTTCATTTATTTTTTTCTTAACACTAAAGTAATATAATTTAGATGCTGTTGAAATACTTTGTAATTCTTTGGTGTTATAATTTAATATAGCAATATCATCTTCTTGCTGATGTTCTAACAAACTCTTTTTTATTTCTACATAATCAATAAAATCATCATGGTCATCCAAGTGATTATGGGAAATATTAGTTATTACACCAATATGAGGACTTTTACCTAAATCTATTTTTAACTGTCTATTACTTACTTCTAAAATAAGCAGATCCTCCTTTTTAATATCAAGAATTTTGTCTAAAATTTGCACATTTTCTCTATCATTTCCAGAAAAATAAACTTTTCCCGATTTATCTTCCCTGTCTTTTTTAAAAATTTCATATATAAGTCTAGTTGTGGTTGATTTACCAGATGTTCCTGTTACAGCAATAATGGGTGCTTCACATAAATTAAAATAAAGCTTAGTTATGTTGCAAAATTCTATTTTCTTTTGCAGTTCCAAAAGCGGCTCATTAAAATCATATCTAAACCATGATTGAGGTACAAAAATCATCTCAGCCTGATCAATATCTTTTAAATATTCATCTTTAAAATTAATCTTTATGCCTAAATTATCAATTTCTAAAAACATTTTTTCTTTTTCTTGCTCATCCAAAGCATCATGAAAAGCATAAAAATTCTTTTTAAATTCTTCTTTTTTACAAAAATCATGTCCGATAATATTTTTGAAGCCTTGCGATGCTAGAAATCTGACTATAGCTGATCCTTCATCACCGGAAATACCAATGACATGTATATTTTTTTCTTTTAAATTTTCTAAAAAATTAGACATATTATTTTTTTATCCCAATTATTGATAAAATTAACTTTTTGTAATTTTTCCTCTCTCTATAATTCGATGGTAACCCTAACTTATTATCACAGCCAGTACAAAGATTGGAAATTTCTATATTTTTTTCTAAAATTCCTAATTGTTCTAATTGTATTTGAATTGCTTCCTGTAAATTAAGGTAAATTTTTTTATTACCTTGTCGTATTACGCTATTTCCAAATCGATTTACAAAATCCTTCACTCGATTATCTCTTACCTTGCTAACCTCATAACAACAATCCTGAATAGATGGGCCCAAATAACATTTTAAATCAGAATAACAAACTTTAAATGATTTATTCATCATTTTGGCAGTTTTTTGAGCAATTAATTCTAAAGTTCCCTTCCAACCAGAATGTACAATACCCATAGCTTTACTCTTAGGATCATAGAATGTTACAGGAACACAATCCGCCGTATAAACACCCAGATATAAATTCTTTTCAGCAGAAATCATGGCATCATTATTTAAAACAATATTTATATTTTTTGTTAGATATTTATTATCTACTAATTTAATATTGTCAGTATGTTTCTGTTCTTGAAAAATTATTTTTTTACCTTCTAAACCTGATTTAATTAAAAATTCTTTAAATTCTCTACTTTTAAAATTACTTTCAAAATATTCCCTAAAAGCTAACCGATCAATGATAATTGCTTTAAATAAAACTTCCTCAAATTTGCTAATTTTATCTGGATATATCATATAAAGCTAGTCTTTTAACACCCTACCATACAAATTATCACTCTGTATCCCATCTCTAACTGCAATCATACCATTTACTATAACTGAATCAATTCCTTTCGGATATCTATAGGGATTATCATAATCAGCCCTACCCTCAATTTTTTTAGGATCAATTATTACCAAATCAGCAAAATAATTCTTTTCAATTAATCCTCGTCTAGATAAACCAACTTTCTGAGCCGGTAAATAAGTTATTTTTCTAATAGCCCCTTCCCAATTAATTATTTTTTTATCCACCACAAAATCTTTCAGAAATTTAGGGAAAGCACCAAAACACCTGGGATGTATTAGCTGCTCCTGTTCTTTGTTGTCTAGGCTGTAAGCTGCTCCATCAGAACAAACAATACTGTGCTCATTCTTTATCTGTTTTTCTAAATTCTCAAGCTTTATAAAATTTTCATCAGAAAAACAATTTATATTGCCTTTATTAGCTACAAGTAATTCTATTACTATTTCTTCAACATTCCTGCCTTCATTTAAAGCAATATTACCAATTTTCTTACCAATTAGTGTTTTATTATAATCTGAATAGGTTATTATAAAATTTTTAAAATCATAAGCTGACTTTCTTAAGTCACTAACAATCTGCTGAAAACCATTTTTATCTTTTAGTCTTTTTATCATTTCTTCTTTCCCACCTTGAATAACCCACTTGGGTAAATAAGCATAAAGTGCCGTCCAGGCTCTTTGATAAGGATAAAAATCAAAATTTACATTCACACCCTTTTCTTTCTCTTTATTAATGCTATTCAAAATTTTATCAATATTATTGTTATTAGCTGGGATTTTTAAATGAGAAATTTGTACTGATATATCATTTTTTGAAGCTATATTGAATGCTTCTTGCAATGATTTCTCTAATTCCTCCCCTTCGTCTCGCAAATGCATAGAGCATATTTTCCTATCACTTCTTAATATAGAAAATAATCTATGTATTTCATTAGTTTTTATAAAATTAGCATGAGCATAGCCTAAGCCAATCGAAATTCCCAACGCTCCACTTGATAAACTATCTTCCAACATTTTCTTTAATAGCTTCATCTCATCATAACTAATATCTCTTACTTCATCATGAGTAATTACCCTTCTACATGTATTATATCCAACTAAAGTAGCAAAATTACAGGCTATCCCTTTTTTATCAATTTCATTTAAATATTCCTCAAAAGTAACCCAAGTTACATTAACACCAGTAGTATTAGTCCATCTTCTGGCATTTTTTAATATGCTTTCTCCTTGGGAAGGAGCTAGTAAAATATTTCTTTTGGTAAAAGGATTTTTAAATATTTTTTCTAGAGTATTTTTTGATGCTAGCGGTGCTAAAGATGTACCACAATTTCCACAAATCATAGTTGTTACGCCCTGATTTATCATGCTAGCTACTCTTGGATTATTAAATAAAGTTAAATAACCATCCGTATGATTTAGAATATCAACAAAACCAGGAGTTATATATAAATTTCTAGCATCAATAATAACACTTCCTCTTAAATTAGATTTACTGATAACTTTTATTTTATCTTTTTTAAGACCAATATTAGCCTTAAACTTTTCTTGTCCAGTCCCATCAATAATTGTGCCATTTTTAATAACTAAATCCAGCATAAATTATTTAAAATAAATTAAACATTTTTCCGATAAATATTATATATATTAATATAAATATTGATCCTTCCCAATTATGTATCCTGCGAGATATACCTGTAAAAATCATTAAAAGCGTAGCTATAATTAAGAAAGGTATACCAATAGTTAGTGTTTCAGCTGATATTTTTAAGGGAGAAATTAAGGCAGCTGCACCAATAACTAATGTTCCATTAAAAATATTAGAACCAATAACATTACCAAGTGCTATTTCAAATTTTTGTCTCATAGCCGCTCTAACTGACACTGCTAGTTCTGGCAAAGAAGTACCCAAAGCTACAGCAGTTAATGATATAACCGAGGTGCCAATATTGGTTATTTTAGAAATATTAACAACTCCTTTGACTGTAAAATAAGCTCCTACAAAAACAAACGCCCCACTTATAATAATCCCAAGAATAGTCCAAAAATCTAGTTTTTCTTTTTTAGATAATTTATCTATTTCTCTTTCTCTAGAAACAACTGAATAATGAATATAAACAGCAAAACCAATAATACAAATTACTCCTTCAATAAAAGCAAATTCTCCCCAATAAACACAAGTAACTATTAATAGAGCAGAAAAAGAAGCAAGCAAGGGAAGATCAATATTTATTAAATCCCGCTCCAGTACTATTTTTTTAGTTATGATTGAAGCAATACCCACAATAACTAAAATATTAAAAATATTTGAGCCAATTACATTAGCTGCTACAATATCTGTTGTACCATTATAGGCTGCAATAATAGATGATACTAGCTCTGGCAAGGAAGTGCCAATTGACACAATAATGATTCCCACAATAAATGGTGGAATTCTTAGGGCTAAACCTAGCTTTTCACTATAATTAGTAAAATAATCAGCTGCTTTAACTAATATCACCAAACTTAGAACAAATACTCCAAACCAAAATAGTAATTCTGTCATTTTTATTTATAATTTATTTTCTTATTTTTTCAGTTACCCAAAATCCCATATATTTACCAAACATCAATCTTGTCTGAGAATCTAGAGCTGGAAAAGACCCAAGAAAAATTGTTGATATAGGCAAAAAAATCCATTGTACTAGCAATGAAAGTAATCTTCTTTTTTTTATTTTTTTATTTTTTTCCTGCTGGATATTAATAATCAAAAAACTCACTGTAGCGGACACTACCATACCTACCATCGCTAAGGTCATTAATATTTGCGTAATATAAGGAAGATTCTGAGCAAGCAACGTTTGAGTAAATTTTTCACCACCTAGAATCAGAGGAAGCCAACCTAGCATAAATATAATTATAGCATTTGTCCCCCAGGAATGAAAACCCTCAATAAGCCAAAAAGAATGAATAAATTTTTTGAATTTTGGTATATATTTATTTTTCATAAAATTAAATAAAACATAAGGTACATTCTCCGCTCCATAAGCCCACCTTCTTTGTTGCTTGTACTGATTTTTTATACTCTTCCAATACGTATCAGCCAATACTACGTCCATATAGACAGGTATCATTAAAGGAGTGGTCTTATAATCACCATTAAAATGCAAAAAACATTGCCAAAATATCCTCGAATCCTCTGATACTACATCCTTTTCCCAAAATCCAATTTCAACTAAAGTTTTAAAGCTCATACTGTGGCTAGAAAAAGTATACAGTTTCTCAGGCCTACTTTGCTCCATCATATTCCAAAAAGTAGTATTTAAACCAATTAATCTCATTAACAAGGGTGACTGCCAAAAATTATTAAAAAACATCGGAACAGGTTGATAGCTAGAATTATGCGGATTGGGATTTTCTAAGAATTTATAAGTTAGGCAGCCAAAAAATTCTTTATGAACGCATGTATCAGAATCTAGAGTAGATAAAATCACATTTTCATATGGTATATTTTTTTGATCAATTATTTCTTGAGCAGCTCTAGCTGCCCAAGCCTCATTAGATCCCTTGCCAGCCACTTCACCTTCAATATCTTTAGGGTGTTTGGTTATTAAAAAATAATTAAAATCCTGGCCATATAAATTTTTAATTTTTTCAGCATTTTTTTTACCTTCAATGCCATCTCTTTCTTCATAAGCGAAAACAACTATTATTTTTTCTTTTGGATAATTCGATTCAGCCAAAGCTTTAAAAGAAGGCTTTAGAACTTCAAAATTTTCCTTATAAGTTGGTATAATAACTAAATGATAAATATTAGCCCACCTTTCACTAAATTTTTCCTGGCATAATTTTAACCAATTTACTGATAAATTATCTTTTAATCTTCGATACGCACTTAATAAATAAAAGGCCAGATAACCCACCTTAATTAACCAATAAACATCGAAACAAATTATAAAAATAGCTACCCAAGTTGGTCTAATAAAAGACAAAACAATACTGCCTATAATAGTAATCCAAGAGAGAGCTCCAGGCAGCATTTCAAAAAGACGATATATTCCTTTTTCTTTTTTATTTTTCAACTGAGATGCATTCATTTATTTATCTTATGACTACCACACCTATTCCAGCTAAAAAAAGAAGACACTGAATAAAGAGACTGCTAAATAATAAAAATTGGGCAATAAATTTTTCCTTTGAAAAAATCAAATATGACAAAACTAAATTTATTAAAATAACTAGAAGTCCAATACTAGGAATGACAAAAGCTTGCGACCATCTATCTATTACGTCTATCCCAAAATATATATTAAAATGAAGGGGAACAGGGAATTCAGAAGATTTTAATCTAAAAATTAAAAAAATCCAAATAACTATATTAAAAAGCACATTGGTTAATAAAGTAAAGATACAAACCTTATCTTTCCAAAATTTATTTTTAGTAATATTTGATAATCCTTCTTTTATTTTTTTATTCATCGTCTTGTTGTATATTATTTTCTATCAAAGAATCTGTCTGGACTTCTTTTTGCTCTGCATCTTCCCTGCTTTCATCACTGGCCATTCTGCGCCGATAGTAAACCCAGCTCTCTACTCTTAAGTCAACATAATCTAACTCTTCTTCTGATAAATTCTGGCTAATTTCATTTTCAAAAACTAATTGTAAATTTGTTATCTGCTGATCAATCTGCCTGTCAAGCGTAAAAAATATTTTCCAGTCATTTTCTGTTGTCACATCTACTTCGTCTGCCAAAGGACTAGGCAAAGCTACCTCTTTTATGTTAATTTTTATGGCTGGTAATTTTTCATATAGAGCTTTGATAAAATTAATATGTTTGGCATAAACTACATTTTCCTTCAATTTGACTTCCTTATTAAATGAATCATTTATAGTAAAAATGCCATTTTCAGTAAATTTTTCTACATTATCAACTTTTCCACGAACCAAACCATTTTCATCTAGATAATAATATTCATTATTGCTTTTCCATAAGGCAGCTGGCTTAGCTTCATTTACTTTTATTTTTAAAATATCAGGAAATTTTCGCACAACTTCAACAGAATCAATTTCCGATATTTGTTCCACAAGAGATTTTTCTATGGATTGTTTATCAAAAACAAATATATTTTTACCAGGTAAAATAAAATATCTTCTTTTGTTTAAAATAGGCCAAGCAATTTCTTTAACTTTCTCTTCATTTATAATTTGATGATTAACTACCACTATGCTTTTTATTTGAAAATAAGAATAATATGTTAAAAAATAAAATAAAATCAGAAAAATAGCTGCTATAATTATGCGTAATATCTTTATATTAAGAGATCCAGAAGGATATTTTTTCTTTTTTGGGACCTGACTAAAAGTACTTCTTATAAGCTTTCTTCTTTGAGCTCTAATTGATTTAAGTTTTAATTTTTTTCTAAAAGAAACCATTTTTTATTTTTTATTTCGGCTTTGGGCTAAATTTATAATTTCATCAATTAATTTTTTATAACTAATTCCTGCTGCTTTTGCTTCTTTAGGAAAAATACTGGTTTCAGTAAAACCTGGTATTGTATTTATTTCATTAAAGTAGATCTGACCACCTGCCACAAAAAAATCAACTCTGGCCATCCCTTCACATAGAACTAATTTATAAATTTTCTTGGCTAAATCTTTAATCTTGTTTGTTAAAACCTTAGGTAAATTAGCTGGCATTTGGTGATTAGACATTCCTGCTGTATATTTTGCTTCGTAATCATAAAATTCATTAGCAGGTAAAACTTCATCTAGAGGCAAAGCTTTTAATTCATAATTGCCTAATACCCCACAATGAATTTCCCGACCTTTAATATATTTTTCAACTAAAATCAAATTTGAATATTTTAAAGCAATCTCAAAACCTTTAATAAAGTCTTGGTTATTCTTAGGTATACTTATACCAACACTAGATCCTAAATCATGTGGCTTTATTACACATGGAAAATTTAATTTATCTTTTACTTTTTTAACAATTTCCGGCTTATTTACCTTCCATTCTTCTTTAGAAAAACTTAAATAATCAGGTATTAAAATCCCATTAGCCTGCATAATTTCTTTTGTCTTGAGCTTATCCATAGATAGCGCTGATGATAAGACCCCTGCACCAGTATAAGTAATATCAAGCATCTCAAATAAACCCTGAATAGTACCATCTTCGCTATAAGGACCATGCATCATAATAAAAGCGACATCAACATTTTTGATTCTCTTTAAAGTATCAATGGTATTATTTGTCTTATCAGTTTTCCATACCCCAGTTCTTGTAATTTTGACAGGTGTAATTATGTATTTGCTTTTGTCTATATTGTCTAAAACAGCTTGTCCTGATGATAAGGATACTTCATGTTCTGCACTTTTCCCTCCCATTATAATAGCAATTTTTTTCTTTTTTCTCATTTTTTAGAAATTATCCGCCTCTTTCGGCAGATCTGCCTTGGGCGGAGAAATTATTAATTAGATATTAATTTTCTATCCTCTTCCAATTAAACCTATTACTAATCCAACGGCTGCTGATATAAAAGTAATGATCCAAAATCTCATAGTTACTTTTGTTTCTGGCCATCCCCTAGCTTCAAAATGATGATGAATAGGCGTACTTAAAAATATTTTTTTGCCAAAAACTTTTTTTGAAATTATTTGTATAATAACTGAACCAGATTCTAATACTAGTGGAAAAGATATAATTGGCAGCACTAAAACAGAATTAGTTAACATAGCTACAACTCCTAAAGTCGTACCTAGAGACATTGCTCCTGTATCACCCATAAAGAATCTGGCAGGATATATATTAAACCATAAAAATGCGAGCAGAGATCCAGCTATCACTCCGCAAAAAGAAGCTAATTCTATTTTACCTTGTACAAAAGCAATTACTGCAAAAGCACCAAAACAAATTAAAACAATACCCCCCGCCAAACCATCTAAGCCGTCTGCCTCATTCATAGAAAAAGAAGTAGCTACAATCACTAAAATAAATAAAGGTATATACCAGAAAGAAATACTAAAATCACCCATCGCTGGAACATGTATTACATCCCAACCTAATTTGTAATAAAACCACAAAGCTCCTAATAGTGCTATTAATATATATAGAATTAGCTTTGGTACCATTCTTAGACCCCCACCAGAAGGACCAATTTTAAAAACATTCATTAAATCATCAATTAAACCAACTATGGCTGTCGCTATGAGAGCAGCCAACGGCAACCAAGTTTCACCTCTAGTCAAAAAATTAAAATAATCAAAAAGCCAAAAATTAGAAAATTTATGTAATGTGAATATAAGCACAGCTAGAATTAAGGTAGTAACCCAAACTAGAACACCACCCATTGTCGGCGTTCCTTCCTTACCCTTATGCATCTTTGTGTAAACTGGCGCACCTTCGGATCTAATACTTTTACCCAATTTATATTTATACATAAAATGAGTCAAAAGAGGCGTCCATAAAATAGCAAATATGAAAGCTAGGGCTGATAAAAATAATACTTTAACTACATTTTGTACCAAAACAATATCCTGAATTTCGTTCATTTTTTTATATTAATAAGAATAAGAAATTTAGTAATTCACATTATTAACTTTAATAAAATATAACAAAAAAAAGGCCTTTTGTCTAGTAAGCCTTTTTTATAAAATTATTGGTATTTTTACCTAAATTAAATAGTACTGCCTCCAAAAACATTCAAAGCTTGTTTAGCTAAATCAGGAGTCGCTAATTTTGTTTTTTCTGACTTATTATTATCAATCTTAGTTCTTAAATCATCACTTAAATCTTTATATAAGATCAGATCAAATAAAACCTTAGCTTTAAATAATTTTTGAGCCTCATCTTCCATAATCTGTTTATTCTTAAAATCTCTTAATTTCTCTTTATGAAAACTATATTTACAAACTAAAACAATCTTACCTTCCTGAATATCTAGCGGATCACATACTTTTAAAAATGACCCTAGGGTATAATTCTTTTTACTAACCCCTTCGATAAAAATTGACCAGTCATTTCTAATATTAGAGATCATCTTAGGATCTAATAATTTAACATTATTTGTTTCTTTCTTAGATTTATTTTCTTTCTGGCTATATTTTACAGTTTTTTTGTTTTTAAAATCTTCTGTTTTATTATTATTAGAAATTGAATTATTTTTTTTAATGTTGTGAATATTATTCTCAACAGGTTGATAGTTTGATTCTTGATTATTTGCTCCTATAGATTCAATAGTTGCTATTTCAAGAGGTAACTGGGGAATAATATTATCATCAATTTCTTTTTTAGTTCTTATAAAATTGCCAATATAAGTAACTAATTCTCTAGGCGTTAATTTTTCCGATTGTTTTTCTAACTTATCTAGCTGTTCTTTGGTTAAATCAATTCCCTCGGTGGAGATTAAACTTTTATCTACTTTAGCTAATAATAACTTTCTAAAATATTCCAATAAATTTTTAAAGAACTGTTTTAAATCATAACCTGAATCCGAAATATCACTTATCAACTTAATGGCATTTTTAACATCTTTTGTAATTAAATAATCAATAAAATCCAATACTTGTGATAAATCAGGAATTCCTAATATTGATTTTGTTTCCTCAAAGGTAATTTTACTATCCTCTAGTGAAACCAATTGATTTAGAAGACTAAGAGCATCACGACTAGAACCAGAAGCATTAGAAGCTAAAAGATTTAGTGATCTTTCATCGATTTTTACTTTTTCCTTATTAGCAATATCGACTAATTGATTTACTATTTCTTTTTGCGTTAATTTTTTAAAATCAAACCGTTGACAACGAGATAAAATAGTGGCCGGAATCTTATGCACTTCTGTTGTAGCCAGTATAAAAATTGCATGAGCAGGTGGTTCTTCTAGGGTCTTTAATAAGGCATTAAAAGCTTCAATGGTCAGCATATGCACTTCATCAATGATGAAAACTTTGTATTTTAAATGATTAGGAGTAAATTTAATTTTTTCTTTTAATTCTCTAATTTCATCGATACCTCTATTAGAAGCAGCATCAATTTCTATAATATCAATTGCCTTGTTCTCATTTATTTCTTGGCAAAATTCACATTTATCACAAGCTTCCACTCCTTTGTTTAGCTTCAACTTCTCACAATTAATGGCCTTAGCTAGCAGCCTCGCAATAGTAGTTTTGCCCACTCCCCTTGGTCCACAAAACAAATAAGCATGCGCCACTTTTTCTGATTTTAAAGCATTTTGTAGAGTTTTAACAACATGCTCTTGCCCAATGATATCAGTAAAACTTTGAGGTCTATATTTTCTATATAAAGCTAAATAAGACATTGTTTAATAAATTAATATTACGTTAAATAATTATATTACATATTAAGTTTTTTGGAAGAGAAAAAAACAAATAAAAATAGCGCTTAAATATTTTTAGCGCTACTTTTTTAATTATTATCTATTCCTCAATAAATTTACTGATAAAGCAAATTATCTTGTTATCTTGTTATCTTGTTATCTTGTTATCTTGTTTCTGTATTTTCAAAGCCCAAAACTTATACCCAAGAAAATTCCAAAATAAAGCTATACCTGTTGCCAATAATTTCCCAATATTAGCCCAAAGACCTTCTGATAAACCAAATTGGGGATCTATGAAAGTTGTAAAAATAAATAAAATTGAGCTATTTATAATAGCACCGATAATACTAACTGTTATAAACTTAGCAAATTCCTGGGGTATTTTATCTTTTTTCTTTACTTTAAAAGTCCAATATTTATTCCATAAATAGCTATTAGTAACAGCTATACTAAAACTAATTATGTTTAAAAATATGATTAAGCGGCCGCTATAAATCTTTGTAAACCACATTAGACTATTTAAAACCAAAAAATCAAGCCCGGTATTCATTACACCTGTAACTCCAAATTTTAAGATCTGCAAAATAATGGGATACTTTTCAAAAAACTTTTTCATTTGTTTTTGTTTTTTATTAATAAAAACTATACAGCTTTCTTTATAACATTTTCGATAGCAGCCCAGGCACTTTCTTTTTCCTTAGGTACTACAATAGTTACAGTATCACCATCTTCTAATTTAAAATAGGTGGCACTAGCAAGTAATATTTTATATGTTTTATCTTCTGATTCTATGACATATTCATCTTGACTGATCTGTTTTACTTGGCCAATCATTTTATTTCTCTCAATAGGCCCTATTTGTTTAAATATAAAAGTACCATCTTCAGAAATAGTTAATTTTAATACATCTCCTTCTATTAACTTTGACTTACTAGCATAATTAGCCGGTACTGGATACATCTTTTCATCAGGATCAATCATGTTTTGTCCGTCAAATACACCCTCTATAATTTTCTCTTCTTCAATTATTTCTTGTTTTCTGGCTTGTCTTTTTAAATCCTCCTGATTTACATTCAAATCTAAATCAAAATCTACGTCTTCACCCGAAAGAATCTTGAGAGCTTCTTTAATATTAAACTCTGCATTTTGAAGCTTTTTCTTAATTTGTGCAATGTCAATGTTTTGTTTTTTTGTCATTTTTTATTTTTTTTATTTCTTTATATATTATTATTACGTACAAAAATTTTAAAAAATATGATTTTTAATTATAGGCATCTAAAGCCTATTTTTTGTATGTAATTTATATGTTGCGCAATATTTTTACTCATTAATAAGTATGCGCAAATATTTATATTTTTAAGTTAATTTATAATAAGTCTAAGTAGAATACATTAATTAAAAAATTAGTCAAGACTAACTTATAAATTACATAGTTCGCTCAATTTCATTCACTTTTACGTTCTGAGTACCTAATTGAGCTCGCTCCATTATCTCAGCATTAACTATTTTCTTGTCACGTCCAAATTTTAGACGAGATAACTGTTTAATGGCTTCGGCAATCTCTTTACTACCACCCTCATAAGGCGGATAAGTTCCCATAGTAAAAGGAGTGGATTTTTGTGATTTAGTCATAAGCCTCAAATAGGCATGAAATCTTTCTATATTAATCACATCTGTCTCTGAAAAGATAGGATCAAACTCCTTAGCAATCACTTCAGCATCTTCTACACCAATTCTGAAAGTAATGAAACTACCCACGTTACCAAAAACAGCATCTCTAATCTCTTCTTCTAGCTGCGTTATATATTGATGAGCTACAATTAAATTTAACCTATATTTTCTGGCCTCAGCCAAGATAGAAGCAAAACTATCAGTGGCAAAATTCTGAAACTCATCAACGTACAAATAAAAATCTTTTCGATCAGCTTCTGGCATATCTGCTCTACCCATAGCCGCCATTTGAATCTTAGAAACAATAATTAAACCTAATAATTCACTGTTAACTTCTCCCGTCCTACCTTTGGATAAGTTAACTAATAAAACTTTTTCATTATCCATGATATCTCTTAGATCAAAAGCAGAGTGATTCTGACCCATGATATTCCTCATCATTTCGTTCTCTACAAATTTACCTACTTTAGAGATTAAATAACCTAACATTTCGGATTTATGAAAATCAGAAGTCTTAGCCATTTCTTTCTCCCAAAAAGCGCGAACTACAGGATCATCCAGTTTTTTAACCCAACTATCTGCAAATTCTTGATCTGAAAACATACGCGGTATTTCCACTATCGTCCCAGGCTCCTCCTTATCAGACATTAAAGTTAACATTACATTTCTCATATTATGTTCAAACATAGGACCTATCATTTCTGGAGGAAATAATTTGTAAAAAATATTAATCATTTCCTGTACAGCAAAATCTTTTTGCTCAGGACTTTTAAATTCTAACATATTTAATCCCATTGGCCGCTCAGTATCAAAAGGCTCAAACAAAACAATATCGTCTGCCCGTTCTTTTGGAATATGTGGCAAGACACCATCTACCAAATCTCCATGAGGATCAATTACACAACAGCCTTTGCCGTCTTTAATATCCTGAATAATCATATTCTGTAAAAAAACAGATTTACCAGTACCAGTCTGCCCGATTATATACATATGACGCCTTCGATCATCATTAGAAATTCTAACTTCTTTTTCATCTCCTCGATAATTAGTTTTACCTAATAACAATCCTTCTTTGGGTAAATTGGGCGGAGGCGGAGCATCCTTAGCCAATAGCCAATCTATGTTTGGCGTTTCCGTAAATTTAGTGGGCAAATGAAAAATGCTAGTTAATTCTTCTGTATTTAATATGTTTTTCATGGAAGGTAATAATCCTCCCTTAAAATATCTAAAAATAAAACCAGCAATAAATTTATGCATTTTTCTCTTACTTTGTATTTTTATTATAAAATTATTTAAACTGGGAATAGTATATTGCGTAAAAGCACCTTTTAAATTTTCCAAATTCATTTCCGCCCGCTCGGCTGTTTTGGCTGAGGTAATTATTCTAATACATGTTTCAAAGCCTAGTTTATTAGATTTTTCTTCTAAAATTTTAGCAAATTCTTCCTGCATTTGAGATATCCTATCAGGAGTATCTTGGCTTCTTGGCTCTTGCGGTTTGGAAAAAAATGTGAGAGGATCAGGAGTTTTACTATTAGCAAACATTTTTACGAAAAATGGAGAAGTAGCTTCATTCAAAGTTTTTCCTTTCTGTATCATTTCTTTAGCAATTTTTCTGCCCTTCAACATCCATTTTTTAGAAGCCGGCCGAATAATTATCTGGATAGCTGCTCCTTCATCCTCTGATAATTTAGATAATGAGTTAGTAATAGCATCCATAGGATCAGCTTCCATCTTTTGATAAGTTTTTATAGGAAAATAATTTTTTTTAGCCATTTTCACATATGCCCCTTTAACAAAATAACCAGGCTTAAACATATTATAGTCACCTGACTCTTTTATTAATGCTTTTGGGTACTGGGAATGAATAATTTTCTCTATGTAATTAGCATATTTTCTAGGTACAGATACATAAAAATAAATAGAACCGTCTCTAGAAACAGTCTCAATAGAAATAAAATCGGGACCATACAAAAGAGAAGCCAATCCTCCTTTCTTAATGGCATATAAATTAGAGTACATTTGCTCAGCTACTGAAATTATATCTTTTTCTTCTTTTTTGGCTTCTTCAGTAATTGGTTTAACCTCTCTGGGTACCGAAATAGATAAAGTTATCATGGATAGAGATCTTGGTACCATATTACGAATTCTCAAATATCTAAATAAAGCTGACAAAAATAAACTAGCGATAAAACTAATAATAATAATTTGCGAAATTATTTTAAATACTTCGTAATCTATTTCCATTTTTAAATTTTAAATTTTCTTTTTCTTTTTTAATAAATCATACAAATTATCCACCAAAGTATCGTGGAATTCATCTAAAAGATAGGGGTCATTTAACTGATCGGCAATACTAGCAGCATAATTTACGCCTTTTTTAAAAGCCAAATAAACTAAGGTTTTCACTTTTTTAGGCTTATCCATAGACATAATTGCTTTTAAATCTGCATCTAAATCACTATTATCACTCTTTTTAATTTTAACTGGTTTAATAATTTTCTGTGACAATTTTACCTTATTAGGGCTCTCGGGATTTATCCTTATTTTTTCTTTCTCTTGATTAATTTCTTTTTCTTTTGTCTTTTTCTCTAAAACTTGATTTTTTTCTAGTGGCTCTTTTTTAAGTGATTCTAATTCTTTTTCTTTCCTGGCAAGTTCTTCTTTTAATATTCTTACTTCTTCTTCAGTTGTTAATTGATTCTTTGTTACTTCATTATTTAGACTAGCTTCTTCTTTTTTAAATATTGGCTGGGGCATTTATATTATGTTTTATTGATTTTAATATTCCTTATAATTATATCATTTTTTAGTCTATAAATCAATTGTTGATTCTTCTAAATTCATTCTTTTTAAAATTCCTTTTGCCTCAATGTCTGTAGCTTTCCTTGGTTGATTATAGTTTTCTATTTTTATAGGTATAAAATTAATTTGTTTTAAATTTTTATTGACAAATTTACAGCTAGCAATTACTCCCTCCTGAGTTTCTTGCGACCACATCTGATCAAATACTAAATTTCCTAAGCTATAAATTATAAATCCATTATTATATTTTTCAGTAGTTTGAACCACATGAGGATGATGCCCTAAAACTAAATTTGCTCCAGCATCTATCGCTTCTCTGGCAAATTCTTTCTGCTCTACATTAGGGTAATTTTGATATTCAGCTCCAGCATGCATAGAAACAATAATAACATCAGCTGTTTTTCTAGCTCTTTCAACATCCTTCTTCATTTCTAAAATATTCATAAAAGCAACATCTGGATCATTAGAAGTTACACTAGACTTAAAATTAGCTCCATCACTATAAGTATAAGCTAAAAATGCAAATTTTATTTCTTCTTTTTCAATAATCTTCTCTTGATGTGCTTCATTAAAATTTCTACCAGCTCCCGCATATTCTATATTGTTTTTATTTAAAAGATCAAAAGAGTACAATAACCCATTACTGCCCCTATTTTTAGCATGATTATTAGCCATCGATACTATATCTATACCAGCCAAATTAAGTCCTTCTATAGTTTCTGGTTCTGATTTAAAAACCATGCCATCGGTTACATATTCTCCCTGGTTATAAAAAGGAGATTCTAGATTAATAAAAGCAATGTCTGCTTCAGAAAATATATTAGATATTTTTCTAAAAGGCAGGGCCATATCTCCAGACTTTCTTATTTTAGTTCCCACATAACGTGACAACATTACATCCCCGCCAGCTGCTAGAGTTGTTTCTATGTCTTTTTTTTCTTCAACTATCTGTTCGTTTTTCTGAACCTCTTCAACAGATTGAACTTTGTTATGGGAACTAAATTTTAAAAAACCATAAATACTAACAGCCAAAAATATTATGCCAATTAAAATAAATTTAAAAATTTTTCTCATAAATTAATTATTTCTTTTATTTAAGCAAAATTTTTAAATTTAGTAAATAATATATATTGTAAAAACGCTAAAAAAATGCCAAACTATATACATTCAATTAAAACATCTAGAACATTTTAGAACAATATAACAATCCAACTTATGCCCCTAAAATTATATAATACTTATTCCCACAAAAAAGAATTATTTGAACCCTTAAACCCGTCTCAAGTTACCATGTATAATTGTGGACCTACTGTTTATGATTTTGTCCATATTGGCAACTTATCTACTTATTTGATGGCTGATCTAGTCAGACGCTACTTAGAATACAAAGGTTATAAAGTTAAACAGATCATGAATATAACCGATGTGGGACATTTAGTATCTGACGGGGATAGTGGTGAAGACAAAATGTTAAAAGGTGCTAAAAGGGAAGGTAAAACTCCCCAAGAAATTGCTGAATTTTACACTCAGGCTTTCTATAAAGATATAGAGAAAATGAATATTGAAAAAGCCTACGAGTACCCCCGCGCCACCAAACATATTCCGGAAATGATTGTCTTAATAAAAAAACTTTTAGAAAAAAATATAGCTTATGAGAAAAATGGCAATGTTTATTTTGATATTTCTAAATTTAAAAATTATGGCAAATTATCCGGCAATACTAAGGAAAAACTGGAAGAGTTGATTAGAGGCGCCAGATCCAAAATTGTTCAAGATAAAAATAAAAAGAGTCCTTTTGATTTTGCCTTATGGCTCAAAGCCCCTAAAAATCATATTATGAAATGGAAATCTCCTTGGAGTATAGGTTATCCTGGCTGGCACATTGAATGCAGTGCTATGAGCATAAAATATTTGGGAGAAACTATTGATATCCATACTGGTGGCGAAGATAATCTTTTTCCTCATCACGAAAATGAAATCGCCCAATCAGAATCCTTGACTAGCAAAAAATTCGTACGGATTTGGATGCATAAAAGATATCTTTTAGTTGATGGCCAAAAAATGTCTAAGTCTAGGGGGAATTTCTATAGATTAGTAGATTTAGAAAAATTAGGCTTTGACTCCATGGATTTCAGATATTCAATTCTGCAATCCCATTATAGAAGCCAGATTAACTTTTCTAAGGATGCACTAAAACAAGCTCATGAAAGTTTAAAAAGAATTAAGGAATTTATACTAAGACTTAAATCTATAAATAACAGCAAAAAGCCAAGCCAAGATATTGGAAAGCTTATCCAAAATACCCAAGATACCTTCGAAAAGCATATGGATAATGATTTAGACACTCCTCAAGCTTTAGCCTCTCTTTTTGAACTTATTAATCAGGTGAACAAATCTATTGATCAAGAAAAAATTAATAAAAATAGGGCTAAAGATATATTGAATTTTATTCTAAAAATAGAACCAGATATTAGGTTTAAGGCTTGATCAAGATAAAATTATTTCTCCTGATAAAGAAAATGAGGTAAACGAGTTAATAAAAGAAAGAAATAAAGCCAGAAAAGATGAAAACTGGAGTAAGGCAGATAAAATTAGAGAGGACTTGTTAAAACTAGGAGTGGAAATCAAAGATACGGACAAAGGAACAATTTGGGAAAAACTATAAAATATTCTTTCTATCCATACCCTAACCGTTATTTTATAGTCACTAGCAAAACTATCCCCTTTTCACTCACACCTAACCTCTAGTTTCATATTGTTCATTAAAAATTCTTGTGATAAAGTAGAATATCTTAAACTTATTTTATGTCACAAGAAAATATAACAACAAAATTACCACCTCAAAATTTAGAAGCAGAACAATCTGTCCTAGGTGCACTTTTGATCGATAAAGAAGCCATAGCCAAAATATCAGATATTCTAAAACCGGCCGATTTCTATAAAGAAGCACATGCTTTAATTTTTGAGGCAATACTAGATTTATTTGAAGTAAGAGATCCGATTGATATTTTAAGCCTTTCTAATAGATTAGAAGAAAATAAAAAACTTTCACAAATAGGTGGCAGGAGTTTCCTATTATCACTAGCTGCCTCGGTTCCTTCTTCAGCACATATAGTTCACTACGCTAATATTGTTAGAAAAAAATCAACTTTCAGAGGTCTAATTCAAGCTTCAGGAGAAATAACCGAATTAGGTTACGAAGAAACTGACGATGTAGAAAAAGTATTAGATAAAGCAGAACAGAAATTATTTAATATTTCTCAAAGATCCTTAAAACAAAATTTTACGCCTGTTAAAGATATTTTAGGAGAAACCTTTGAGCGCATAGATGAATTACATAAAGGAGGAGGTAAACTAAGAGGAGTTCCAACCGGATTTACCGATTTAGAC
Organism: uncultured bacterium; assembly: GCA_963746775.1. GTDB lineage: Bacteria > Patescibacteriota > JABMPQ01 > JABMPQ01 > CAVVCK01 > CAVVCK01. Next base: position 133,071 of record CAVVCK010000001.1, read on the forward strand.
AATCTTTTGGCCGGCTTTCAAAAATCAGATTTAATAATCCTAGCTGCCCGCCCTAGTATGGGTAAGACAAGTTTGGCTCTTGATTTAACTCGCCATGTAGCTATTAAAGAAAAAATACCGGTAGGAATATTTAGTCTAGAAATGTCCAAGGAGCAGTTAGTTGATAGGCTTTTGTGTTCTGAAGCTAATGTTGACCTTTGGAAAATGAGAACAGGTAAATTATCTACCCAGGGAGAAAATGATGACTTTTCTAGAATAGGAGAAACCATGGGAATCCTATCAGAAGCTCCTATATTTATAGATGATTCTCCTGGCAGTAATATCATGGAGCTACGAACTAAAGCCAGAAGATTGCATACTGAACATAAATTGGGATTTATCGTTGTTGATTATTTGCAACTCATGGAGGGAAGAAGTAAAGAAAATAGAGTTCAGGAAATATCAGAAATATCCCGGGCTCTCAAAGGTATTGCTCGTGAGCTGAATGTACCAGTGCTGGCCCTCTCGCAGCTATCGCGTGCAGTTGAGTCAAGAACCCCGCCTATTCCACAGTTATCCGACTTAAGAGAATCTGGCTCTATCGAGCAAGACGCTGATGTGGTAATGTTTATCTACAGAGAAGAAATGTATAAAAAAGAAACGGAAAGAAAAAATATTGCTGAAATACATGTTAAAAAACACAGAAATGGCCCTACTGGACAAATCGATCTTTTCTTTGATCGTGAAAGAGTTTGCTTCAAGAATTTGGATAAAAAACTTCAACAGCTGCAACCTAGCGGTATGGAAGAATTAGCTATAGAAGAATTTTAAAAATTTATTATAATATAAACCCATGTTCAACAAACTAAAACAAATCCAAGATTTAAGAAAACAAGCCAAAGCCTTACAAAATAGTTTATCAGCTGAAACTATAACATCTGAGAAAGAAGGCGGTATGATTAAGGTAACTGTAGACGGTAACCATAAAGTGCAAAAAATAGAAATTGATAATGAATTATTAAATACTGAATCCAAGGAAAAATTAGAAAATGGACTGCAAAATGCCTTAAATAATGCAACTGATGATGTACAAAAAATGATGGCTCGAAAAGTCCAATCAGGTGATATTAGTATGCCTAATATTCCTGGTTTTAATAACTAATATTACACGATAATACTTTTTAAAAAAAGCTTATCAAAAAAGCAGTAATACGTAAATTATTAGCTGAAATACAGTAGATATACATAGAAATAAATTATCTTGATTACATCGCTACTTATTTCTATTGTATTTCAACTGTATATCTGTTAATTTATTGATATTTTTTAAAATAATTAATGAAACTTTAATATTTTGCGTAAGGTGAGTTAATTAATCATAATATTTCACATTAACACTTTATGTCTTCATTTCTACCAAAACCAATTGAAAATTTAATAAACCAATTTGAAAGGCTTCCCGGCATTGGTCCCAAGTCAGCGGAAAGACTTACTTTTTACTTATTGAAAGCAAAAAAGGATAAGTTAGATGAATTTGCTAAAAGCATTGCGGAGCTTAAAGATGGTATTACTATTTGCTCCATCTGCCAAAACAATGCCGAACAAAATCCTTGTTCAATTTGCAAGGATAAAAGTAGAGACAGATCTATTATTTGCGTAGTTGAAGAAGCACAAGACGCTTTGGTGCTGGAAAACACTCATGAATATAAGGGTTTATACCATATTCTTCACGGCGCTATCTCCCCTATGAATAATATTTGCCCGGAAGATTTAAGAATTAAAGAATTATTAGAGAGAATCCAAAAAAATAAAGATACTAAAGAAATAATTCTAGCTACTAATCCCACACTAGAAGGAGAAGCCACAGCTATGTATATATCCAAACTTTTAAAATCACCCGGCCTAAAAATAACTCGTATCGCCCGCGGCCTTCCTTCTGGAGGAGACTTGGAATATGCTGATGATATTACACTAACCAATGCCTTGAATGGGAGAAAAGAATATTAGTTCTAAAAATATAAAATATTATATAAATTAGTATAAAATTTCTAATTTCTAATATCTCCGCCTCTTCGGCAGATCCGCCTCGGAAGGACAATTTCCAATAAAAATTTCAATACCAAATGACAAAAATAATTTTAATATTGGACATTTATATTTTTGTTAGAAATTAGGAATTATTAATTGGAAATTATTTCTCAGTAAACGAAAACAGCCTCTAATATTATTGAAGGCTGTTTTTTAATAATTTAAGCTGTTATTTTCTCTACCTGCACTCTGGTATATTTCTGTCTATGTCCCGTCTTTCTTCTGTATCTCTTCTTAGCCTTATATTTAACAATAGTTACTTTCTCACCTTTGAATTTAGGATCTATAACCTTTACCTTAACAGAAGCGCTAGATAATTTAGGTGTACCTATTGCCGTTTTGCCTTTATCATCAAAGGTTAACAAAACATCTTCAAATTCAAAAGAATCACCCTCAGCTTTGTCTAGCATTTCTACATCTAGAATATCCCCTTCTTTTACTTTGTATTGTTTTCCTCCCGTTTGAATTACTGCGTACATATTTTTAAAATTATTTATTCATTTTGCTCACTTTCTTCTATTCGCTCATCAAGAGTCCTAATCATATTAAATAATTCATCTTCTCTTCCATTATAATCTTCTTTATTCAATTTTTTCTGAAGATCTTCAAATCTTTCTGAAGCACTATTTCTAGAAGATTTTAAATAGTCAAGATCCCTTTCAATTTCCATTTTCTTGGACAATAATTTCATATCTGGAATTTCTTTTCGAGCCGCTTGTCTTATAATCTCAATTAAGCTTTTTTCTGCCTCAACAATTCTTTTGTCATATTCCTCTACCTGACTTCCTGCCTGGTTATACTCTTGAACCATTCTGCCTCTTTTATCTTTTTTTCTAGCATCCAATATACCCTCTATTTCTTCCAAGCTCCCTGAATCAGGCCCTTTCCCTTCACTTTTTAATTCCTTTAATAATTCATCATATAATACTTCCCTTGCTGGTCTAAATTCTCCTTTCTGGAAACTATCCAAAGCCTTTCTTAACTCACCAACAATTGCTTTTTGTTTTTCCAGGGTCAAGCCCCCTTTGCCTAAGGCTCTATTTTGCCAACGCCCATGTTCTTTAGCTATAGTATCAACAACATCTTCACTACCCTGAAAATTCATCTTTTCGAATTCTCCTCCTTCAATTTCCCTTCCTTCTTTATTATTACCTTCTCCCCGAGTAACTAAAACCTTACCACCGGGCATAAACCTTTCAATTATCCAATCCGTTTCCATATTACTACTTCTGAAATCTTTACTGTTCTTATTTATGATAACTGCTCTATCACCAACTTTTTTTTCAGACAATGCTTTCGCCGCCTGGATTTCTCTAAACTCTCTTTTACCTTCCGAATCATCTGATTCTTCTTGTCTTGGTTTAGAAAAATTTTCTCCATTTAATGCTATCATAACATTTATTTTTTCTAATTATATCCATTTTAAGACAATTGTCAAAGGATAATTAATATTCATCAGCTCCAATATCGATTCCCGCACCTCGTGGTCTTGATTGACCGTCATAATCATCAGTAAGCCCTGATATGCTTTGCCCGTGATCTACAACCGAAGAAACAGATGATCCTAAATGTAGATTGCCACAGCTGAGACAAGTAAACCAGGAGGCCTGGGCGTTTTCAACATTATGAGCCACCGTACCGGAAGCTCCGTCTCTTTGTGATATAGCCTTATTAGTTAAATTATTAGTTATGGATACATTTTGAGTTGTAGAAAATCGATACTCTATAGCATTAGGATAGCTATTAGCCATATAGATAGTATTATTGTAAACTTCCGATCCTGTAGCTGATTCTAATCCTATACTAACATCCGCGAAGCCTTCGCTAGTATCATGATAGATCATATTATTGCGAATTATACCATTAACATGTCCCCTATCGGTACCTAGGCCAAAACCTATGCCCCGATCACAATTCATAATTAAATTTTTCTCAACCAAGGTATTTTCTGACCCGCTCCAGAAATGTATAGCAAATTCAGCCGTGGTATCTGAAGGGCTTTTTATATTCTTGAAAGTATTACCACGCACAATCCAATTTTTACCATTATGCACATCTATCCCGCCTGTATAGTATTGAGAACCCTGCCCGGCACTAAATTCAAATAATGAATTTAATACTAGCCCATTATCTGAGGTTTGACTCAAATTATCAGCATTATAGGCAGCTTTGATCATTTGTTCGCCTGTATCGAGGACATGAACATTTATAACATTTAGTGAATCAATATCATCCTGTAACTGCACGGCATGATTAGCTACATTACGCATAGTTACATCCCGTACAGTAAAATTAGATCCATCCACATTGAAAATATGAGAAACAGACCCGGTCATACCATCTCCGCGTAAAACCACTGAGTCCCTATTCCCCGAGACACTTCTAACTGTTACGCCAGAAGCAGCTACCCAAATCATATTATCCAGAGTATAAGTTCCATCAGCTAATAATATTGTTTTAGGACCACCATTCTCAGTAGCTGCGATAGCATTTAATAAGCCAGAAACACTAGAAACAGTAGTTGTTCTCGTATCTTCTACATTCGTGCCTGTATTATCATTTGAATTAGAGCTTGTGCTATTATCACTTGTACTAGATGAACTATCACTACTATTATCGGTACTATTACTATTTGTGGAATTATCCACATTTACTGTCCCTACTTCTATTTTAGCTAAATCAGAATTAGTAATACCTAGTCCTAGATTGCGCATTAATTGAAAGGCATCAGCGGGACGTCCCATATAGTACCTATGGAGATTAACGGGAGAGACATACCAGGCTTCACCGTGTAATTGTACTTGGATTAGTATTCTACCTTTAACGTACTTAATCATGTCTTTATCAATAGTCCAGGAAGTACCGTTAATAGGTACACGAGCGAGATTAGCGTCAGTTGCCCCTAATCCTAGGGCTCTCATGATATTCCAGGCATCACGAGGTCTTCCCAGATAGTATCTTTTATAGTCTACTGGAGAAATATACCAGGCTTCACCGTTATTTTGTACCTGAAGAACTATCCGACCGGCGAGACGTTCGGCAGTGGAAGAAGCAGCTCTAGTGATAGAGATAGGAAATGAGGAGAAAAGAAGGGATAGGGAGACTATTAAAGACATAAATATATAGATTGATTTTTTCATATGATTATATGTTAATTCCTACAAAGAGTAGGGTTAATAAAATATTTTTAAAAGTGCTTAATGCGGATATTTACGATCAAATCCATAGAGACCGGATTTAATCAGCGACATCTAAATAGGTTTTATATTTTTTCCTATAAATTCCCCAAATACTTATAAGAAAAGAAGTGATTATTGGCCCTATTATGATACCAGAAATTCCAAAAGCAAGCAAGCCTCCTAGGGTAGCAAAGAAAATAAATAAAGGATGCATTTCAATGTCTTTGCCAACTAATGGTCCTCTTAATAAATTATCTATCGAAGAAACAATAATTACAAAAACTAAAATAACTATCGCCTGCCAAATATTTCCTAAAATAAACATAATGGCCGCTCCTGGAATTAAAACAATAGGCGCTCCCACGCTGGGTATAATAGCTAAAATAACCATAACCAATCCCCAAAAAGCAAAACCAGGTACGCCAGCTATCAAAAAAGCGATCGCTCCTAATACTCCCTGAATCAAACCAATCAACAATGTCCCTTTTAAAGTTGCCTTCGCAGTGGAGACAAAATCATCATATAATTTCTTTTCGTTCTTATCGCCAAGAGGAAAAATATACATTAATTGTTTTAATAAAGAATCCCCGTCTTTTATAAAATAATAAAGGGCATAGAACATAATAAAAAGCTGAATAATAAATTGCAAAGTATTCTGACCCCAAGAGGTTAGGATTTGATAAGCATAGCTGGAAATATTAGAACTTAAACTGGCAATCCGCTCTTGTAAATTAATTTGACCCATTATTTCCTGAGCATGCGGCAAACCCAAAATAGATTGCCAATAATTATTAAATTGATTATAAATTTCTCCATTGCCAAATTCCTGATAAATATTAATAGCTTGGTTAATAATTAAATAGGCCACGCCGGCTAAAGGAATTAAAAAAACCAAAATAGCTAAAAGCATAGTCAACGAGGCAGCCAAATTTCTCTTTTTCTTACCAATTTTCTTTAAAATAAATTTATTAACTGGATAAAAAATAGAAGCAATCACCCCCGCCCAAAAAATTGCATAAATATATGGTTTAAGCATCCAAAAGAAAATCAAAGTAAAGCCAACCAGCAGACCAATAAAAGTATAAGATTGTATTTTTTTGAATTGCATAGTTTTTAATTTATTTCTACCAAGGAATAGCAAAATGAGCTAAAGCGAATTTCGCGACATTCCAGCCAAGACAAATTTCACTTCGTTCAATTTGTCACTCCAAATACTTTTTTAAATTTTACAATTTTACTCTTTCATAATACCCTAACACAAAAAAGACGGCAAATATATACCGTCTTTTTTATTCCTAAACTAACAAAATTTTATTCGCACAAATCAGCTTCAAAAGCTCCATCAATAGCGGTCTTGCCATCATCAAAATCAATTTTAGCATAACCTTTGACTTTATTATTTTCTGTATCAATGTCTGTAACTACAATTTTTGCTGCCCAATCAACATTAACACTCATAGGCGTGCCATCTTCCTGCTCATAGTGATAATAGGCATGGTAGTCATCAAATTCAATTTCATCTTCCATTTTCTTTTCAAATGTTCCGATCTCTAACATTTTAGAGCTAAAATTTACAGCATCATTATCTACTACTACGCCGCAAGTCTCGTCTGGTGCCATATCAGAAAAGCTCCAGCTATACTCATCATCCCATTTTTGAATTTGCACATTGGGAATAGTTACATCCTTTTCATTTATCTTGCCAGCAACTTCAGTAGTCGCAATGCCGGATTGATCAATAGCTGACGTCCAATTATCATCATAGGAAGTGGCCTCAGTGGCTTCTTCTGATGATGAATCGTCATTGGTATTGGTAGAGGTAGTACAGCCTCCTCCTGCCAAGATCATAAGTGATAAGGCTGCAATCATTGACAGCGCTGCCTTCTTTCCAAAAAACTCTTTGAGTTTTTTCATCTGTTTTTGTTTTTTAAAATTAATAAATAAAAACTTGTTTTTATTATACTATATTTTTTTATAGAGGTAAATTTTTTTAAAAAATACTGTAGGTTTTTGTTGAGTATTTGAAATCCAGAAACTCTATTAAGAAAAATATTTTCTCAATTCCTCCAATATCCTCACCATAGCCAAGGTATCCAGCTTGCAATACTTAATTAAATCCTCATAAATTTTTTCCGCCTCCTGCTTGGAAATCTTCGGGTCAATCATTTCCCGCCATTTATTGGAGGCAGTTTCCCCTTCATGGATATCAAGTTCTGAATATTTCAAATCAGGGCATAATACCGGCAATACTTTCTTAATTGAGGCGCTGCCGTGAAAATCCTGGTGCACATAAAATCCTTTGCGGAAGACAGACATTAAATCAAACATCCTATTATTTACACCTTCAAAAAACTCAACAAATTCCGGATACCTTTCGCCCATTTCCCGATTGCACCCTTTCTCAAAGCCCATATTCCAAGCTAGAATTGTCCCCCGAGAACCAATCAATTTACTAAGCTCCTTGGCTAATCCCGGTGATGGGTCCCGGAAGCCTTGAGCCAAATATTCATAATGCTTTAATTCCGCGCCTTCACTTTCCTGTACATGCAGAGAATATTGAAAAATCATGCGCTGGTAAGGACGATAGCCATCAAACAAGGGCACGCCCGGTGCAAAGGTTTCATAATCCAAAAAATACAAAGGATACTCTAATTTCTCCAGTTCATCCTTAATATTATCTTTTTCAATATGAACCTCGCCCGTCTTTTCCACGCTCCAATGCCGCAGCCCCGCCTGGCTGGTTACCACCCCCTCCGGAATATCCTTAATCTCCATAATCCCTTCATCAATAAGCATATTTAATTTCTTTTCATTCAATCCGCCGGCTATGCTGTAAATAGATCTTGCCGGCAAGTCCTTCCAACAATAAGAAAGAAAGGTGCACTCATAAGGATTATTGCACTGTTTTAAAATCCTCTGCTGCACTTCCTCTTTTTCTTTCATAATTGAAAGAGCCTTATCAATTTGAAGCTTCGTTTCTTCTTCTAAATATTTAACCTGGTCCGTCACCTCCACCAGTTCCAATAATTTATCCGGCTCTATCTCTCCTGACTTAACATATTTATTATTAATATGATAAATAAAAAGCTTGTCGACTTTTAAACCTGCTCCTTCCAGGCAAATCTTTTGGAAGGCTAAATCGTAAATATTGATATCTTTGACAGAAGTGGAGCTTTTTACTTCGTAAATATTATAGGCTTCCCCATCGTCAGCTAATTGCAAGATATCAGAGCGGCAAAAAAGATTTTTAGCGGAAAAAGTAGGCTGGAATATAACTTTTGCTTTTTCTTTTATTAATTTAGTGGTTTCAAATATGGATTCCTTAAATCCCTCTACTTGAGCATTTTTCCCATCAGGAAAAAGCTTATAGGCATAAGTCTCCACCTTATAGCCTTCATCAAAAATCTTCTGCAAATTCTCATCCACTTCCGCAGGCAATAAATCTTTTCTATTCTTATAGAGCCATAAATACTTTTTACACTGGATAAATTTTATAAAATCGGATTTGGTTAGCATTTTTTATTTTTGGAAATTAAATGATTTTATTTAACTATATCTATTTTCTACGTCCATCTTTATTATATAGATTAACAACATAACTTTTATTAACAATCCTAATTTTTTTATTATTGTATTCAAACAGATTATTTTTAAAATAATCTGCCTTGCAGAAATATTTTTTTAATTTTCCATTTTTATTAGCCTTAAAATAATTCTCAATAATAACAGGCATTTCTACTTCATAATGATATCTAGAGGAAAAATTTCTAAAACTTATTTTCTGGTAGCCTATCAACATTTTCTCTGGTTTAAAGACTACCCAATTTTTATTTTTAAAATCATTAATAATATTATTATTGTTAATTATTGTGCTAGCAGTATCCTCAAAAATATGAAAATCTATATCGCCATGAGGCCTAGGTTTCTCAAAAGAACCCTTACAGAGTTCCCAAGCTATGCCTCCGCCTAACCAATAATCTATCTTGTACTTATTAAATATTTCAGAAAATAAACAAATAGTTTCTAATTGATGTTGAAATTTATTCATTAGACTTTTTCATTATCCCTTAAACTCCCTAATATATTTCCCAAACAATTTTTGAAATAAAACAGTTCTTTTATATAGCCATTCAAAATAATCTTCATAGTTATCTTGCTCAAAAATAAAAGGAACTTTCTTTTCTATTTTTATACGAGATGCTATAGAAGCATCAACCCATTCTACTTTTTCTTCAATTTCTTTTTCTATCTCATCTTTTTTATCTCGTAAATAGTTAAATAATTCTTTATTTCTATTTATATACACTTCACAACCTAATATATTTTCCCTGGAATTTATTGTTAAGCCTATATGTGCATCGGAATTTCCCATGCTAAAATTATACCAATGTTGAGGACGTGGCGACTGTAATCTTATTCTGCTATCCTTTGATTTTATGTATTCTTTCAACTTTGTCCAAAATTCTAATTGTTTAAGCTTAGTATCTGTCAATTCACTATTTTTCGGGCTTGTCTTTATTGTTTTTGCCCATTCATTAGGACTGATAATAATTTCAAATTTAGGTGCCGGATTTGAATCTTCTATCTGCCATAATTCAATCTTAATTAGAAAAAAACCAATACCTTCATCGGTATGCTCATTTAACCATTCAATTGCTTTTTTATGTTCTTCTCTTTCATTTTTTACAATCCAGATAATAATTTCTGCGTCATACCCGGAAGCATAAGTTATAATTTTACCAAGGTGATCATGATTGGTATCTTCTAGTTGATTCTCAATAATTATTTTTCTTTCCGAATTTTCCTCTTTAGCTAAAATATCTACATTAAATTTACCAACACTGGCCTCTGTTTGTATTAGTTCAATATTTACTCCAATTTCTTCGCTTAATAAATCTAAATATTCTTCTGAAGCTAGCCAGTTTGTAAATTCATTTTCATGTACCCATTCTTTTCTTAAATCAACATTCTTTAACTTTGATAATGGTTTTTTCATTTTTTGTCTTTTTTTAATATTTAATAGGCTAAAGATTTAAAGGTAGACATTTTAATAATTTAACTTACTTTTTCCAATAATCTAGATTTGAAAACTCATCTACTGCACAATAATAATTTTTTAAGTCTTGTGACATTTTATTAATGATCTGACCTCTTATTATTTTACCATTCTCTAATCTTCCCTTCTTTATTGGCCAATACTTTTGTTCTTTTACAAACAGTCCGGGTAAAAAACCAAACATCATATAAAACGACTCAAATTCTTTATTTACTGCTAACAATTTTCCAAGCACATCAATAGGAATTAAGTTTGAATATAAATTTATTTTATAGCTCAAACTCATCCTAATAAAAGGCAGGTTAATTTGTAAATGTTCCCAATCCTTAATCGTCATGCCTTTTAGTTTTTCTTCGAGATCAATTTCTGATACTTTTTTTAATATTTTTAATAATTCATTTGTCGCATTCTTCACACCACCAGAACCTACTACAAATCCTAGTGGTTCACTCATGTGACTTATAAGCATATTTCTAAGCGATAATAGATCATCTTTTGCAATATTATATGCTTCTTTATATTTCCTTATTTCTCGCTCTTTTAAAAGCTTATCAACAATAAAGATAGTAAAAATAATAATTACAAAAGAAGCGCTAAGATTGATAAAAAAATCTCCAAATTTATTATCAAAACAGAAACCTAATGCAAAACTTATAAACGAACAAAGAAGCAAAATAATTATCAATTTTTTATTCTCTTTTATAACCGCTATAATTTTCTTCATTTTTTATGATAATAAAACCTTATTCCATTGTAAATTAATATATTCCAAAACTTTAACCCATGAAATGTTTAGAATATCAACAATTGGAACAAAATCATCAAGATTTAATTTTAATCTATTTTCAGGATTCGTTATTTTCCTCCAATCAAAATATTCTTTCTCTTCTCCTATTTTGGGTAAACAAAAATTTCTTTCCTTTACCAAACCTGGCAATATTCGACCATGAACCAAAAAATTTCTATAATTTTTTATTTCCTGCAGAGGGTATAAATTCATTTTTTGCCAGGCTGCACAAGCTTCTTTGCTACCATTATTTTTATTTTTTCTCTTCTCCAACCATGGATCGTAATCAGTAGGATTCCCAAATCTTTCTAGTAACTCAAACACTAAATCAAGCGAGCCACTTAATCTAGTCATACCGTCTATCAAATCATCATGATTAATAAGATTCTTTTTTAAAATATCAAATACTCTAATAAGATGCCTTAGTATTGAATAATGCAACTGCGCAATACAAACGTCATTTGCCGTTTTCCCTATTATTTTTAGTTCTTCGTCCGTCTTAAAATGAATATCTTTTGGTCTATTAGTTAATGACACAACATTTTTCAACCAAAAATCTTCATAACATTGTAACTGGTCTTTAATAAATATATCCCAGTATTTTTGTTCATAATAATCGCCATCAACGGCTAGATTGTAACTACTCATATTTGCGTTAAAACTTTATCAATTTTCTCCTCCATTATTTTAATCAGCTTTTTGTTAGTATTAATAATTTCCTCCTCTTTTTTCACTTCAGCAACAAGCTGTTTTTGAATTTTAATTGAAGGAAGTGGAATCTTAATTTTTTCGAGATCTCCTTTGGTAATATGAACAAGTCCAACTCCTCCATGTAAATTATTTTCCACATCTTTAACAGCCATTTTTAATGCATAATATAAAAATTTTTCAGTATATTTATCAGAAAAAATAACCTTAAATATATGTTGATTTAATATACCTTTTCCCCTATTCCAAATATGCGGACCAAAAGAAGTACCTCTAGAACCAGACCAAGAAAATAATAAATCCCCATTATTAATAATTATTTTGTCTTGTACTTTTCCTGAATAATAATTAAATTTTGCTTGTAAATTATTCAAATTTTGAATTCTAATAATAGGCAATCCACCATTTTCCTCTTTTTCCCAATCTTTTGGTTTAAATGCCCTACCATTTATAAATTCACAAACCTCACCTAATTCTACCCATTCAACACCCTCTAACTTCCTAACCTCTTCACCAAAATATCGTCTCTCTCTCTAGATTTTTAATAACTTCATAAGCAGCATTAATCGCACCTTGCTTAGTTTCTATCTGTTTAATTATATCTTTTTGAACCTTATAAAACATAATCAGCAAATTTATGTTTAGATTCTTCATTATTTGAATCTGGTTTCGTGTATGTTTCTAAACTAACATTGGCCTTATTTTTACCATCATCAGCTAATAACCATCCGCTATTTTTTAGAAGATTATCAATTTTTATTCTAGCTTGTGCTTCTTTAGACATTTATTTTTAAGATATTAACTATTTTTTATTCTACTCTCTTAAAGCCCCAAAATCAATCAAAAATTATAATTTACATTTCATTTTTACTAACTCCTCTCCAATTCAACAAACTAAACCCCCACCAATTGCCCCAAATAACCAAATATGCTATAATCTAACCAACAAATTTAATTGAATAAAACATTTATACATAATATTTAAAACAAATATTACTATTTTGGCTTAAAATAAATATAATAAATAAAATTTAATAGAAACAAAATGAAAAAATGCTCCAAGTGCGGTGCGGAAATGCCGGACAATGAGAAATTTTGTATGCGTTGTGGTAATATTTTATCCACAGCTAGCAATACACCCGAAAAAACACCCGCAGCTAGCCCAGTCCAAAGCTCACCCAAGAAAAAATCAAAAATATGGCTTTGGGTTTTAATTATTTTTGTAGTTCTAGGAATCATTGGCATAGGTGTAATTGGCGTTGGTTATTATGCTTTTAAAAAAGTAACTGATAATACTGATGTAGTTACCGAAGATAATAATAGCGAACCAGCCAAAGTAGAAATATCCTGGGAATCAGAAGATAGGTTGCCTACTGCCTTCTATACCAATAAAACAGAAAAGCTTATCACTTTTAAACTCAAAAGCGACAAGCCCACGAAAATAAAGCTGGAAGTGGAAATTCCCGATATCACGGAAAAGGAAACAAAAACCATTGAAGTCGGCACAACTCAAGTTACTTATGATGCTAAGCCTCCTTTCAAACAATCCGCTTATGGTCCACTGGGTAAAGCTCAGGATAAATATATCATTATCAAGGCCACTGATGAAAATACCAATCGAATGATCGTAGATGATTCTCAAAAAATTACCGTACTCTCCCGCAACGATATGGTTTGGATAGATAAAGACGGCACTAATAATATGAAATATATTGCCAAATGGGTAACAAAAGATAATAAAGAAGTCAAAGAATTAGTCCGAGTCGCTGCTGAATATAATGATCAATTCTGCGGTCAGCACGCTATGGTAGGATACCTGGGCGGACCAGAAGAAGTTTATTGCCAAATGGCTTCCCTCTTTGCTGCCATGGGTGATTATTACCAAATAGCCTATATTGCCTCAACGGAAAGTTATCAGACCTCCAATGCCCAAAGCGTCAAGCTGCCAGAAGAAGTAATTATGGAAAAAAGCGGACTATGTATTGAAACGGTTTTGGTTATGGCCGCCGCTATGGAAAATCTAGGTATGGAACCGGTTATAGTTTTCATTCCCGGCCACGCCTGGGTAGCAGTCAAAACTTCCGCCGGCGCTTCTACTTATTATCATCTTGAAACTACCATGCTTGACTCGCCTGTCCTGGACGCGCTGGACCAAGGTGAAATGAATTGGTATCAAAATAGCGGTTCGGCTACAGTTATTGATATCAAGAAAGCTCGCGAAGAAGGCATTCAGCCCTTTGGTGAAGCAGAAACCGGCAAACAGAATATGTAGACATCTTAGTTTAATAAATAAATTAAAATAAAAATTATGACAAATTGCCCCAAGTGTGGCGATCCAGTGCAAAAGGGGGAAACATTCTGCGGCAAATGCGGTAATATTATCACAGCTGATAATAAAGCAGATAAATCTGCACCAGCCCAAAATGTACCTACCACCGAAGTTCCCGCTCAAACAACTGCATCCGCCCCTGAGCCAAAAAAGAAAAGAAAGCTTTGGCCTATCTTCCTGGCTACAACTTTCTTTGTTTTAATCGTTGCTATTATTGCCTTTTTATTCCTTTTTGGAATATTTGGCAAAGGCGCTACTATCAAAAAATATGTTCAAAATACAGAGCCTAATTTCAGTACAGTAGTAGAAGATACTGATAAATTAGAGAAAAATTTAACTTATACCTCAACAGCTGAAACAGAAGAAGAAATCAAAGAAGATGTAGATCGCATGAAAACCGAAATAGATAATATCGACAAGTTAAAAGAAGATTCTCAAAAAGCTAAAAACAACTTAGGTATTCAAAAAACAGTAAAAGATACGGCTGACCTTAATAAAAATCTAAATGATTTTTATGATCAGATAGATTCCTCTATGACTACCAGAAAAAAAATTGTTGATTACTTCTATCGAACTCAAATTCTAGCCGAGAAAATGGTTAAAGCTTCGGGTGCTACTAATGAAACTGGCCAAACTCAAGACCTAATTCAAATAGCCGATAATTTATACCAATTTAAAATTGCCCTAGACACTGCTATAGCTGAATTTGAAATGGCAGAAGTCCCAGACGAGCTCATGGAGCTTCATACAGCTGACGTAGATATGCTTAACAAAATGTCGAAAAATTTAGGTGATATGGTTACTACTCTAAAAAATTGGGATGATGTTGGCTATACTTCTGCTTATAATAGATTCGAAAGTACTATAAATGAATACGACACAAAAATCTCTAAGCAATATCAAAAGAAATTAGACGAAGAATTCACCAAATTAAATAATGTCCTAAATGAGCTTAACACTAAAAAAGATGCTATAGAAGATGAATATTCTACTTTCAGAGGTAAATATAGGATTGAAGGAACAGTGCTTAATTTGATAAAAAGCTTATAAAAAACTCTGCTTATAAAAAAGCGCCCTATAGGGCGCTTTTTTTGTTCTTAAATCTATATCCTAAGATTAAAAATAAACCAAGCACTATCATTAATAAAATTAATACCCCCAAGGCTAATACTTTTTCTTTGCCCTGAAGTAAAAGAGCTAATATTCCAAAAGTTAAGCTTATGAAATATAAAAATAAAGTTGCTCCCCTTTGTGATAAGCCTAAATCTAATAGCCTAAAATGCAAGTGTTTTCTATCAGCCGATTTAAAAGGTGATTTTTTATTTAATAATCTACGCACAATAACCCATAAAACGTCTAAGATCGGAATGCCTAAAATCAAAAGGGCTGTTGCGATCTTACCACCCGAAATTATAGCTAAAGTTCCTAACATAAATCCTATTAAAGTACTACCGCCTTCACCCAAAAATATTTTAGCCGGATGAAAATTCCAGAATAAAAACCCTAATGATGCTCCTCCTAAAATTATACAGATCAAGGCTGTCTCCGGCTGCATTATATTCGGCTGTAAGCTCAAGAAAAATAAAACACAAGAGGCAATAACAGATATACCAGATACTAATCCATCTAAGCCATCTAAAAATTTAGTAGTATAAGACATTCCCAAAAGCCAAATAAAAGTAAAGAGATCAGCTATTAAAATTATGTAATAAGGCAGACCATTGTGCTCAAAGATTTTAAATCTGTATTGATCTAATTGAAAAGCCTCGCCTAAGGGATTAGAAATAAAATCAATGCCAATGCCAGCAGCAATCATAGTAAGACAAGCAGCAATTGGCCAAATAATTTGCTTTAGGGGCGACAGATTATACTTATCATCTAATACTCCGCCAATTATTAATAAAAACCCAGCAATCATAATACCAATAATATGTTTAGGCAGCATATAACCACCAAACATTCTTTCAGTAAAAAATGAATAATAAAAAAGAGTTATAAAAAACCCCAGAAAAAGCCCCACTCCTCCCAAAAGAGGAATATCTTTACTGTGAATTTTTCTCCGCAAATAAGGCCTATCAACTATATTAAGTTTGAAAGCGACTTTTTTTATTAAAAAAGTAAAAAGTAATGATAAGACAAAGGAAATTATAAATGGCAAAATAAATTTTTCTAAAGGCATATTTTTAACTAATATCTACTTTTTCTACATCAATTTTCTCACCCAGAATTTTCCTGGATAGATCATTGAATCTATAAGGCACATCACTAACATAAAATTTATGCTTTCTGCCATTTTTTTCTAAACTCGCTTCTATTCCAGGATTTTTCTCTATAAATTTTTTTAATTCCAAGACTAATTCCTCAGCCGGATCAACAACCTTTACACTTTTCCCTGAAATACTGCTTATTATTTTGTATAATAAAGGATAATGAGTACAGGCAAGTACTAAAACATCAATTTGTTTTAATTTTAATGGCCTTAAATAATATCTCAATATTTTTCTAGTTTCCATTCTCTTCAACCAGCCCTCTTCTATCAAAGGTACCAACAAAGGACAGGCTTTGGGAAATACTTTTACCTCCGGATCTATATTTTTTAAAAACTTTTCATGTACTCCGCTTTTAATAGTCGCTGCTGTTCCAATAATACCAATTCTTTTTCTTCTGCTTATTTTATAGGCTTTCTCTAATCCTGCCCCCGCTACATCGAATATAGGAACATCAGGAAATTTTTCCCGCAAAATATCCGCTGCTACCGATGAAGCAGTATGGCAAGCAATAACAATAATTTTAGCTCCTTTCTCCAATAAAAATTCCGTATTTTCAATAGAAAATTTTATGATAGCCTCTCTGCTTTTGGTACCATAAGGAAGCCTAGCCGTATCACCAAAATACACAATCTTATATTGCGGCAATGTTTTAAATATTTGTTTAACTACTGTCAGGCCTCCTATGCCTGAATCAAAAATTCCGATCATATGGTTTTATTTTATGGAGTCCCAGCGAAAGCTGGAGAAAATCAACACTTCAAGTGCTAAACTCTCCGACTATCGTCTGGACTCCTGATAGTTTCCTAACTCACACCACTATTCTCAAAATCCTCGGATTAATTCTCGTTAAAACTTCATAATTAATCGTTCCAATTTTTGCAGCCATCTCTTCAGCTGTAATTTCTTCTATGCCTTGCTCACCAATTATTACCACTTCATCTTCCAGACTTATATCTTTAATGTGGTTAACATCTACCACAATCATATTCATACAAACCCTGCCCAATACTTTGCATTTCTGGCCTCCTATCAATACATTGCCAACGCTTGATAACCCTCTATCAAATCCATCCCAATAGCCAATAGGCAAAACAGCTATTTTAGTATCCTGAGTAACCTTCTCTGTAATTCCATAACTTACTGGTGTTCCTGCTTTAATTGTTTTTATCTGAGCAACAACAGTTTTCCAAGATAATACTGGCTTTAATTCTAACTTTCTTCCCCGTTCTTTGGCTGATACCTGCGTTTCTTTTGATGACCAATGACCATACATTGATATACCTAATCTTACCATATCAAAATATGTTTCGGGAAATAATACCGTAGCAGCTGAACAAGCTGTATGCTTAATGGGTACTTCAAAACCACTATCTTCTAATAATTTAATTATTTTATTATATTCTTTAAGCTGCCCTCTGGCATAAGAATGATCGGTCGTATCTTCTATATTAGCATAATGCGTTGATATGCCCTCTATTTTTATATTTTTAAATTTATTTATAAATTTTACAAAACTCAATATATTTTTTTCCAAAACCCCTTGTCTAGATGTTCCGGTTTCAACTTTAATATGCACATTTACTTTTTTATTTTTTAAATTTGGGATTTTGAGATTTGTTATTTTACCAAGTTCTTCAATCGTTTCCTTATTATAAACAACCTGTCTAAATCCATTCTCCACAACTTCACGAAGTCGAGATTTTAGAGTATATCCTAATATTAAGATTGGCAGTTCTAGACCATTTTTCTTTAATTCCAAAGCTTCATCAATAGAATCCACTCCAATCCAATTAGCTTCGCTTTCCTGCGCAACTTTAGCTATTTCTACTAATCCGTGTCCATAAGCATTAGATTTTACCACTGCCATTAATTTTCTCTTTTTGCCTATTAAATTTCTAAATTGGCTTAAATTACTTTTTAAGTTTTTTTCACTAATTTCAACCCAAGTTTTATAGTTTTTCACTTTTTCCATAGACATTATTATAAAATAAAACCAAGATTATCTCGGTTTTACCTATGTTTTAAATATATTATCATTATACTCACTTTTTAATCATTTTCAACCCTCCCATATAATTCTGTAAAACTTCAGGAATTTCAATACTTCCATCTTCTTTTTGATAATTCTCTAAAATAGCAATTAAAGTCCTACCAATAGCAAAAGCAGTCGCATCATTCATGTGAACAAATTTTTTATTCTTGTCTTTATCTATATATTTAGTACCCAGACGTCTCGCTTGATAATCAGTCATATAATCAGCCGTATGTGTTTCTCTATATTTTCCCTCGCCTGGCATATAACATTCTATATCAATCGCTCGAAAATCTGCTTTACCGCCTATATCACCGCTACATTTCAAAACAACTTGATAAGGAATTTTTAATTGCTGCATTAAATACTCTTGGATAGCTACCAATAAATCCTGCTCTTTCAATCCATATTCTCCTTGGATAAAAGTCTCCATTTCTAATTTATCAAACTGATGTCTACGAATTATACCTGATGTATCTTTTCCGTAGCTACCAGCTTCTCTTCTATAGGCTGTAGAATAACCAACATATCTAATAGGTAAATTATCTTCTTTTAAAATTTCACCCATATGTAGAGGACCCAAGGTATGTTCGGCACTACCAATTAACACTGAATCATCTTTCTCTAAATAGTATCTATCATCAATTGGATCAAACCGATCCATTTTCTTCATTATCTCTGCTTTTACAATATCCGGCACAACTACGGGAATAAATGGCTTATCAAAAGGATTATTAACCTCATCTGCTAATTCTTTTATTATTTTTTTATCCGTTAAAACACTTAATCCAAACTGAATTAAGGCAAATTGTAAAAAGACTGCACTATTAAATAAATAATTAAACCTGGAACCAGATATTTTGGATGCTTTTTCTGTATCAATTAAACTATGTATTTCACTTAATTCCATATGATTTTTTGGTTTAAAATCATATTTCAGAATATTTCCTACTTTTCTTAAAATTTTGTTTTCTGCCTCACTTTTCCCAAGTGGCGTATCTTCCGAAAGTAGATTGGGTATTTGATAAAGCAACTTTTGAAGTTTGCTATTTGCTTCTTCAAGTTCCGGTTCTATTTTTTTAATTTTCTCAGAAATACTTTTTGATTCATTTATTATACTTATTCGATCATTTGCACTTGCCTGATTAATTTTTTCATTAATTCCATTTCTCTGCGATCTTAATTCCTCTACTTCTTTTAAACTTATTTTATATTTTTCATCCAATTCTAAAATTTCATCAAGATTAACTTTCATATTTCTGTTCTTGATACTTTCTTCTACTTTTTTCCTATTTTCACGAATTGTATTTATATCTAACATATTTTTTCTATCCTTTGGGAAATAAGATTAATAATCTTTTATTTATTAATACTTTTTTTCTCTTTTTTCTTAATCCTGCCTTTATTTTCCTTATAATAATTAAATAAACAAACTAATATAGCCCCCATGCCAAATATTACGGCTGATATTTTAACCAAAACCCCAATAAAAGGAATCATGAATAAAATCCACAAAACAAACAGTCCTAAGATGGTAGGTAAAATTAAATTGCTATATTTCTTTTTACTTTTAGAATTAATGTATTCTAAAATTCGCTTACCTGCCCAAAGCCCCGTATATATTTTTGATACATAAAACAATACACCATACATCAGACCTAAAATAATAGCTAAAGGAATACCTAGAATCGTAATTGCTAATATAATAATAGCTGTAGGTGCCACTATTAATAATCCCAACCCATACAAAAAGCTTTTACCTGGTTTAGTATTTATATTATTAGCAACTTCTTCTGATTTTTTAGGAAACAATAAAATTGCTACAATGGCTACTATTAATAAAGCAAGCACATTATAAATCTTACCCAAAATATTACCAAACAAATTAGTTATTAATGATCTATTTTTTCTAGCTTTATCTTCCAGTTTTTCCCATTTTTTCTCACCAACTATCATAGCTCCATCTTTTATTTCTGCCTCTTTAGGTGTCTTGTACTCTAAATTACCATCTATCTCAGCACTAGACTCAATAACAATCTTTTTACTTGCCTCACCATTCAAATTCCCGCCAATCTCTCCTAAAATTGTCATTTGCCCTACTCCAAATGTAACATTTCTTTTAACAGTTCCAGATAAATTTACCATACCTCCACCAACTAATAAATCTCTGCCAATTTTTCCTCTCTCGCTAACATTAATCATGCCACCAGCCATCATAACATTATCTCTTACTTCTCCATCAATATTTATAGTTCCACCAGCTGCCATTAAGTCATCGGTTACTTCTCCTATTAATTCTACTGTTCCGCCAGCTACCATCAAATCTCCAAAAACTAAACCATTTATTTTTACATCACTGCCAGCCGCAATTACATTACCATTAATATCACCGTTTATGGTCACATTAGCTGCAAATGCTTTTAAATCACCGTTAATTGTACCGTCAACTGTTATAGTTTCTCCTGTTATCACAACATCATCTTCAATTACTTCATCTTTTGAAATAGTAACAGAACTTTCTTTCAATTTTAAATTGTAAGCAAGTGTTACACTGGGAACTAATAATAAAATAGAAAATGCAATTAATAGGAATTTTATTTTATTTTTTAGCATAATATTTGTTAAACAATTAATTAAAGTTGCTACTTATATTGAACAGGTTTTAACCTGTATCTACAATAATTCACCTTTCCACCTATAAATAGATTTTATCCCAAGTATAGCATTAACGCAAGCAGTTAATCTCTTTTCTATTAAAATTTTACCAATTTTTAAGACTTCTTTTTCATCTTTATGGGTAATAAAAATAATTTTTATCGTAACAAGGACGATTTATATTTTTCAGGTTTAAAAGATCTAGCCAGAACAATTTTTGTATTCAGTTTAAATTCTTTTATCTTACTTGCTAAATCCTTAGTAAAAGAATCCTGATCATACCCAAGACATATGACATCAGGTTTTTCTTCTCTTACAACTCCGTAGGGATCCCCTAAATTACCTAGCCTGACTTTATTTACAAAATCTAGCTCTTTTATTTTATTTAACCTAAATTCTTCATTATTTCTAGGATATTTACCCTTTACTTGTTTAACTGTTTCATCTCTACCAACTATTACTACCAATTCATCGCCACATTCCTTTGCTTGTTTTAAATAAAAAATATGCCCAGGATGAATAATATCGAAAGTGCCAAATGTTAAGACTTTTTTTGAATTTGACATTTTATTAGAAATTAGGAATTAGAAATTGGAGATTCACAGCCCTATTTTATCACTTATGCTTTTCATAGCATTCAGTGATATCTCAATAAACTCATCTAAACTCAAACCAAGCTTCTCACATTCTTTTATCACTTCTCTATTGACTTTAGCGGCAAAAGATTTGTCTTTCATTTTCTTTTTTATAGATTTCACTTTCACTAACTCTAATTTCTTATCCGGTCGAATTAAAGCTGAGGCATAAATAAGCCCAGTTACAGTTTCTCCACAGCGCAGAGCATAATCTAGCTTTGTCTTGGGTTCCTCGGCATTATTATAACCAAAATTATGAGCTTTGATAGCTTGAATTAATTCTTCAGGATAATTTTTTTCTTTTAAATATTCTTCTGCTTTTAATCCATGTTCCTTGGGTTCATTATCTCCTGTCTCCTCCCAATCCAAGTCATGCAATAATCCTGTTGCTCCCCATAATTCCTCATTTTCACCTAACTTAAAAGCTAGAGCTCTCATTATAACTTCGCTTTCTAGGCTGTGAAAAATATTTGGTTTTTGTTTTACATGCTCTTTTAATAATTCAAAAGATTTTTCTCTGGATATATCAAATTTTACATCACTTTTCATACTTTTTGCTACATTATTGCCATTTTTGGGTTTAAGCAGTGGAAATAAAACGCACTCCCTAATAGGTTTATCCATTAGAAAAGAAAACAGTCTCTCTGATACACCAAATCCGCAAGTAGGTGGCATACCATACTCGAGAGCTTCAACGAAATCTCTGTCATGCATTTGCGCTTCATTATCTCCTTCTTCACGAAGCTTAGTTTGCTCTTCAAATCTTTTGGCCTGATCTAGAGGATCATTTAACTCAGAATAACCATTGCCTAATTCTGATCCAGCAATAATAGGATGAAATCTTTGGGTAAATTCAGAACTACCTTCAGTTTTTTTAGCTAAAGGAGAAATAGCTATAGGGTCATTAATTAAAAATCCCGGACCACCTATTTGTTTGCGACAATATTTCCATAAATTATCTATAGCCCGAGTTATGTTAAATCCTTTTTTGTCATAATTTATTTTTAATTCCCTAAGTTTTTTTTCAATTTCTTCCAAAGAGACGCTCATAATATCTACTCCTGTATATTTTTTAACTGTTTCCTTATAATCATATTCCTCCCATTTCTTTTCAAGATCAACTTCAAAACCCCTTATTTTAAATTTTAGAGTTCCGAAAGTCTCACTAGCTACATATTTAAATAATTCTTCTACTAACTCCATTCCTTGTCTGTAATCTGCATAGGCCCAATAAAATTCCATCTGAGAATAATCATTTAAATGTTCAGCATCCATACCTTCATTTCTGAATTGCCGACCTATTTCAAAAGTCTTATCAAAACCAGCCACCATTAATCTTTTCTGCCATAATTCTCCCATTGAAATACGTAAATAAAGATCAATATCTAAGGCATCGTGATGAGTAACAAAAGGATTAGCATCAGCTCCACCAGTGGCTGCTTCTAAAACAGGAGTCTCTACTTCCAAAAATCCTTTTTTAATTAAAAAATTTCTCATACTATTCCAAAAAATAGCTTTCTTTTGAAACATCTCCCTTAATTCCGGATTCATTAAAATATCTAAATATCTTTTCCTATATCTAGTTTCTTCGTCTTTTATTCCATGCCATTTATCAGGAAGGGGTTTTATGCTTTTAGTTAGTATATTGAAATTTGATATTTCTAAAGTTTTCTCTTCTTTTTTTGTTTTAAATAATTTACCCGACACCTGAATAAAATCTCCAATATCAAAATTTTTCAAAAATTTATACTCCTCCACACCTAAAATATCTCTTCTAAAAAGTAATTGAAATTTATTAGTACCATCAAAAATATTAGCAAAAGTAGATCCACCATGTGGACGCAGAGACATAATTCTTCCTACTAAAGTTATATTTTTCTCTTTTAATCTATTAAAATCTAAAAACGCCTCATTACAAGACATATCCCTTTTAGCTTTGGCTGGATAAGGATTAATATTATTTTCTTTGAAATTTTCTAATTTTTGTAGTCTTACTTTTCTTATTTCTTCCTCTTGTTTTTTCATAATTTTGACTAAAATAACAATATACTCAGAATAACCCTGAGTATATTTATTATAGTATTTTTATTCTATTTATTCAATCTTTAATATTTTGTATCGTATTATTCCTCCGGGAGTTGCTACTTCTACCTTATCCCCAACTTTTTTGTCTATTAATGCCGCTCCAATAGGTGATTCATTAGAAATTTTTCCTTCTGAAGGATTAGCCTCAGAAGCTCCAACAATTTCAAAATCCATTTTTGAATCACTAAATTTAACTTTTATTTTTGAACCAGGCCTGATGGTTTTTGATTTACCATTTTTAATTACTTCAGCATTCTTTATCTTAGTTTGCAACATAATTATTCTTCCTTCAACAAAAGCTTGTTCTTCCTTAGCTTCAGAATATTCTGCATTTTCTGACAAGTCTCCTTGCTCTAGCGCTTTTTTAATTCTTGCGGCCATTTCTTTTCTTTTCGTATTTTTCAAAAATTCTAATTCTTCTTTTAGTTTTTTTAATCCTTCTCGACTTATAATTACTTTGTTAATCATTTATTTATTTATAAAAAAATATTTGCATATCTCGTATAATATGCAAATTATAGATCTAGTCAAGCTTTTATATCCACAAGTCTTTATTTTTTACTTCTTTGATCTTTGTAAATCGAATATATTTTCTAATAATTTAGCTACGGTCACAGGACCGACTCCTCCAGGCACAGGAGTAATTAACTTAGCTTTATTATAAACTGACCCAAAATCACAATCGCCATAAAGCTTTTTTCCTTTAAATCCTACCCCGGCATCTATCACTACTACGCCCTTCTTTACCATATCACCTTTAATTAGTTGGACTACCCCTGTGGCAGTAATTAAAACATCAGCTTGCAGAGTTATTAATCTTAAATTTTTAGTATATTTATTACAAACAGTAATCGTATTTTTATCTTGGGTTAAAATTATACTCAAAGGTTTCCCTACTAAATCACCCCTGCCTACTATAACCACATGTTTACCAGTTAGATCTACTTTATAGCTATTTAGAAGATGCAAACAAGCTGCTGCTGTAGGAGGTAATATCACTGGCATGTCAGCTGTTAATCTACCTTGATTAAAAGAAGTTAGACAATCAACATCCAAATCAGGTCTTATCGCTTCTAATACATTTCTTGTATTTATTCTATTTGGTAGAGGAAGCTGAATAACTAAACCAGAAAGTTTTTGATCATCTTGAATAATATTTATTTTTTTTAACAAATTACTTTCACTAATATTCTCCGGAAAAGTAAATAATTCAAAATTTATACCTACTTCCAGACAGGCTTCTTCTTTCTTCTTGATAAAGCTGATTGAAGCTTTATCTGCACCTACTAAAACTACAGCTAGTTTTAATTTAATATTCTCTTTTTCTAGTTTTCTAGCTTTTCTTTTTAATTTATTAAGTATTTCCTGAGCTACTTTTTTACCATCTATATTTTTTTTCATTTAATAATATTAAATTTTTTATTTATTATTTCTTATTATTAAAATACCATTTTAAAATTTCATTAGCTATGGGAGCTGCTACTTCATTTCCTTCTCCACCTTCTTCTACTAACACCACCAAAACTATCTCCGGATCTTCGAAGGGAGCGTAAGCAGTATACCAGGCATGAGTTTGGTCACTTCCTCCATGTTGAGCTGTACCAGTTTTACCCGCAGAACTAACAGGTAAATCAGATAATAACCTACCAGAACCAGATAGCACCGTTTCTCTCATTGCCCTTTGAACCTGATTTATATATTTATTATCAATAAAATTTTCACGAATAACATTTTTCTTATTTTCAAAGATAACATTTTTATCCTGGTCAATACCTTCTTTCACAAGGTATGGCCTTAGAACTTGCCCACCGTTAGCTACAGTCGATGTCCATGATAAAACTTGCAGAGGTGTTGTTAATAAATCTCCTTGTCCGATTGAAATATGATAAGTATCACCTAAATACCATTCTTCCCCTTTTACTTCTTGCTTCCAAGCAGGAGTAGGTATTAATCCTTCTGCTTCAGATGGTAAATCAATACCCGTTTTTGCCCCCAGTCCAAATTTTCTAAAATACTGAATTATCTTATCAGCGCCTAGCCCCTTAAAATCCTCATAACCTCCACCTACATAATAAAAATAAATATCAGACGACTTTGCTATAGCAGAATATACATTCATGGGGCCGAGGCCAGATTTTTCCCAACCCACAAAATGATAAACCGTACTGGCATCATACATATTAGTTACATCTATAGAACCATTATCTGTTATAGTAGTATTTTCATTAATAACACCTTCCTGAAGTCCAGCAGAAGCCATAACAGGCTTAATTGTAGAACCTGGTGGATAAATACCATTAACAGCTCTATTGTACAAAGGTTTATCTGGATCATTTAAAAATTTGTTATAATCTTCTAATTTTATTCCTTTTGAAAAAAGATTATCATCATATGAAGGAATATTGACGAAACTTAATATTTCACCAGTTTTAGGATTCATAGCAATGCATACTCCCTTTTTAGCTTTTGCTTTATTTAAACCTTCTTCCAAAAGCCTTCTTGATTCAAGCTGTAAATCTTTATCAATTGTTAAAATTAAATCTTGTCCTTCAGCTGCATCTTCTTTAGCAACAGTTTTTCTAACATTACCAACAGAATCAACTTCAACTTGTTTTTTACCTTTTGTCCCTTTTAGATTATTTTCATATTTTTTCTCTACCCCTTCTTTGCCTATATAATCAATAGCTTGATAATCATTATTAGATTCTTCTAATTCTTCCTGACTTATTTTCCCTATATAACCCAAAATATGTGCAAATTCTTCTGGATATAGATAATCACGAATTGGATTTTTCTCAATTTTTATACCTATGAAATTATCAAGTTTTGCTTCCATAATCAAAGCTTCATCTCTTACTAAATTTTTTTTCACTAAAACAGGCTCATAAGAATCATTGTTAGTTTCATTTAAAAAAATATCTTTCTCTTCATCATCCAAACTAATTATTTTATTTATATCATTTAACATATTACTTTTCCCTTCAAAATTTTTTGGTAAATCTGCTGGAATAACTACTAGATCGAAAGCTGGAATATTCTTGACCAATAAATTGTTATTTCTATCATAAATAACTCCTCGCGGAGCACTTAAATTATATATTCTATAACGATTTTCTTCAGCCGCAGATCTTAAATTATCACCTGACATGATCTGTAAATAGAATACCCTACTCCAAACTATTGTAAAAATAATGAAGATAACAAAATAAACCCACTTAAATTTTTTATAATCAAAGAGTGGTTTTACTGTTCTAGGCCTAAAGGGACCAGAATCTACTAGAGTTTCTTCCCATTCGTATCCTTCGTTCCCTTTTTTATTCTTTTTTTCAATATGACCTATTTCCGGAATTATAAAAGGATTTTTCTCCATTTAAGTTTTCGCTTTTATTCTATCATTATATCGTATAGAAAAATCACGAAAGAAATTTACAAATCTATAAAATAGAAACATTAGTATAATATTTAATACTATACCTCCTAAAATTTTATACCATAAAGGTTGTAAATATCCTACAAATTTCAAATCAACAAATTTAAGAATAAAAAATATTAAAAATATAAGTAAATAATAAAATAAAGTAGCTAGTGTAATTATACCAATTCTAGTATAAATATTGTTCATATCAACAAAATGAGAAATTATTAAATAAATTATTATCATAGTAATGATTAAACTTATCATATTAATTCCAAAAAAAGTACTTGAAAATAAATCTAGCAAAAATCCTCCCAAAACTGCACCATACAATCCATTTTTATAATTTTTTAGAATGCACCAACTAATCACAAAAACTAGCATTAAATTTGGTACAGAGCCTAATAATTCAAAATGAGGCAGGAAAGAAGCCTGCAATATAGCTAATAACGAAATTAGAAGTGTTAATAAAAATAAAACCATTAAATTTTTAATTTTTTGCTACAAAGACATAATCTAAATCTTTAAAATCAACTGGAGATTTAATTCTGGCATTTTGAAACAATTCATTGTCTCCGCTATCTATTTCCTCTATTTCTCCTATTAATAAATCAAATGACTTTTTTTCTAAATCTGCAGTTGTCACTATATCTCCCTTTTTTATTACTTTATCTTGTGGAATTAGTTCCATGATCAGTCCTAGTCCATGTTCACCCGATACTATACCATCGGCATTAGAATCTTTTATATGTGCTTGCACATGACTATATATATCACTAATTAATAAAACAGATGAATAATTATCATACACATCCTTAATTTTACCAATTAATATACCGTCTGAGACTATCACAAATTGATCTTTTTCAACTTCATCTTTTGACCCCTTATTAATATTAATAGTATTGGATAAATTATTTGAATCTCTGCTAATTACTTTAGCTGGAATTAAATCAAGAGATGATTTTTGTTTGAATGATAATTGATCTCTTAAATCATTATTTTCCTTTTCAAGCTCTTCTAATTTAGCCCTATCTACTAAAGATTTTTGCAAATCCGACCTAATAGTTTTATTCTCTTTTGCTAAATCTCTAATAGACCCTAAAAAACCAAAAAAACCAGATATATATTCTCCTGTACTAAAAAAAACACTTTTTACTGGTACTAAAATTTTTAGTAATAAATTTTCAACTGGATTCAATATTCCAATAAAATGAAAAGTAATCAATAAAAATACTATTACTAAAGACACTAAAAACAAAAATTTTTTATTTTGTGATAGTTTAAGCATATAAAACAAAATTTTAATTAACAATTTCAACAACAGTATTACGTAATATATACGTAATTATATTTTTCACTAATCTAATCTAGAAAATTTATTTTTGTTTATTTCTCTTAGTGAATTGATGAGATTTTGTTTTTATTTTCGTCTTATAAATCTTGTTCGAGGAGGTTTATGATATTGTGTAGTCATTAAAACTTCTTTTAAAGTCTCTAGATCTTCTAAAACAATACCACACCCTCTGACAACGCAAGTTAGAGAATCATCAGCTACACTGGCAGGCATTTTTGTTTTTTCGGTAATTAACTTGTCTAATCCTCTTAATAATGACCCTCCTCCAGCCAGAATAATACCTCTTTTCATAATATCTGATACTAATTCTGGTGGTGTTTCTTCAATAGCTATTTTAATTTCATTAACAATAGTTCTAACAGATCGAGCGAGTGCTTCCTGAGCCTGTCCATTATTAATTCTAACTTCTTTTGGTAAACCTGACACTAAATCTCTACCTCTCATAGAAGTCTCCAGTGTTTTATATAGAGGATAAGCAGATCCAATAGCAATTTTAATTTCTTCAGCAGTCTTTTCTCCTATTACTAAATTAAATTCTGAACGTGCGTATTGAATAATATCTTCATTCATCTCATCTCCGGCAATCCTTAAAGATTTAAAGATAACTACTCCTCCTAAAGATATTACCGCTACTTCTGTAGTACCTCCACCAATATCAACAATCATACATCCAGAAGGGCTCTGAATAGGCAATCTAGCGCCAATAGCGGCTGCCATAGGTTCTTCAATCAAGAATGCTTGCCTGGCTCCAGCATTTATAGCAGCATCTTCAACAGCTCTCTTTTCTACTTCTGTTACACCAGAAGGAATACCAATAACTACACGAGGTCTAGGAAATAAGGTAAAAGCTTCTTGATGAACTTTTTCAAAAAAATATTTTAACATTTGCTCAGTTATTTCAAATTCTGAAACAACTCCATCAACCAATGGACGAGAAGCTACAATATGTGATGGAGTTTTACCTACCATTCGTTTAGCTTCATTACCAATAGCTAATATCTGACCAGTATTTTTGTTCAAGGCGACCACAGAAGGTTCATTAATGACTATACCCTTACCTTTTACATACACCAAAGTATTGGCAGTCCCCAGATCAATCCCAATATCTTTTGAAAAACTACCTAATATATTATTTATAATAGACATATATAAATAGAATAAAATTATTTGCTTTTTTTAATAATATCAATCAGCTCTTTTCTATTTAACAAGCTAAAATCTTTCTGATCTCTAAACTTGTGTTCAAACTTATCATTTTCTACAGTTTTTTTGCTAATAACGACTCTTTGAGAAATACCAATTAGATCGCTATCGGCTAGCTTTTCTCCAGAACTTTTATCTTTACGGTCGTCATATAATACCTCGATATTATTTTTTTGTAAAGTATTATAAAATTCATCACTAACCTTATTTACCTCTTTTTCATCCGGATTTAATAAAACGAGATGAATATTAAAAGGAGAAATTTCCTTAGGCCAAATCATACCCCTATCATCATTATTTAGTTCTACAACAGTTCCCATTACTCTACCTGGCCCAATGCCATAACTTCCCATAATAACAAGCTTTTTCTCACCTTTTTTATCAGTAAATTTAAGCCCTATGGGTTCTGAATATTTAGTACCTAAAGTAAATATATTGCCAACCTCAACCGCTCTTTCTTCTCTCAAATCATCTTTGTTTAAACCCAAATTTACTAGAACCTCATCATTAAATACTTCTTTATTAATAGCAATTTTCCTTTTTTTATCAACATAAATAGTATCTTCCCCAGCTTTGGTTAAAGTTTGAAATTCATGGGAATATTTACTAAAAACTCCACCAGAAGCAAATGTTTCATAAGTATTATCACCTAGCCCGCAACGATTATAAATTTTCATATAGGCTATTTTGGATTTTTCATAGAATTCATCATGTTCTTTCTGAGTACGAGAAAATGAATATAAGTCTTTCATTAAAAATTCTCGACAACGCATTATACCGCTTTTTGATCTTACCTCATTGCGAAATTTAGTTTGTATCTGATAGATATATTTCGGCAAATCCTTATAAGAAGATACGTGATTTTTGACAATAGCAGTTAGTGGCTCTTCATGAGTAAATCCTAAACCAAGTTCTGTTTTATTTTTAAGTTTTGTTTTAAACCAATTATCAACTATTTTATCATCCCAACGTCCAGTTTTTTTCCAAAGATTTTGATCTTGTAAAACGGTTAGATGAACTTCTTGTCCACCAATAACATTCATTTCTTCACGTATAATATTATTAATTTTATTTAAAACTTTTAATCCTAGAGGTAAAAACGAATAAACTCCTGCCATTTCTTTGTAAATAAAACCAGCTCTAATTAACAGCTGAGCATTAATGCTAATTTCATCTTTGGGAATATTTTTAGTTGTTTTTGTAAAAAGCTCCGATTGTCTCATAGTGTTTTAATTTATAATTCTATTCCAAATTCCAATGAACATGTCCTTAAATTTAAAAACATCTTTAAAGGTTACTACTACTAACAATAAAATTAAAAGAAAAAATCCTACGGTATGAATTGAATTTTCAATTTTTTGACTAACTTTTTTACCTCTAATTTTTTCAATTAACAAAAACAATATTCTTCCACCATCCAAAGCTGGAAAAGGCAAAATATTTAAGATACCTAAATTAATACTTAAAATTGCCGCAAATTGCAAAATATAAACAAAACCCATTCTAGCCACTTGACCAGTTAAAACAGCAATACCAACTGGTCCAGTGAACTCAGCTGAAACAGGCTCATGAACTATTAAGTTGTGTATAATATCATAAAATGCTGATAAAATTGCAATTATTAATGCATAAGTAGTAGATATTCCCATCCAGATTGATTGGAAAAAAGGATATGAGACAATTCCAGTCTTAGCCAGGGCTATTCCCAATGCTCCTTCATCCTCTGGCGGATTTTCCCGTGGAATTGCTTTAACATTCAAATTTTCATCACCTCTTTTTATTTCTATATCAATTTCTTTTCCCGATTCTGATTTTATTTTTTCTTGTAAATTTCCAATCTCTATGAATTCCTCTCCATCTACTCTAACAATTTGATCTCCTACAGCTAGCCCAGAACTCTCAGCTGGAGAACCCTTTGACACTTGAGCTATTTGTATTTTCAAATCACGTGCATTATTATCACCTTCTTCCAATGCCTGAGGCAAACCAATTTTAAACCCTATAGTTAATAAGACAATAGCTAAAACGAAATTCATTAAAACTCCAGCCGATAAAATTAAGCTACGCACCCAAACCGGTTTTGATGAAAAACTTTTTGGATCTTTTTTGCCTTCACCTTCTTCACCAAAAATCTTAACAAAACCTCCAATCGGCAGCCAATTGATTGAATAGAGTGTATTTTGATCTTTTTTTAATTCTTTATTGCCAATTATCTTTTTCCACTTACCATCTTTAGTTCTATAAATACCAAAAATTCGAGGAGGAAAACCAAAACCAAATTCTTCTGCTCTAACCCCCATTTTTCTAGCAGTAATAAAATGTCCAAATTCATGAACAAAAATTAATAAGCCTAATACTAAAACAAAAACTATGATAGTTAAAATCATTTTTTATATATTATTATTTATACGCTCATGATCTCAGCTTCTTTCTTTTTACCTATTTCTTCGACTTCTTTATTATAATTCTCTATTACTTTATTTAAATCTTCCTGCGCCTTATACTTATCATCTTCCGTTATATTGCCACCTTCTTCTAAATCTTTTATCTCTTTCCAACATTTTTCCCTTACCGCTCTTAAACTAATTCGTGCTTCTTCTAATTTTTGACTCATAATACTTGCAATTTCCTTGCGTCTTTCTTCTGTTAAAGAAGGAATGATAATTCTTAAAACAGTACCATCATTAACTGGATTTAATCCTAAATCTGAAGCTTGTATTCCCTTCTCGATGTTACTCATAATATTTTTATCATATGGTTGAATTACTATCATCTGCGGTTCTGGAACATTAATGGTAGCTAATTGCTGCAACGGTGTCATCACCCCATAGCATTCCACCCTAAGATCAGAAACAAGCCCGGCATTTGCCCGACCTGTTTTAATTTTAGACAATTCTCCTTTAAGAAAATCTATAGACTGTTTCATTGCTTTTTCTGCTTCTTTTATTTTTTCCTGATACATATTTTTATTATTAATTTGTTGGTAATTTGGCTATGCCTACATAAATTTTCTGAATATCTTGAGGATCGCAAGCAATAGCATATATTAAATCAGTTGTGATTCTATTAACTTCCCAGCTTTGCCCATCATCATTGGACTTATAAATCGCAGAGTCTATCCCTAAATAAATACTTGAAGAATCTTTATTTATTGCAATTTTAATAGTCCCTTTTTTTTCAACATCAGTTAATATATCAGCTTTCCTCCAGCTATCTCCTTCGTCATCAGATATTAATAATCCTTCCAAAGAAGTGTAATATACTCTACCTAATTTTTGCGAATCAAAAGCTAATGATTGAACTTTAGCAGTTTTACTGCTAAATTCATCTGAAATTTTCTCTTCTAAACTAACCCATTCCTCTCCTCCATTGGTTGTTTTATATATACCATTAGAGGCAGTACCTATTAAGATATGCCGGGTATCATGGGTACTTATAACTATGTTATTAATATCATCTTTTAATTTATTTTGAAGAACCCAGCTACGACCACCATCTTCACTTTTTAAGATAGCTCCTTCGGAAGTTCCTGCATAAATTTTTCTTGTATCATATGAATCAATAGCTATATCCATCACAGCATTTTTTTCGTGTGTTTCGGAATATATCTCTTCAAAATTTTGCCCTCCATTAGTACTTTTAAATATTTTTCCCAATGTACCAAAATATCCAGCCACATACATTATGTTTGGATCCTTAGAATCTATACTAATAGCATTTATGTTGCCACTAGCTAATACTAACTGTTGCCAAGTTTCACCTTCATCTGATGTTTTATAAAGACCTTTTCCTCTAGTTCCAATAAAAATTATTTTAGAATCTTGGGGATTAATTGATAATGAAATAACATTAATACTCTTGATTGATTTTTTATCATCTATTTTTACTTTTTGTTGCCAAGATTTTCCTTCGTCGCTACTTTTAAAAACACCTAAATTAGAAGAATTATTTGAACAAGAAATTCCACTTAAAACAACCGATGATAATAACAAAACCCCTAAAATTATTTTTTTATTCATTTTTAAAAAATTTTATAAACTTATGATCAAATTTTCTATTAATAGCTTTTTATTAATATTTCTTGATAATAAGGAAATTCCTTCATTTATTTTTATAATATTCTCACTAATTTTTTTTAAAGAATACTTTTTTAAAATCTTCTCAGATAACATACTTTCTTCTTTTTGATAAAGCCCTAATTTATAAAACATCATATTCCTAAAATACATTTTCCATGATTCCAAAAATATTTTTATTTCAAATTTTTCTTTTTTAGCTATCTTCGTTGCTTGATTAAGCCTTCCATCAATACCACTAACATCACTTAATATACCTTCAAAGCTTTTTTTAATATTATCTATTTCTTCTAATTTTTTTCTATTCTCTAAATATTTAAAAATAACTCCTGGTCTGTTACCTGCATTTGGATATATTCTTTCTAATAAATCTTTTTCAATACTTTTACTATAATACGTAGAAAAATATTTCTCAATTTCATTACTAGTTGGATTTAAAAAGTTAAATAAAACACATCTGGACACAATAGTTGGTAGCAATTTTTGATAATTTTCAGTTGTTAAAATAATTATGGCCTTTCCGCTTGGTTCTTCTAAAATTTTTAATAACGCATTAGCTGCTTCAATGGTTAATTTTTCAATGTTAGTTAACAAGCAAATTTTATATAAAGACATAGAAGCACCCAGCGATAATATGTGTTTTAATTTTCTAATATCCTTAATTTTCAAAGACTCTTTACTATCATAAACATTTATATCCGGATGCAAGCCTTGCTCTATACTTTTACACGAATTACATTCACCACACGGACGAGACTCACCTAAACATTGAACTGATTTTATAAGATTTTGAGCAACAAATGTTTTGCCAATACCAGATACCCCAGAAAATAGAAGAGCATGCGGTAATTTCTGTTTTACAATAATATTATTTAAAATATTTACTATTTTCTGATGACCTATAACCGGCCATTTTTTTAAATTAAAGCTATTCACAGATTTTTACTTAGTTTCTACTTTAATTTATCACAAAATAAAGCTTATCACAAGGACTTAAAAACCTCTAAAGTCTCCACAGCACACTTATTCCAACTAAATTCTTTGATACGCTTCCTGCCCAAATTGATTAACTCTTTTTGTAATTTTTCATTCTTCATCAATTCTAATATTTTTTGTGCAATATCTTGTACAGAATTAGGATTAAAAAGAAAAGCGGCTTTATCTACTACTTCCGGAATAGACCCAGAACTAGCTGCCACTACTGGTACATCACATGACATAGCTTCTAGCGGCGGTATACCAAAACCTTCGTATTTTGAAGGAAAAACAAAAACCTTAGCCATATTCATAATACAAACAACATCCTGAATATTAATCCAACCTAATTCAATTATTTTATCTTGAAGTCCTTGTTGCTTAATTTCCTCAACTATTTCGCTATAACCTGTCTCGGGTTCTCCAATTAAAACTAACTTATATCCTTTTAATTCCTGATAATTTGAAATTTGCTTAAAAGCCTTGATCAAATTTGGAATGTTTTTTTTAAAATTAATTCGTCCCACAAACAAAATATAATTTTTTGGCAAATTATATTTTTTTCTTACTTTTTCTAATTTTACTTTATCATCTATAACCTTATACTCACCCTTATCAAAACCTTGGTGTATAACTTTGATTTTATTTTCATTAATATCACACAATTCTATCATTTCTCTTTTAGAAAATTCAGATATAGTAATTATTTTTGAAGCTTTTTTTATAGCTTGTTCTAACCCAAAATTATGATATTTTAACTCTAAAGAAGAATAAAGTTCTGGAAATCTTCTAAAACCCACATCATGAATAGTAGTAACTGTTTTTTTGGGTGAAATCAGGGGTATAATATGTGCTGGTACAAATAATTGTTCAGGTGGGTTTTTCTTCATTTCATAAGACATCCTAAGCATTGTCCATAAATATTTAGGTAACCATTTTAAAATTTTTTCTTCAAAGTTATCAGGCAGATCCCCTAGCTTTCCCTTTAATTCACTTGGAGTATATAAAAAATATCGATTCTGAGAATCGATTTTAGCTAGTTCTAAAATTAAATTATATGAATACCATTCAGTACCTGTTTTAACATCTCTATTAGCACGAGAAGCATCTATGCCGATATACATAATTATTTGAACAAATTATTTTTTCAATAATATATTTCTTTTATATGAGTCTAAATTCTCAATTGCAATACCTGCTCCCTTACCAACACATAATAAAGGATCCTCCGCTACATAAGTAGATACTCCGGTAGCTTTAGTAATTAATTTATCAAGATTAGTAATTAAAGCTCCACCACCAGTTAATACTATGCCTTTTTCTATAACATCAGATGCTAGCTCTGGGGGTGTTTCTTGCAATACCTCTTTTATAACTTGAATAATTTCACGCAATGGATCTTGAATTGCTTCATTAACTTCATTGGAATTAATGGTAATCATTTTAGGTAAACCGGTCACCATGTCACGACCTTTAATCTCCATTAATTTTGGTTCATTATAGGGCAATGCTGTACCAATATTAATTTTTATTCTTTCAGATGTTCTATCACCTACTGCCAAACCATGTTTTTTTCTAATATAATCAGCTATAGCTGTATCAATTTTATTACCAGCCATTCTAGCAGAACTAGCTGTCACAATACCCCCTAAAGATATAACACCCACTTCTGTAGTACCACCACCAATGTCAATAACCATATGACCACTTGATTGAGCGATAGGTATACCAGCTCCAATAGCAGCTGCTAGGGGCTCTTTTATTAAATAAGCTGCCTTAGCCCCTGCTTGAATAGTAGCATCAATAACCGCCCTTCGTTCGGTACTAGTAATACCAGCCGGAACAGAAACCATAACTTCAGGCCTAAAAATTCTTAAATTACCAATAGCCTTACTAATAAAGTAATGAAGCATTGCTTCTGTAATTCTATAATCTGCAATAACACCATCTCTCATCGGACAAGAAGCTACGATGCTATCTGGAGTTCTGCCTAACATCCCTTTGGCTTCATCACCTACAGCCAGGATTGAATTATCATCGAGAGAGATTGCTACGACTGAAGGTTCATTAATAACTATGCCCTTCTTTGAAGCATAAACTAAAGTATTTGCAGTTCCCAAATCGATAGCTATTTTTTTTATAAACATAAAAATATAATTATACTCTTTTTATATCAGCACCTATTGCTTTCAACCTACTTTCAATATCTTCATATCCACGATCAATTTGCTCTATGTTCTCAATCTCACTTTGTCCCTCTGCTATTAAGGCTGCTAAAACTAAAGCTATGCCTGCTCTAATATCTGGACTTTCCATTTTTATTCCATAAAGTTTGGTGGGGCCTGATATTACTACTCTATGAGGATCACACATAACAATATTTGCTCCCATTTTATTTAAGGTATCAGTATAAAACAATCTACCTTCGTAAATAACTTCATGGACCAAACTCATCCCTCTGGCTTGTGTTAATAAAACAGTAAATGGAGCTTGTAAATCAGTAGCAAATCCAGGATACTCTCTTGTCCTTAATTCGCAATGATTAAATGTAGAAGAATTGTTAATATACACATTCTTTCCTTTTATGTCAAATTTTACTCCTATTTTTTCTAACATTTTCCAAAATACTTCCAAATGAGTTGGCTCACAGTTTTTTATTTCCAATTTTCCACCAGATAAAGCTCCTAATATGGCAAAAGTTCCAGCTTCTATGCGATCTGGTATCATTTCAAAACTCCCACCCGAAATATTGTTAACTCCTTCAATTTCTATGGTATGGGTTCCAATTCCAGAAATTTTTGCTCCACATTGATTTAAGTTCTCACATAAAGCTACTACTTCTGGCTCACAAGCAGAATTTATTAAAGTTGTCTTACCCTTGGTAAGACAAGCAGTCATAACAGCACTCTCTGTAGCCGTATGGCTAATCCAGGGAAAAACAAATTTAGAACCAGTTAGATTCTTAGCTTTTATATGATAATAGTCATCCTTTTTTTCAATCTCTGCTCCAAACGATTTAAAATTATTCAAAAAAATATCTATTGGACGTCTTCCGATAGCATCACCACCAGGATTTGGAAATTTAACTTCTCCAAATCTAGTAAGCAAAGGTGCCATAAACATTATTGAAGCTCTTAATTGAGAAACTAATTTTGAATCTAGCTCTATCTTATTAATATTGTCACATTTTATACTATATTCATTTTTTCCTTTTTTCACTACTTTTGCACCAATATCTTCTAATATCTGAACCATAATTCTGACATCTGCAATATCAGGAATATTTTTCAAATTCCATTCTTTATCTGACAAAATAGTAGCTGCTAGCATCTTTAAAGCTTCATTTTTAGCTCCAGACACAGCTATTTCACCGGAAATTTTGTTCTTACCATTTATTATAAATTTACTCATATTTAGCTATTATTTCTATTTTATATGCAAAAATATTATAACAAAACTATATAAAATAAAAAGGCTATTTGGCTTATAAATAATACAACTCGTATTGACAATATTGTTCATAAAAAAGATAATATACTTATTAAAATTAATAAAAATAATTAACTTATGTGTGGAATAATTGGATATATAGGTAATAAAGAAGCTTTGCCAATCTTAATTCAAGGCTTAAAAAGGTTAGAATATCGTGGATATGATAGTGCCGGCGTAGCAATAATAAATAATGGTAAAATAAAAAGATTAAGATCGGTTGGAAAAATCGATAAATTAGTAGAAAAAATTAAAAAACAAGATTTTCCTGGTAGTATTGGTATTGCTCATACTCGTTGGGCAACTCATGGTGGTGTAACTGAAGCCAACGCCCATCCTCATGTGTCTTGCAATGGTAAAATTTCCTTAGTACATAATGGAATTATTGAAAATTATCAGGAAATAAAAGATAAATTAAAGAAAAAACATATTTTTTCTTCTACTACTGATACGGAAGTATTAGCACATTTAATAGAAGAAAATTATGAAAATAATTTACAAAAGGCTGTAGAAAAATCTCTATTAAAAGTTAGAGGTACTTATGGTATCGCTGTTATTTCGAATGACGAACCAGATAAAATAGTTGTTGCCCGTTTAGGCAGCCCTATTGTAATTGGCATAGGACAAAATGAATACTTTTTTGCCAGCGATCCCACTCCCATGTTACCCTATGCTAAAAATTTCATATTTTTAAAAGATGGCGAATTAGCAGTTATAAGCCAAGATAAGATTAAAATAATTAGTATAAAAAGAGGTATAGAAATAAAAAAGAAAATCGAAATGATTGACTGGAGTGAAGCACAAGCACAGAAACAAGGCTACACCCATTTTATGTTGAAAGAAATATCAGAACAATCAGATGTTCTTCAAGATGCTATTAGAGGTAGGTATAACATAAAAGAAGGTACTGCTCATCTGGGAGGATTAAATATGACTGAAAAAGAAATGCAAGATATAAATAAGATTTTTTTTATCGCCTGCGGAACTGCTTCCTATGCTGCCATGATTGGCAAATATGCCTTTGAAAGATTAGCGGGTATTTCAACTGAGGTAGATGTCTCTAGTGAGTTTCGCTATCGCGATCCAGTAATTGATAAACACACTCTAGTATTTGCCGTATCTCAGTCAGGAGAGACCCTAGATACTCTAGCAGCCCTGCGAGAAGCAAAAAGAAGAGGCGCTCAGGTACGAGGAATTGTGAACTCTATAGGATCAAGCATTGCCAGAGAAGCTGATGGTGGAACCTATATTCATGCCGGACCAGAATTAGCTGTTGCTTCAACTAAAGCCTATACTAATATGCTGGCTATTATGATTCTATACGCCTTACAATTTGGACGCCTGCAAAGACTTTCTCTCGGCACCGGCAAAAAATTAATTAATGCATTATTAGAAATACCGGAAAAAATAGAACAGATACTTCAAACAAGTAATTCAATAAAAAAAATAGCAAAAAAATATAGTAAATATCAAGGATTTTTATTTCTTGGCAGAGGTGTCAATTATCCTGTAGCTTTAGAAGGATCACATAAATTAAAAGAGGTATCATATATTCATAGCGAAGCTTACCCTGCCGGTGAAATGAAACATGGAGTTAATGCCCTATTATCTGAGAATTTCCCAGTTTTAGCTATTATGACCAAAAATCAACTATATGATAAAATGAGAAGCAATATTGAAGAAGTAAAAGTTCGCAAAAGTAAAATTATTATTTTAGCCAACACAGGAGATAAAAAAGCAGCAGCTCTAGCAAATGACATTATTTATGTTCCGAAAACGATGGAACTATTAGAACCGCTTTTAAATACTATTCCCCTGCAACTATTTGCTTATCACATGGCCGTAATACTTAAAAAAGATGTTGATCGTCCTAGAAATTTAGCAAAAAGTGTTACTGTAGAATAAATAAACTAACTCTATGAAAAATATAACCTGCATTGGTGGAGCAGCTGGAATATCAACAGTATTGTCAGGTTTAAAAAAAAGTAACCATCATTTATCAGCCATATTTCCAATCACGGATGATGGTGGATCAACCGGAAGACTAATAAAGGATTATGACATTCTGCCAATGGGAGATTTAAGAAGACTGCTTGTAGCTTTATCGAGAAACAAGAGTATTATAAATAAAATGTTACTCTATAGATTCGATAGAGGAGAATTGAAAGGACATGCCTTGGGCGCTATTATGCTTACTGCGCTAGCCCAAATATCCGGAAATATCGAAAATGCTACCGAAGAAATGAAAAAAATACTAAAGATAAAACACGATATAATTCCCTCATCGAAACAAAAATCAATTCTCTGTGCTAAATTAGAAAATAATCAAATTATTAAGGGAGAAAACAATATAGATGAGGTAATAGGATTTGATGGAAATTTAAAAATAAAGGAACTATTTTTAAACCCTATTATAAAAATTAACCCCTCGGCTAAAAAAGCTATTATAAATTCAGACTTAATTATTATAGGACCAGGAGACTTACACACAAGCGTATTACCCAATCTTTTGGTTTCTGGAATAGTTAAAGCTATAAATAAATCTGGAGCTAAAATAATTTATATTTGTAATTTAATGACAAAATTTGGTCAAACAAATAATTTTTCAATTTCAGATTTTGTATCAGAAATTGAAAAATATTTAGGTAAAAATACGCTAGATTACGTAATCTATAATAATCAAAAACCAAGCAATAAAATATTAAAACGTCATAAAATAAGAAAAAGTAAATTTGTTGAAATTGATAAAGAAAACTTTAACAATAAATATACTTATTTATCTTCAAATTTGATTGAAAATAAATTATATAAAAACGATGCTGGTGATGCCTTACAAAGAAGCTTAATAAAACATGATCCCAAAAAATTATCCAAATTAATTCTTTCTTGCCTTAAATAAAATGAAAAATAATTTAATAGTTTTACTTGATTTTGATAGAACATTATTTGATACTGACAATTTTTTATTTGAAATAAAAAAAATCTTTAAAACAATTGGAATTAATGAAAATACGTTTATAAGCAGTTATAAAAAAGTCAAACCCTACAATATTAAAAAACATTTAGATTTACTTAAATTAAACCGCCAAAATAAAAGTTTAATCCAAGCAAAATTAAATAAGTTAGCAGATAATTCAAAAAAATACTTATTCTCAGATACAATTAAATTTTTAAAGTTTTTAAATAAAAATAATATAAAATGTATTTTAGTTACTTATGGAAACAAAGAATTCCAAAATAATAAAATAAAAAAAAGTAATATTAAAATTTATTTAGACGATATTTACATAACTTCCAACAACCAAAATAAAATTAATATTTATAAAAATATTATTACTAAAAACAAAAATAAATCATTTATTATAATAGATGATTTAAAAACAAATACTGAAAATGTTACAAAAAAAATTAATCATATGAACTCTATCAGAATAAATCGAAACAAAAATAATACCGAAATTAGCAATTTCGAAAAATATTACGAAGTTAAAAACTTAGATCAAGCAAAAAAAATAATCTCTCAATTATGAAATTATGGAAAAGAAAAACATTGTTGATTTTAGCTTTTAGTCTTTTTTTTATTATTGCTCCTATTTTAGTTTTTTACGCTATGGGTTATCGTTATGATTTTAAAAATAAAATTTTCCGACAAATAGGAATGATTATTTTAGAATCAAAACCTGATAGTGCCGATATCTATATAAATAATGACTATAACTCAAAGACTCCTTTTAGAATCAAAAATTTACTACCTAATGAATACTCTGTCAAAATAAGTAAAGATGGGTTTAATTCTTGGGAGAAAATATTGAATGTTGAATCAAAAAAAGTAACTTGGGCTTCGAATATAGTTTTGTTTTACAAAGAGCCAGAAACCAAGGATTTATCAGATATTAAATTTAATAATTCTAGTATTTCTCCCAATTATAAAAAA
Organism: uncultured bacterium; assembly: GCA_963746775.1. Lineage (GTDB taxonomy): Bacteria > Patescibacteriota > JABMPQ01 > JABMPQ01 > CAVVCK01 > CAVVCK01. The sequence continues at coordinate 175,323 of CAVVCK010000001.1, forward strand.
ATCATAGCCTCCTCAAATGATCAAGAGAATTATGGTTTGTGGCTTTTTGATTTAGATACAGGACAATCAAAAAATATATACCCTGGAAGTAATTCTGATTTAATCTCTCCTATATCCGAAAATGATTATCGTAATTTAGAATATTCCAATTTTAAATGGTCACCAAACAGTAAAAAATTAATTTTATCAATAAAAAATAAAAAATCAGAAAATACATTAATCCTAGATACAGATGAAAATATAAAGCCCATATATTTAAATGATACATACGATTTAATAACACAAGATGTACAATGGAAAAGCAATGAAGAAATATATCTTTTAGATAACACTGGCAATATCCATCAGATTGAATTAAATTTAAAATACCCGCCAAAAATAATATTAAATCAAGCTGTTATTTTTCAATTTAATAAAGAAAATAATGAAATAATATATATATCAAGAGAAGAAAATGGATTTCAATTAATCAGTTATGTAGACAATGCAAAGAATAATATTTTAAATTTACCCAAAGATGAAAATTTTGAAATAGGAATGGGTATGTATAATAATTTAGCCCTGTTACTAAAAAACAAAAAGGAATTGCTTTTAATAGATACTATAACAAAAGAACCTAGGGTTATTGGAAATAACATTAATACTTTCAACTGGTCCAAGAGTAAAAATAAATTATTATACCTAGGAAAAAATGAATTATGGTTTTATGCCCTAAAAAAAGAAACTACAGACCAAAGTACTTACCTTGCTTACAATTTTAATGAATCAAATTTATTAACAAGATATTCTACAGAAATAAAAAATGCCACTTGGTATTCAAATGAAGAATATATAGCTCTATTACTAGAAGATAAAATGAAAATACTTGAATTAGATGGTAGGGAAAAAAGAAACAGCCAAGAATATAATAATAATCTTTTAAATAAAGACTATTCTATAGGATTCGACAAGAAAGGAGAAAACATTTACTTAATTAATAAAAATAATATCCTTCAAAAAGTAAAAATTACTGAATTTTAATATTTTTCTAATTAAATAAATTTATTGTTTTTTAAATAGTCAACAACTTTATCTGCACATTTTTCCATACTTTCCTCTGCAGGTTTTAATTCTATTTCAGGATTTTCTGGTATTTCATAGGGATCAGAAATTCCTGTAAAGTTTTTAATTTCTCCATTTCTTGCTTTTTTATACAATCCTTTTTTATCTCTTTTTTCACAAACCTCAAGTGGAGTATTAGTGTATATTTCTATAAAATTATCTATTTTTAACCTTAAATCATTCCTTTGTTTGATATAAGGAGATACAAAAGAAGCTATAACACCTACGCTATTTCTACTTAAAAGTTTAGCTACAAAACCTATTCTTCTTATATTTTCATCTCTATCATCTTTAGAAAATCCTAAATCTCTAGTTAAAGATTCTCTAACAATATCACCGTCTAATCTTTCAACTTTGTATTCATCTTTTTTTAAAATTTCATAAACTTTATCTGCAATAGTACTCTTGCCAGACTGAGAAAGCCCAGTGAACCATAAAACAAATCCTTTTTTATTTTTATATGTTTTTTTCTCATACATAGAATCTGCTAATGGATTTTTACTATTAGTTAAAACGTTGTAAACCTCTGGCCTAATTAAATATTCAGGTAATTTTTTCTTATTTTTTACATCTTCTCTCAATTTAGTAATGCTAAAAAAAATAGCATCATCTTCATCACATTCATCTGCAAAACAATGTTTTTTTCTTCTATTATCATAAACTATTTCTGGAAATTTTAAAATCTCTATACCTATTTCTTCTTTTTTGAAGTTATTAAATATATCTTGTGCTGTAAATGGTTTATAATAATTTCCCACACCAGCACGATCCCTACCAACTATAAAATGTGAACAACCATAATTTTTTCCGATTAAAGCACGAAAAATGGCTTCTCTAGGACCAGCATATCTCATTTTTAAAGGCAAGATACCTAATACCACCTTATTTTTAGGATAATACTTATCAATTATAGCCTCATAGCAGCTAATAATATATTCATCTTTAAAATTTTCTAATTTCTTTTTGCCAATTACTGGTTGTATAAAAAGCCCATCAACTTTTTTTAAAGCTTCTTTTTGTAAAAATTCATGGCCTCGATGAGGAACATTCCTTGTTTGGAAAGCAACAATTTTATTCCATCCCCTACCTTGAAATATTTTTCTTATCTTCTCTGGAGTAAAATTATATTCTTTAAATAATTCTTCTCGACCATCTAATAAAAAAACTTTCCCCCCAATTAAATATTCCTTCATCCGAAAAACATCTTCCACCCCTGGATGCCTAATATCTAAAGTTTTAAAAATATTTTCAGCTAATATTTTTTTACTATATTTATAAACCTCAATATCTTCTAATAAAGCTACCGGGATATTATTATATTTATTAACTAATAATAATTTCTGTTTATTTCTTATTCTATTATAATCATCTTTTGAAATATCTAAGACAATTGGTATCGACCACACTAAGCCACTAGATAAACGCATTTCTTTTATAACACTTTCAAAATCATCTTCACCTAAAAAGCCTTTTAATGGAGAATAAACACCTCGAGCTATATTTTTTACGTCTTTTAATTGTTCATCATTTAAAATCAAAGTGGTATACTCATTCTTTTTACTTAAAATTTCTCTACTCTTATTAGGATTTAGAACACCATCAACTAATTTACCTCCATGAGGTTTAATCATTTCTTAAAAAATTAATTATTTTATTATGAACTAATTTATTACTTGCTAAAATCCCTCGTTCATTTTTCCTATTCTCTTCATTATAAGAGATTCTATTCCCTATCGTATCAGTTATTTTTCCTCCCGCTTCCCTTAATATAATTTCTGGTGCACAACTATCCCATTTGCCCATTTTATTAGTAAGATTAAAAAATATATCTGCTTTATTCTCCGCAATTAAGCCAATTTTAATGCCATTGCTGCCTGATTTTATTATTTTTTTTATACCCATCAATTTTGCTAATTGAATATCATGTGGTCCTAAGTGATTTCTGCTGAAAATTATCCTGCATTCAGATAAATTATTATTATTTGAAACTTGAAGTTTTTTAATATTACCATTTTCTTTTAGATAAGCTCCTTTCCTTAATTGAGCATAGTACATTTTATTTTTACTCGGCTGATATACTATTCCCAAAATAGGCTTATTATCCTCAACTAAACCAACCATTATGGAAAATTCTCCAGTTTTTTGAATGAAATCCATAGTACCATCTAGTGGGTCCACTATCCAAAATTTTTTATAACTTTTATTTATTTTATTATTTGACTCTTCAGATATTATAGGCCAATTATATTTTTTTAAACCTTCCTCTATTATTTTGTTAGCAACCAAATCCGCTTCTGTTACTGGTGATTTATCTTCTTTATTATATATACTATATTTTTTATTATATATTTTTAAAATTTCTTCGCCAACATTATATATAATATCTAAAGTATTCTCTAATAATTTATCCATTTTAATCTTTTATATAAAAAAGCTCAAAAAGAGCTTTTTGAAATACTTAATAATTATAAAATAATAGCTAACGTTTCTGCCATTGTGGAGCACGTCTTGCTCTTTTTAAGCCACATTTCTTTCTTTCCTTCATACGTGGATCTCTTTTTAATAAATTTTCTTTCTTCAAGGAAATCCTATAATCTTCATTTTTAAGCTTTAGGGTTCTAGCTATTCCATGTCTTATTGCTTCAACCTGACCATTTTTACCTCCACCCTTTACTACCACTTTAACATCACATTTGTTTTTTTCATTAACAATTTCCAAAGGAAAAAAAACATTTTGCTGCATCTCTTGTGTAGGAAAATATTCTTCTAGTTTTTTGCCATTAATTTCTATCTTGCCACTACCCTTATATAATCTAACTTGAGCTCTAGATTCTTTTCTTCTGCCAACGGCATATATATATTTTTTCACTTCTTGTTTAATATTTTTTTCTTCTTTAGTCATTATCATTGATTTTCTTTTAATATATTCTCATAAGGATGTTTTTCATCTAAAAATATCTTCAATCTTGCTAATCTTTGTGGTCTATTCTTATCAGCTGATAGCATTCCTCCAACAGTTTTCTTTATAACCCACTCCGCATCTTTAACAAATTTATTTTCAAAGTTAGTACTTTTGAGCCCTCCTGGATAACCTGAATAATGATAATAAATTTTGTTTTTGTCTTTCTTACCAGATAATTTTATATTTTTGGTATTGATTAAAATAACATAATCACCTAAATCTTGATGAGGACTATAGAACACTTTTTTCTTACCAGAAAGAATTAAGGCAATATCAGAAGATAATCGTCCCAACGTCTTATTATTGGCATCAATAAGATGCCATTTTCTCTTTATATCCTTATCTTTTAGTATAAATGTTTTCATATTTTAAACTAATTCTATTTGAACTAACAAAGCATTGTCACCTTTTCTTTCTTTAAGTTTTAATATTCTAGTATACCCACCATTTTTCTCTTTATATTTAGGTGCAATTTCCTTAATTAATTTTTTCTCAATAATTTTATTACTAATTAGATTATTAATTTTTCTTTTTGAATTTAAAGACTTATCTTCTTTAGACAAATTTATTAATTTTTCAACTAGTGGCTGCATAAATTTTGCTTTATCAATAGTAGTTTTTATTTTACCATTAGACAACAAATTACAAGCAAGTATTTTATTTAAAGACTTTCTTGGTCCACTTTTTCTACCTAATTTTACACCTTTCTTTTTATGACGCATATTTTTACTTTTCTACTAATTGAACATTATATTTTTTTAATGCCTTTTGAACTTCTTGCAGAGCTGTTTGTCCAAAACCAGGTAATTTTAATAGTTCTTTTATCTTCTTTTTTGACAAGTCATTTACATTTCTTATTTTAGCTTTATCTAAGGCATTAAATGTTCTGGTTGAAAAATTAAGTTCAGAAATAGAAACCTCATCTTCTTTATTTTCTTTTTTTACATCTTTTTCATTCTCTTTTAATTCCTTTTCTTTTTTAACTTCTTCAATTAAATCTTTTACTTTATTAATATCAGAAATAATACTAAACTGTTTTATTAAAATATCAGCAGATTCAACTAAAGCCTCTAGAGGCGTTATTGTTCCGTCCGTCTTTATTTTAATCTCTAATTGATCAAAATCAGTTCTTTTTCCAACTCTGATATTTTTAACTTCAAAACCTACAGCTAAAACTGGTGTAAAGATAGAGTCTATGGCTATCATTCCAATTTCAGAATCATTAACATTTTTTTGTTCCAAAGGAACATAACCTCTGCCCTTTTCAACAATAATTTCCATATCTAACTCAGTATCTTTACTAGTAGATTCAGCTATTTTAAGATCGGTATTGATAATTTTTACATCTGAATTTTTCTCTATATCAGCAGCAGTAATAATTTTTTTACCTCTTGTGTGTAATTCTAATTTTACTGGTTCTTCTGTGTGCATTTCCAACCTTAGAGATTTTAAACTAGAGATTATTTGAATTAAATCTTCTTTAATACTAGGTATTGTAGAAAATTCATGATCAACACCCTTAATTCTTATTGCTGAAACAGCAGCCCCAGATAGAGAAGACAATAGGACTCTTCGTAAGGCATTACCTATAGTAGTCCCATACCCTGAATAACAAGGTTCAATTATTATTATAGCTTCATTTCCCTTATTTTCTTTTATAGAAACTTTAGAGGGTACAATTATTTCTTCCATATTATTTTAATTTATAAACTATTTATTTAGAATAATACTCAACAATAAGCTGTGTATTAATACTATTATCAATTTCTTCTATCTTTGGTAAATCTATTATTTCAGCCTTAAAGTTTTTTGCATCTTTTTTAAGCCAGCTAACAATAGATTCTGTTGTTTTTACTTTTGCTAAATCAGAAAAATAAGGTTTTTTTAATGAATTAGTTTTAACTTCTATAACATCTCCAACTTTAACTTGGAAAGAAGAAATATTAACTACTCTACCGTTTACTTTAACGTGTCTATGACTAACTATCTGCCTTGCTCCATTCCTTGACTTAGCAATTCCTAATCTAAAAACTACATTATCTAAACGTCTTTCTAATAGTTGCAACAACAGCGAACCGGTAACTCCTTTCTTTTTACTAGCTTTTATGAAATAATTCTTAAATTGTTTCTCCAATAATCCATAAATTTTCCTAGCTTTCTGTTTCTCTCTAAGGTGAGTATTATAATCACTCATGTTTTTGGAATTTGCTGGACCATGCATTCCTGGCACATAATTTCTTCTAGTTATGGAACATTTTTGAGTATAACAACGTTCACCTTTTAAAAAAAGCTTTTCACCTTCTCTTCGACATTTTTTACATTTTGGACTCAAATTTTTTGCCATCTATAATAAAATAATTATTATTAAACTCTTCTAACTTTAGGGGGACGACACCCATTATGTGGAATAGGAGTAACGTCTTTAATAGATATTACTTTCAATCCATAGGTATTTAGCGCTCTTATTGCCGATTCTCTACCGCCACCAACACCTTTTACAAAAACATCAATTTCAGATAAGCCAGTATCTTTAATATGATCAACTACATACTTAGCAATTTCAGTAGCAGCAAAAGGAGTAGATCTTTTTGCTCCTTTAAACCCTAAAACACCAGCGCTTCCCCAAAAAACAACTCTACCATTCAAATCAGTAATAGTAATAATAGTATTATTATAGGTTGATTGAATATAAGCTCTTCCCTTAGATAATTTTATCTTTATTCTTTTACTGCCTTTTTTTGTAATTGAAGACTTTGATTCAGATTTTTTTTCAGTTGTATTTTTTTTAACCATATAAAATTATTATTATGTTTTTTCTGCTGCTGCTTTTCTTCCACTGCCAGCTGTCTTTCTAATATTACCACGTACTGTCCTGGAATTAGTTTTGGTTCTCTGTCCTCTGACTGGTAAACCTTTTTTGTGTCTATCACCTCTATGGCATCCTATTTCTTTCAATCTCTTTATATTTAACATTTTTGTTCTGCGTAAATCACCTTCTACTTCATACTTTTCAATAATATTTTTTAAACTTGCTATTTCATTTTCTGTTAAATCTTTTACTCTTTTATTATTATCAATATTTGCTTTTTTTAAAATTTCCTTACTCAAAGAGCAACCTATACCATATATATAAGTTAATCCAATTTCTACTATTTTATTGGCTGGTATTTCTGTGCCAGCTATTCTAACTATCATGAATGTTTAATATTTTATTTGCTATTTTATCCTTGTCTCTGTTTATGTTTTGGATTACTGCAAATAACATAAAGCTTACCTTTACGTTTTACAATTTTACAATTATTACAAAATTTTTTAATAGAAGATCTTACTTTCATCTTGTTATAAAAAAACTAACCTGTCTCAAAAGACAGTGGATTAAAATAATTTTATTTCCATTATTAGTGGCGCTGGATAATTCGTCCCTTACTCAAGTCATAAGGAGTTAGCTCAATAGTCACTTTATCACCCGGCAAAACTTTAATCGAATACATTCTCATTTTTCCAGAAACTTTTGCTAAAATCTCATGCCCATTTTCTAATTTCACTTTAAATGTAGTTGATGGTAATGCTTCTAAAACAACCCCTTCTACCTCAATTACATCTTTGCCTGAATTACTTTTACTTGAGTCTTTCTTATTGTCCATGTTTATATTATTTTTTACTCCCCCATTTTATCAATATTTTCAGAAGTGTCAAGAATAATTATAATTTTTTTCTCTATTTGAGGAACTTTTTTTATCCAAAAAGGCCATAAATCAATTTTTATATTTTCTCCAGTAGAATTTTCTAATAAGTATTTTGTAGCTTCTTCGCTAGTTTTACCCTTTATCGCTTTTTTGATTAACTTTTCATCAATTTTCCAACCTACTTTTTTATTAATATGTAATTTTAAATCTAATTTTTTATATTCTATATTAAAATCAATTTTTTCGAAATCAATACCTTCTTCTACATTTTTATTAATAAAAAATTTTTCTTGAGATAATTCATTATCTAAATTAGTAAAAACTAGTTTTTCTAAATCACTTTTACTAAAACTCATAGTTATTATTTTTGCTCTAAGCTCCATTTCAAAACCATCCATTTCTTTCTCATTTTCTCCATCAGTTTTTAACTCAATGATTTCACTCTGAGTTGCATTCTTAATAATCATATCTCCTTTTTCAACATTGCCCTGTATTTCCTCAAACCCTTTTTGGAAAATATCCTCTAGCAATAATTCTTTTGCTTTAGTTAAATCTTCCTCTGTAACTATTTTTACCTTTTTAGTAGTTCCACCAGTGATTGAATCTTCAGATTGACCATATATATTTTTTTGCTTTATAGAAGCTAGCCCAGGAATAATAAAATCAGAAGGACCTATATTATATTCCTCACCTGATTTTTCAGCTTCAACTAAAACCTCTATTTCCCCTGACACTTGTTGTCCATTTTCGATTTTTGCTCCCGGAATAGTTACTTCAGATAATAAAAAATAAGTTTTACCTTGTGATTGTAACCTGGTTGAAGCAACCAATACTTGAGGATTTGAAGAATAACTATTATATAGAATAACAGTTCCCCTGGCTTTTACACCTGCATCTTTTTCCCCTGTAGAATCAAATTTCTTGCGATCACTTTTTATTTCTGCTTCTTCTATTCTGCCTGGGATAATTTTATTTCCTTGATCTAAACTAGCTACATTACCACTTACAGTAATTTCTAGATCACTGGCAAAAGGTTCCGCTTTGGGAGAAATTGTAATTGTTGCTTTAGGTAAAACAACAAAAAATATTATACTAATTAATATAAAACTTATTAAGAAAAAAAACAGAAGACTTCTAAAACCAAATGAGGGCAATAAAACCACTTTCTCTTTAATTGATTTTTTTGATGCTCTTTTCCTTTTCGAATTTTTTTTATTGTTGAAAATATTTAAAAATGATTTATCTTTTTTCTTAGAATCATTACTTCTAATAACTTTACTATTTTTTTGAAAAGAATTATCATCCTCTGGTTCATTTATTGAGTCTCTATTATCATTTTTCAAGAAATTCTCAATGTTAATTTTATTTTCTTCTTCTTTTTCTTCATTTTTTACCTTCTCGATACTTTCTTCATTATCTTTAAGAGTTTTACTAACTCTAAATCCACTTTTTTTAGCTAAATTAAAGCCTGTTTCATCTGAAGTTACTATTAAAATATCTTTATCCAATAAATCAATTTGTTTTTTTAACAACTTCAAATTAACTATGCTTTGAGTTAATGAAGCACGTTTTGGAAAAAATAAAGCTATATTTTGTTTATCTTGAACTTTTTTAATTTTATCAATAACAGAGGTAATCTCTTCGTCAATATCAAGATAAATTACTTTGAGCATAGAAAATCATTATTACGATGCTAATATACTAATACGTACTAATTATACGAATGAATTTATTAGTATCATTAGTATTAATTCGCATATTGGCATCGATCATGTTTGTATCATTTGTACTGCTCGACGCAATATACGATGAACAGAATCTTCTTCACCTGCCAAATCTATAGCTAAATTAGCTAGAGCCATTGGAGTAATATCCTGCTGAGATTTCAATTTACCCGTTTTATCAATTATATTAATAACATCTTCTGGCTTAATGTAATAAACCCTAGGTTCTTTGGCAAATGGTAAATTTTCTAGCCATGTTTTACTCAAAAGTGAAGATTTAATTCCTGGTAATACACTACCGCCTCCGCACAATAATATTTGAGAAGGTAATAAATCTACATTTGTAAATTCAGATAAAGCCAGCTCAATGCCTGATAACCAAACCTGGCAATCTGATTCAAGAGCATTTTTTACTTTTACCATCATATCCTCAGATACTTTTCCTTGAGAATATTTAATTTTAATCTCTTCGGCATCCTTAAAACTCATACCTAATTCTTGAGATAACCTTTTGGTAAAAGCTCTGCCGCCTAGGGCAAACATTTTTGTTCCTTCAATACCACCATCTCTAACTACAGCTACATCCGTAGTACCGCCTCCTATATCTATAAAGATAGCCGAAAATTCTACAGAATTTTCAATCCCCATGCATCTAGCCACAGCATAAGGCTGACAGGCAACTGATAATAGATCTAAATCAAGTTCTGAGGCTATGCTTTGCAGAGCACCAAGATGAACTAGCGGAGCATAAGCGTTAAAAGTAGAGATAGAAACATCTTTGCCTTGAAAACCTAAGGGATTAGTAACTTTATAACCATCTATGCGAACATCTACAATAGCCGCGTTAATTAATTTAACATCTAGCTCAGAAAATCCTGTTTCCCAAGAAAGCTCTTTTCTTACTTTATCAAAAGCTTTCCATTGGACTTTTTGAATAATATTTTTTAATTCAGAAATGTCAATTTTACTCTGTGGTCTTGATCTTTCATAATGAACAGTCGTTGTTTTCCCTTTTACTAATTCTCCAGCAATTCCCAAAATAACCTGACTCGGGCTAACCTGAGCCATTTCTTCGGCTTCAACTATTGCTTTTTCACAAGCATCATATACTCCAGCTATATCGGTAACAGCTCCTGATTGCATATCGCCTAATCTTTGTTTCTTAATACCAACACCAATCACGTACCCCTTTTTATCTTCCGCTTTTACTTCAAAAATAAGCGCCTTAACATATTCTGTCCCAATATCAAGAGCTAAGACATAATTGCCCTCATCTTTATTTCCAAAGATTTTATTAAAAATACTCATTTATATTTTTATTTTGTTTTATTAATTATACCACAAATCTGGGTACAATAAAAAATTTAAATTTATTCTAAAATTGCTTTTATTCTTCTAATGCCCCTAGAGCTTGCTTTTTCTGATTTTATTTTAAATTTACCTAATTCGGAAGTATTGGAAACATGAGGACCGCCGCACATTTCCATAGAAATATTACCTATAGAATATACTTTCACTTTATCACCATATTTATCTTTAAATAAACCCATAGCACCTTTATTTCTAGCCTCATCATAAGACATTTCCTCGCATTTAACTTCAATTCCTTGAGCAATCCATTTGTTCACTAAATTTTCTACCTCAATAATTTGTTCTGGAGTCATTTTTTCATCATAACTAAAATCAAACCTTAATCGCTCAACTGTAATGTTGCTTCCCTTTTGAAATACCTGATCTCCCAATACTTGTCTTAGAGCTGCCTGTAATAAATGGGTAGCTGTATGTAATTTTTTAGTCTCCTCTGTATTATCTGCTAGACCACCTTTGAATTTTTTTTCTGCACCAACTTTTGATATTTCTTGAAACTTTTTCTTACCAATCTCATAACCTTTTTTAAAATCATCTGTTGATATTCTTTCTTTAAGTTCAGATGTTAAATTTTCCCACAAAGTTTCTTTAAAATATCTATGAGTATTCCATAGATGATAAGCAAATTTACCAGCTGCAATACTTACATTATCTAACTTATGATCAATAAACGCTGCCTTTAGCCATTTTAAATCTCCTCCTGGATTTAAATTTAACCTTTCGGGATATCTTTCTAAAACAGCTATTCTCTTGTTAATTCTCGGAATTCTTTTCTCGTATTCTTCTTTCGTAAATTTTTCTTCTTCTGTAATAGTTTTAATTATATACTCTCTTTTATCCCTTAAATTTTTATATTCTGTAATACTACCACAAACATCAATTACTTTATTAACTACATTAATATAAGAAAAAGAACGCCTTTGCTTATTTATTTCATCAAAAGCATCTCTAAGTAATCTTCTTAATACCGAACCTTTTTCATCTTTAGATGGCAAAACACCATCTGCAATTAAAAAAACAGCTGCTCTTATGTGGTCACTTATGATTCTTCTGTTCTCAACATCTACACCTTCATTTTCTTTCCTACCCGATCCTCTTAATAATCCCTCTTCTTTTTCTACTTCTTCCACAATCTCATAAAGTTCATTTGTATTATATACGGAAGACTTGTTATTTATTACTGCTGATAATCTTTCTAGTCCCATTCCTGTATCAATACCTTTATACTCTAAGCTCTTGTACTGCCCATTTTTAAATACGTACTCATTAAAAACTAGATTCCAAATTTCTATACCATCTATATAAAATTCTACAGTAGGTCCTCCCGGAGACCCCTCCATTCCAAGTGACCAGAAATTATCATCAAATCCCTGAGGTCTAATTTCTGATAAAGATAAGCCATCAATTTTTTTTAATATTTCAAAGGATTCTTTGTCCTCTGGAATTTCCCTATTTCCCTCAAAATATGTAGCACTAATTCTTTCTTTTTTAATTTTCAAAACTTCTGTTAAAAATTCCCAGGCATACTCAATAGCTTTTTCTTTAAAATAAGATCCTTTAATTTTTGGATATCCAAAAGAAAAATTACCCAGCATTTCAAAAAATGTTAAGTGTGTACTGTCTCCCACTTCTTCAATATCTGAAGTTCTTAGACATTTTTGAATAGATGTAACTGGAACGTAAGAAGCTTTTTCTGGATTTAAATAATAATCTTTAAATTGTTGCATACCTGCAGTAGTAAAATGAACAGTTTTATCATTTTCAGGAATTAAAGAAGCAGAAGGAATAATTTTGTGTCCCCTTTTTTCAAAAAATTCTAAATATTTTTGTCTTAATTCCTGAGAAGTCATATTTATTTATAAATCCATTTCTATTTTTTCAATTTCCTTAGAAGCTCTTGCTTCCTGCTCTCTTAACTCATCAATTTCAGCCTCTAATAATTCTTTCTGTCTTTCAAATTCATCTAAATTTTTTTCTACTTCTTTTAAATTTTTTTCTTTTAAATCAATATCCATACGCAAATCTTCTAAATCTCCTTTTAATTGATTTACAGGATCAGAAAAATCTTTCATATGTTTTTTTATTTATGTGAATTACAAAACTTATCAATGATATTTCCGCCTATCTCGCCTCTAATGGCGATGCCGTCAGAGGCAACCGCAACAATCCGCATTATCCGCAATTTCTACTACTGCAGATATGACAGATTTAGCGGAATGCAGATAATTATTTAATTTAGTAATTCATTATTTGGAAATTATAACAAATAAAAAAGAGGTAAACAATGAGATTATTATTTAATAATACCTCCTCCTAATAATTCTTCTTTATTATAAAAAACTGCTGATTGCCCTGAAGTTACAGCTTTCTCCGAACTTTCAAATTCCACCAAACCAGTTTTCTTAACTTTATTATATTTTAAAATTTTGACTCTAACTACTTTTTGTCTATACCGCATTTGACAATCAGCCATTAATGGAAAATTCATTTTTCTTTCTGACACCCAGTTCATATCAAAAGTCCTAAATTGCTTTATAAAAATCCTTTTATCATTAAGATCCTGAGTTACTATAAGCTTATTTTCCTTTATGTTCTTCTTTATTACATAATATGCATCACCTCCCCCTATCCCAATGCCTTTTCTTTGCCCAATAGTGTAGAAAGGTAACCCTTGATGGTTACCTATTTTTCTTCCCTCAGTATTTACAATTAACCCTGGTTTTATATTTTTAATATACTTTTTTAAAAATATTTCTAATCCTTCTTTTGGCAAAAAACACACATCCTGACTTTCTTTTATCTCGGCCACAGGTAATTTAAATTTTTTAGCCAATTTCCTAACTTCACTTTTTTTGTAACTACTAATTGGGAAAAGCAATTGAGCTAGTTTTTTTTGATTTAAGTTATATAAAAAATAAGATTGATCTTTATTTTTATCTTCTGCTCTAAAAATTTTATATTCTGATTTTAAATTATTTATTCTAAATTTTACATTTTTTACATAATGCCCTGTAGCCAAATAATCTCCTCCTATAGCTTTTATTTTATTAAATAAAAAGCCGAATTTAATCTTTTTATTGCAAACAACACAAGGATTAGGAGTATTCCCTAATTTATATTCTTTAATAAAATAATCAACCACTTGCTTCTTAAATTCTTCACTACAATCAAAAACATAAAAAGGAATATTTAAAATTTTAGCTACTTTCCTAACTCTTTTTAAGGACTCTGAGGAACAGCATTTATTTTTGGAATTAGCTAAACATCTATCCTGCCAAAATTTTAAAAATACTCCAGTAACATAATAACCTTTATTTTTTAATAAAGCAGCTACTACCGAAGAATCAACTCCACCCGACATAGCTACAATAACTTTTTTTCTATTCATCGCTTTCCCATATATTTAATCAATTTTAACAACATTTCCTGGATTAAGATTTTTGTTTATAGGTTTTTTTGTTTTATTATTAAGTTGATTCGGTTTTGAATTTTTTGAAGATTGATTATTATTATTTCTTTTATCCTCATTTGAATTACTATTCTGGCCTTCTTTCTTTTTCTGGCTCATTAAATCACCTAATAATTTTTTAAATGGTTGATGATATTCTTCTGATTTACTTTCATTTTTAGATTGATTCCTATTATTACCTCCTCTATATCCTTGTTTGTTGTTCTTCTCATTCACAGGTAAATCAATATCATCATTCATGCCACTCCAGCGAGCAATTTTCTCTTCTACTATCTCTCGCTTTTTAGCATATCTCTCTCTTGAAACTTTTATAATTTTTTCTCTGTTACCTTCCTCTTTCCACTCAGGGGGAACAGTACTCGCAGAAAAAGCTTGGCTAGCTACTCCATTTATCATTAATTTCAAATAAATATTATATTTAGATAAATTAACTAAATCATTCTCCTCAAAAACAGGTTCAAATTCCTTAGCTAAAAATTCTGAATCCGTACCTCCAATTCTGAAAGTAACTATCGTTCCTACATTTCCAAAAACGGCATCACGAACTTTAGTACTACCGCCTATTTCAAGCTGACCAATATATTGATGAGCCATAATTAAATCTAGACGATATTTTCTGGCTTCTGATAAAATATCAGCAAAACTATCAGTGGCAAAATTTTGAAATTCATCAACATATAAATAAAAATCAGCTCGCTCTTCCTCAGGAATATCCACCCGTGACATAGCCGCTAATTGCAAATGGGTTACCATCATAGCTCCAAATAAGGCTGAGGCATCTTCTCCGATTCTTCCTTTGGCCAAATTTAAAATTAAAATTTTCTTATTATCCATCACTTCTCTAACATTAATGGTAGATTTGGGTTGTCCAACAATATTGCGTATTAGTGAAATAGATAAAAATTGACCAATTTTATTTTGAATAGGAGCAATCGCCTCACTGGCAAATTTATCCGGATACTTGGAAAATTCTTCCACCCAAAAAGCTTTAACAATTGGATCTTTAACTTGAGTAATAACTTTATTTCTAAATTTTTGATCAGTTAACATCCTCATCGTTCCAAGTAAAGTACTGCCCTGATAATCCAGCAAAGCCAAAATAGTATTTCTTAAAACATATTCTAAACGAGGTCCCCAGCTATCTGCCCAAATCTTTTTAAAAACCCCCACCAGACCAGAGGAAATCAAATGTTTATATTCTGGATTATCATTTTCCATGACATTAAAAGCAATCGGCCAATCAGCATCACCCGGATTAAAATAAATTACATCGTTAACCCTACTATTTGGTACATAATTAAGCATTTTATCGGCAAATTCACCATGAGGATCTACAATACAAAAACCATTGCCATTATTAATATCCGAAATAACTAATTGCTCCATTAAAGTAGTTTTACCCATACCAGTCTTACCAACAATATACATATGGCGTCTGCGATCATCTCTTAGAATACCAAACTTTTTTCTTTGGTTTCTAAAATTAGTTTCAGCAAAAATAGTTATTTGATCGTCTTGTTTCTTGGGCATAATTATATTTTTATGTGAATTACAAAATACCTTTTATATTTTCCGCTTATCCGCAATACTTAAACATATGGATCAAGCGGATTTTGGCGGATATAACAGATAAATTTCCAATTCGTTATTCGCATCTTTTTAATATTCTATATTTCACTCCACTGGCAAATCTACTGGTGGTTCTTTAGTTTTTGCTTCAGATCTAGAGATAGTCGGAGCTTTAACTGTAATATATGGAAAATGAAAAACAGTAGCAATTTCTTCAATATTTAGAACAAAAGGAGAAGCAACTTGATCCATTTCACGACTTTTGTAATTTCTCATCAACCTGCGTTCCCTTCTTGGATTTCTATATTTCTGGAAATACTCAACTTTTGACAAAGATTTTTCATTAAGCCTAAATCCATTAAGGAATTGATCATTGAAAAGACTAACTGATCCAAAAATAGGAGCCGCTCCTTTGGCTTTATTAAATACTTCTTTGCGAGCTATATATATAAATCTAAATTTAACCTCATATGCAGTCTTAGATAAACTTTTTTCAATAGCTTCTACTACTTTTTGTTCTCCTGGAGATAAATATTGCACCAAGGATGGTACATCCATTTTACCCTCAGATGATTCCACTTCTTCAAATCCTAGGGTAGATTCTATCCCTTTAAAAAGTCCATGTAATAAACCTACACTAGATCTTAATGGTCTCTCAATAAGACCTACTTTTTCTTCAACAGCTTTACCGATTAATTTATTAACTACTTTTTCCCCCTCTTTCTTCCACTGATCACGAATAGGCTTAATTATAAATTGAATCCATAATTGTTCTCCTTCTCCAAGCCTTGACATCATTTCTGTTAATACAGATAGTGGATCAATAAATTTATTTTCTTTTTCCCCTAATTTATTTTCGAATTCATAATAAGTCTTAATTGGATAAGCATCATCCTTAGCTAAACCAAATTCTAGACCGTACATTTTATATTTATCATTAGGATAATTATCTGGAGCAAACTTAGTATAATCTTCTACCTCAGTAATTTCTGCCTCTGGATATTGTGAATAGAGACTTGCTTCAACCAAGTCTCTAAAATAATCAGGTGTTCTAACAATAAAACGCACATTGCCATTAATACTAACCAATTCTAAGCTTAAATATACCTGCGTCTCTCCTTTAAAATATTTTTCAACAAAATTACGTCCAGACTCAATACCATAGCAACCAGCTAAAACTTGCTCCATTGCACTTGGATTTTTATCACTCTCAGGTGACACAGTAACAGCTAAATAAATAAATTTAATAGATTCTATAAACTTAGCTCGTTTTTTTAGTAACCAAATATAGTAAATTAAGAATAATAAAGGAGGAATGGTAAGCCACCATATCCTTGAGAAAACCCATAAAGTTAAGCTCCAAAACTCCAAAAAATACTCTAATTGTTCATAAATAAAAGAGTAATCCATTAATTTTGTTTTTGTATTCTATATTATAATATTTTTATAATTGCAACTATATTCCGTAACTATTGTCTAAATTTAGATAAGAAATAAAGAATCGAGTGTAATATTTTTAAGCAATCTGCTGGGCTAATTTATATGTTCCTTTTTCAACTCTTTGAAATAAATTTTTATCTTGTAGAGTTAAAATTATAGTATTCTCTTTAACCATTCTCTGCTTTAATACTTCTTTTATAATTTTATTTTTTGATAAGGGTTTGCTTTCATTTTTTAGAACTGAGGCAATAATATCCTTGACAGTACCTTCTTTATAGCCCCATTCTTTCAAAGCATATATACCTCTTCCAACTAAAATAAAACGAGAATCTTTAATCAACTCATTATGAACAGTTTGCATATTAGCCTGTCTTTTAGAAAATCCTTTATTGTTGATCATTTCTGTAATTTTTCTAAAATGTAGTGGTTTTCCATTTTTCTTCAATACAATATAAGCCCTATCTCTAACACCACGAGGCATAATTTCATTCCAATGATTTAGGCCCCATTCATTATAAGGATTCTTCTGAATTTTTTTACTTAAATTAAGATAAGATAGTAATGCCTTATTGTTACCCAATAGTTCCATTTCTTCAACCAAATCACTATTTTTTGAGATTAGCTCTGTAAATTTATCTTCAGAAAATGGTTTATTTTCTTTCTCTAGTACCCTAATTGCAGAATTAATAATTTTCTCAGCCATTTTTATATCAGAATTTTTTAATCCCCAAGCTTTTTTAAGCCTATCATTTTCTTTAAAATCTATAAATCTATCACTCAATTTTAAAATAAATTCAACTAAATTTCCATGAGCTTTTTCATGTTGTAACTTTTCAACGCATTTACCTACCAAATCATTATGACTCATCAATTCACCATGTTTTGATAATAGTTCTTCCAAAGAATCTTCTAAAAGTTTAATATGACCGGCTGCTTTAAATTTTTTAAGTTCAGATAGAGTAGAAGATTCTATTTGTCTTACTCTCTCTCTAGTAATTCCATATTCTTTTCCGATTTCTTCTAATGTTTTTTTCTTACCACCATCAAGTCCAAAACGTTTTATAATAATATCTCTGCTTCTTTTTTGTGATAATTCATCTAATAATTTATATATCAAATCAGCCGGACTTAAGCCGGAAAAATTACACTCCTGATTATTATTATATTGTATATTCTTTAAATTTTCTGTCATTTTATATAATCTTTTATACACAATTTGATTGTATATAATTGTTTAATTTTTATTTAGTTTATCATAAATTATGAATATGTCAAGCAATCAAGAGAGTTTTTTATCAAATTTTACATAGAAATTACTATTTTTTATATTTTATCAATATATTGCTTTATTCTGGCGTCTTCTCGCTTAACTACTTCACTTTCTTCATCTTCATAACACCTAATACCTTTAGTATGCATAGGCCGCCTGGCATCAAAATGAAGATCTATTATAAGTATGTTTTCCTGATTATAATGACAGTTAATATGAAATCTGGGATAAAAAGATGCTCCCATTCTTCTTATAAAACTTTCCTTGCCACTTCTTGGATCACGCCAAGGTTTATATCCTAGACGGCGCATTAATACGGTTGGATTCTGATTAAATTTTTTACTTACTTTTATTTGCATTATTTTAATATTTAGCTGATTCTTTTTTAATTTCTTCTTTTAATTTCGCACGTATAGTATCATCTATCTGATCAGGCAGCATGTCTCCTTCGGGATTATGAATTGTTGCTTCTTCGTAAATTTTACCATCTATTTTTCTTGCTTCGTCTTTTATCTCTGCTTTTGCCTCATCATTTATCTCGACTTTTCCATCTTTATTAAAAAAATCAGCCAGCTCTAGCGAGGCATTATTTTTAAGCCAAAATCCTCCCACAACTGCTAGTCCCAATAAAATTAATAAAATAGCTATAAATGAATAGAGTAATACTTTCATAAAATCAAATTACTTTCTAATATTTTTATTATTTTCAATTTGTTTCCTAAATTCTCCTTGCTGTTTAATTTTACCTTAAAATAGTTTTTTGTAAAACCTGAAAAACAACTATTTTTCCTATTCTCGAATAAAATTTCCTCTTTTTTACCCAACATTTTCTTTTCAAAATCACCCATAAGTTTTTTATTTATTTTTTCTAAAATTTTTACTCTTTCTATTTTTTTATTATAATTTATTTGCTTATCCATATTACAAGCAACAGTTCCTTCCCTTTTAGAAAAAGGAAATATATGTATTTTAGAAAATTTTACTATTTTAACAAATTTACATGTCTCCATAAATTCGCTCTTACTTTCTCCAGGAAATCCTACTATTACATCAGTAGTAAAATTAAAATCAGGATATTTTTTATAAATTTTTTTAACAATGTTTAAATAATCTTTTGTATTATAATGCCTATTCATCCTTTTCAAGACCGAGTCAGAACCACTTTGTAATGATAAATGTAAATGTTGGCATATTCTATCATTTTCGAATAAAGACAAGAATTGATCATTTATAGAATCAGGATTGATAGATCCAAATCTAATTCTATTAATATTTGTTTTTTCTAATATTTTTTTAACTAAATTAGTTAGATCTAATTTATTACTCAGGTATTTCCCAATATTTACTCCTGTTAATAAAATTTCTTTGCAGCCTTTTCTCTCTTTTTCTTTTATTTCTTTTAAAATTTTATCAGATTCTATACTAACCATTTTTTCCCTTATATAAGGTATAATACAATAAGTACAAAAATTATTACATCCATCTTGTATTTTTATAAAAGCTCTAGTATGGATTTTATTGTCTATTTTATTTGTTCTATTTTGAACAATTATTTTGTTCTTTACAAATTTATTATAAATTAAACCTGGTATTTTATTTTTATCCTCAATAAATAGATCTACTTCGGATTTTAAGCTTTTAGCACAACCACACCCTATAATTATAGTTTTTTTATTGTTATTTCTTATTTTATTGATTTCTCTTCTGGACTTAGTAACCGCTTTGGCTGTTATACAACAAGTATTTATAATATATAAATCTGCCTTCCGTCCCGTAGGGGCTATGATATCTATTTCCAAACCAAATTTATCTAATTCTTCGGCTATTTTATTAGATTCTGCTTGATTGAGTCTGCATCCTAGGGTCTTTATAGATATTTTCATAATAAAATTAATTATAATTACAACCATTTTTTCTATTTTTTAAGTATATAAATAGCGCCTTAATTAATCAAGGCGCTATTTTATTAATATAATATTTTTCTCTATTTCATATATCTTCCCATATCCATATTATGACCGCCAAATCCTCTCATCATACCATTACCCAAATCCTCTATCCCAAGTTCTACAGCTATTGCTTGCGCTCCTTCGCGATCCCCTGATTCCATTAATTTATGCATTTCAGAAAATTTATCAAAATTATCAGCTGTAATTTTATCTTCTATTTTAGGCTGTGCGTCAATTGCTTCCTTCCAAGCATTATAATCTCCATCTTCAATAGTCTTCTTAATTTTTTCCTGATTTTGCTGTCTTTCTACCATCTTATTAAAACTATCTTCGCTAAGCCCGCTTTCCATAGCATCTTTCCAGGATTGATAATCATTATTTTGAATAGCTTGTTCGGCTTTATCTTTATTGCCGCTGTCTAGTCCTCGTATACCTCCCCTATAAGCATAAGCAGAAGATATACCGGCTGCTAAAGTTAACACTGTTATTAAAGAACCAATAATAATTTTTTTATTCTTCTTCATTAATTGACGTTATTAATTTAATAATAAGCAGCTGCTTTTGACTTTAAAAATTTATGTGGCCTTTATAAATTTTTAAGCACTTCAATTAATTAATACGCATCATAATATTATTTCTTTCAAAAAACATTCGATCTTCTATGAATGGTCTTATTTCATCAGCCCTCATAGTGTCTATATCCACCATTTCTCCAATAACTTTGATTCTTTCTCCTTCTCTCAGAACTAGTCTTGGCACTATCATCGCGTCTTTACCTAAAATATGCCATTTTTCTCTCTCTAGAGAAACTATTTCAAATTGATCTTTGTTATTAAAAGATACAATAACGCCAGCAACTAGTCCTCTCTCGGGAGCATTCCACATATCATGCCTTTGGTAAAACATCATTCCATACGGAGGAATTCTTTTTTCTAATGAATTCTCTAATTTTGCTCCTAGTCCGCAAACATACAATAAAGATCCTAAGGAAATACTTACTAAAATATTTATCAAAACTATTAAAATTGTATTGTACCTATAGCCAGATTTGGTTTTCTTAAAATTATAGTAAGAAAATATTACAAAAATAACTAAAAATATCAGCCAAAAATAAGGCAAGGTTATTAAAATAAATTTAAATAAACCATGCCCTAGCTTCTCATAAAGATCCCAATCATTATTGCCAATCATAAAAATAACTAAAGAAGTGGAAATACTGCCCAACATTAAAGAAATAACAAAAATAACCCAAAATATTACCTCCCGAATAGAAAACATCCATTTAGGTTTTGGTTCAATTTTATTCTCTTTAATTGTTGATAAGACTTGCTTAGATAAGTCTTCTGTTTTAGTCATATTATAATTAATTTATCATTTTAAATTTTAACAAATTCACCTTTGAATTGCTTTTTAGCTCTATTTATTAAGGTGGAAATAGTGCCTATGGGTTTTTTTAAAATATCTGATATTTCTTCATAACTTTTTTCTTCAAAAAACCTTAAAATTAATACCTCTTTATATTTATCATCCATTTTTTGCAAAACTTCCTCCATCATTTCCCTTAAATATTTTCTATCTATTTCCTTATCTATATTAAAATCTGATTTTATATTGGCTATAATCCTATCATTGATTTCTTCATCCAATCCAGCAACTTTAGGTCTGGCATTATTTTTTCTAAAATTATCAATAACTATATTATGAGCAATACGATAAATCCAGGAGGAAAATTTCAATTTTTGATCAAAATCATTTAGATTTTGATAAACTTTTATAAAAATTTCTTGCAGTAAATCTTCGGCATCTTCTTTCTTAACATTGGTTATTCTTTGTATATATCTTAGCAATTTACTTTCATATCTTTTTATTAATAAAGCAAAAAAATCCTGATTTTCCAGCGTCAGTTTAACCAAACTTTCATCCGAATTTTCATCTAAATCACTAACATTCGGTATTTTTTGCATTGTTTCTTTTATATTTATACGTAAATTATACAGATTTATTTCTTTTTAGCCATAATAAAAAGGCTGTATCAGCCCTTTTTATTATTTTGTATTAATTATAAATCAATATATTATTTCTTCTTTTTTGTTTTTGCTTTTTTCTTGGCAGCCGGTTTTTTCTTAACAACTTTCTTAGCTGCAAGTCCTTTAGTTTCAGCTTTATTAACTTTTTCTGATTTCTTTTCCACTTTAATCTCTTTGTTCTGCTTTGGTTGGTTAGCTTTAGATGCAGGTACAGCTACATTGATAGATAATAGCTTTAATACTTTATCAAGCTTTTCATTTAGCATTTTAAACTGCTTGCTTGATTCTTCTCCAGTATTACTATTTCTATTTCTATCATCTCTTCTACCACCTCTTCTATCGCTTTTATCATTTTTACCATCAAAACATTTACTACAATAAATAGGTTTACCACTGGTTGGTTTAAAAGGTACTTCACAATTTTGACCACATTCATCACAGACAGCACTAAACATAGCAGTTCTTCTTGAGTCTCTTCCACCAAAATCACGTCTGCCGAATCCTCTGTCATCTCTTCTATTACTTCTTTTATCATCTCCGCCTTTACTTTTGAAACAGTCGCTACAATAAATTGGTTTGCCGCCACTTGGTCTAAAGGGTACTTCACAATCTCTGCCACATTCATCACAGACTGCATGATGCATTTGCGGCCTATCTGATCGGTTATTACGATTAAAATTTCCCATATTTTTGATTATTTATTATTAATATGAATTAAAGTATATCCCTTTGTCAAATAAAAGCAAGTGTTTTACTTAAAATTAGCCTTTTTCAGTATTTTTAAAAATTTATAAAAAACGTTTAAAATTGATTTTACCTAAATTAACTGTTATAAATAATTACATGTCCAACATACTATCTGTTCAAAATTTAACAAAAATTTACTCTCCTCAACGTAAAATAAAAAAAGAAACTGTAGCCGTTAATAAAGTTTCTTTTAATTTACAAGCAGGAGAAATTTTAGGTTTGCTTGGTCCTAATGGCGCTGGTAAATCAACTATAATATCTATGCTCTTAGGTGTGCTAACTCCAACCTCAGGCAATATCACTATTTTTGATAAAGATTTTAGTAAATATCGCAGTAACATACTTCAAAATATGACCTTTGCCAGCACTTATGTGCGTATGCCCTGGAGACTAACTATTATAGAAAATTTACGCGTTTATGGATTATTTTATGGTTTAAATAAAAAAATATTTAAAGAAAGAGTGGAAGAATTATTAACAAAATTTGGCGTATGGGATCATCGCCATAAAATTATGTCTGAATTATCTGCTGGCCAGATTACTCGCGTTATACTAGCTAAAGCATTTTTATCTAAGCCAAAGATTGTCCTGCTTGATGAACCTACCGCCTCGCTAGATCCTGATATCGCTCATCTGGTACGTCAATTTGTTTTGGAGCAACAAGAGAGAAATAATTTATCAATAATCTATACCTCACATAACATGGAGGAGGTATCTAGTGTTTGCAATCGCATAATATTCTTGCGACAGGGAAAAATTGTTGCTGAAAATACTCCAGATAAATTAGCAAAATCAATAGAAACTTGCCAAATAGTTCTCAAAATTTTAAATAAAGATCAACAAACACGTCTTATAAGAATTACAGATATTTTAAAACTAAAGACTATTCACAACAAACAAGCCATAAATATTATTATAAAAGAAAAAGATATTGCTAGTTTTTTACAAAAAATTAGCAAAGAAAATATTGAATACAATCAAATAAATATAAAAAAACCAACTTTAGAAGATTATTTTCTAAAAATGGCTAAATAAATTACACACTTAAATATATGAAATGGCATCGTATTTATGCATTAATAGTTAGGCACACACTTCCTCTGAAGCGTGACTTTGATTTATTAAGCGATATGCTTTATTGGCCATTTATTGATGTCATAACCTGGGGTATTGCTTCTCAGTGGCTAACGAAAGATAATAGTGGTGTAACAAATTCTGTTATTAGTATTTTAGTTGCCTTGGTTATTTGGAATGTAATTTGGCGTTCCCAATCAGAAGTTTCTAGAAATTTAATTGATGAGATCTGGAATAATAATTTGATCAACATGTTTTCCACCCCCCTGACTTTGCTAGAATGGATTACTTCCGTCTTATTACAATCAATTGCCAAAATGTTTGTTACAGTTAGCTTTGTCTCCTTGGCAATATTCGTACTCTATACAGTTAATGCTTTCGCTATTGGCTGGTGGATGCTACCTTTCTTCCTTAGCGCCACTCTAACTGGTTGGACAGTAGGTTTTATTGCGGCTGGCATAGTGATTCGCTACGGTCCTAAAATGCAAACAGTAGTCTGGACCCTGCCTGGTATTTTATTCCCCCTCAGTGCAGTCTTCTACCCAGCCAGCCAATTACCCATTGTTTTTAAACAAGTAAGCCTTTTCGTCCCTACAACTTATATTTTTGAAGCTATGAGAAGCTTAATATTCTCCGGCTCTGTCCCAATGGAAAATATTATTATTAGTTTTTCTTTAAATATAGTTTATTTAATTTTAGCTATTTTGTTTTTTGTTAGAAAATTTAAAAAAAGTAAGGAATTGAATTTTTCAAGATTTAATAATTAGAAATGATTCTTGGTTGACATCTGTAATTATTTTGCTTAAATATAGATAACCTGAGGAGGTTGAGTTATGCATGCAGGAGAGGTTCAGGAAGAAGTAGAAAAATGTCACAGAAATAATAGAGGATGTATATTATTTTTAAGAAATGGTGCCAAACAAATTATTGAAGCTGGAAAATTCATTATTTTCTACGGAATTGGTATCAGTATAAAAATACTATCCTCTCCAGAAGAGCTTATTCATCTGACAGATATACAAATAGTCAAAGCACTATAACATTTCTTTATTTTTTTTAATCCTCCGCTCTTTCCAAACATCTTAAACAATAGCTTCCTATATATCAAAAAGACCTATTAATTTAGGTCTTTTTGTATTGTTAATTTGGCTTATTTAAGCCTTAAAGTATACACATGGGATGTACAGGATTCGAACCTGTGACCTTCTGCTTAAAAGGCAGCTGCTCTACCAACTGAGCTAACATCCCATTTTATTTCTTTTTATTAGAGCTTCTATTCTTTCTCTATTTTTCCATTTCTTAATTTGTTTCTCTCTTTTTCTAGCTTCCAATAAAGTACTATATTCCTCAAAGTATTTTATTTTCCATGGCCGATAATTCTTTGTTGACTTAGTATTACCCTTATTATGATCGTTTAACCTATGATTAGGATTTACTGTTGATCCAATATATATGTCGAAACTGCTCTACCAACTGCCTGTCCCGTACTGAAAGTCGGGAAGCTAACATCCCTTATATAAAAAAAAGAAACTCCTAATTTCTTTTATAGAATAACAAATATTTTCAATAAGTCAATGATCCCGCTCTTACAGCGGTGATAAAGGTTTTATATACAAAATACTAATCTTCCTCTCTCTCTTCGTGTTTAGCTAAAAACATAGCAAATAACGGAGCTACCATCCAGGCAAATCTGGCAATGTCAGATACAAATAAATTTTTAGTAAAATCAGATAAATTTAGGGCTTCTTGCGGTACAAAAGACAGCACAATGCTTATAATCAATCCCATATGTAAAATACTAAATATAATTATGTGAAAAAAACCAGCGCTTTCTGTAAAGCTAGAAAGTAAGCCAATCTTAGTAAACATTATATAAAGTCCAATTACTATAAAAGCAAAAATAAATAATTTCATCACAAAAACAGGTCCAAAACCAAATTTCTTAGCGATCTCATCATTAATAAATGGCAAATTAGAACTGACAGCCAGAGCTATGTAGATGCTAAATAAAATAACCAATATCCTATCTCTGCCCAAAATAAATCCGTATAAAACAATAGACGAAAAGAAGAATATGTAAATAAACATATCCCAGGTCGGAAAAGACCAATTAATTCCTCCCAAAAAACTGTCCACTTTTTTAAATGTTAATTTTTATTTTATATAAAAACTTTCTACAAAATTATTATAACACTTTTTAAATCTTGCCACAAGAAAGTTATCAACTAAATATTTTATTCCAAAAACTTTTCTTTTTTATAACCGCTGCCTCTCCTCCAATTGAAACAATCTGCTTAAATAATTCTTTTTCTTCAGAATTAATTTTCTTAGGAATATTAATAGATGTTTTAACTATAAAATCACCTCTTTGATTTTTATTATTTAAGTATGGCACACCTTTATCTTTTATTTTAAATATTTCTCCAGGTTGGGTACCAGCTGGAATCTCAATTTTTGATTCTCCATCAAGTGTTTTAATATTTATTGCATCGCCTAAAATTGCCTGAGTTACACTTATTGGTATCTCACATATAATATTATTTCCTTCTCTTTTAAAATATTTATGTCCTGAAACATTAATCGTTACAAATAAACTGCCATTTTGCCCCCCATCTTTTCCAGCTTCACCTTCATTATTAATTTCTAAGGTTTGGCCAGAAGATATCCCTGCAGGAATTTTTACTTTTATTTTTTTGTGTCCCAAAACTCGACCTTCACCTCCACACTCAGTACAAGGACTAACAGCTTTTTTACCTACCCCCTTACAATCAGGACAAGTTATAGTTCTAGTAAAAGATCCTATAAAAATTTGTTGAATTTGTTTTATTTGCCCCGAACCAGAACATGTAGGACAAGTCTCAATTTTTGTACCTGGTTCAGCTCCATTACCATGGCACTTGGAGCATTTTATTTTTTTACGTAGCTCAACAATTTTCTCAACTCCAAAAACTGCTTCTTCAAATTGCAAATCAATATTTATACTAATATTATCCCCATGTATAGCTCCACTAGCATTTTGACGCCTGCCAGACCTTCCAAAAAAACTCTCAAATACATCTCCTAAATCAAAATCCTCAAAGCCTGCTCCTGCCTGTCCAAAAGGATTGCCTCCACCAAAGCCCGAGGCATTACCAAAACCGCCAAAGCCTTCTGCCCCTTGCTGTTCAAAAGTTTGCCCGAATTGGTCATATTGGGATCTTTTATCTTGATTAGATAAGGTTTGATAAGCTTCGTTTACTTCTTTGAATTTGGCTTCATCTCCTCCAGATTTATCGGGGTGATATTTATGAGCTAATTTTCTATAAGCTTTTTTTATTTCATCATTCGATGCTTCTCGAGAAACACCAAGCACTTCGTAAAAATCTTTCATTGATTAAACTAATTTATTTTTCAAATTAGTACTAATTATATACTAATATTTTTTTGATACAAGTAAGTATTAACAAGGTATCCGAAACCCTATAGGATTTCGGATACCAATTTAAAATCTATTTATTTCTTATCGTCTTTTTTATCATCCTTAACATCTTCAGCCTCTCCTTTGACTGTATCACCCTGCTTTGGCTCCTCAGCTTTTTTGTCTCCAGCTTGATTAGCTGCCTGTTGCTGCTGTGCTTGCTGGTCTTGCTGGGCATCTTTATACATTTTTTCTCCTACTTTTTGAATCTCTGTACTCAATTCTTCTGAAGCCTTTTTAATGGCATCAATATCTTCTCCATCTTTAACCTTTTTCAAAGCTTCTATTTTCTCTTCAATTGTCTTTTTAGTCTTATCATCAACTTTACTACCAGCATCTTTAATGGTTTTTTCTGAAGTATAAATCAATGTTTCAGCATTATTTTTAATTTCTATCGCTTCTTTTTTCTTTTTATCATCTGCTTCATGAGCCTCAGCATCCTTTTTCATTTTTTCTACTTCATCTTCAGATAAACCTGAAGAGCCTTGAATAGTGATACTTTGTTCTTTATTAGTTGCCTTATCTTTAGCTTTTACATTTAAAATACCGTTAGCATCAAGGTCAAAAGTAACTTCTACTTGAGGAACACCACGGGGTGCTGGTGGAATACCATCTAACATAAAACGACCTAATGATTTATTACCAGTAGCCATCTGTCTCTCACCTTGCAGAACATGTATTTCTACTGAGGGTTGATTATCAGCCGCCGTTGAGAATACCTGAGTTTTAGAAGCAGGTATAGTGGTATTTCTATTGATTAAGGGCGTAGATACTCCACCTAGAGTTTCAATACCAAGCGTTAGAGGAGTAACATCTAATAACAAAACATCTTTAACATCTCCTTGTAATACTCCACCCTGAACAGCGGCACCAATAGCTACTACTTCATCTGGATTAACAGTCATATTTGGTTTCTTGCCAAAGAATTTCTCTACTACCTCCTGAACTTTAGGCATTCTGGTTTGTCCACCTACCAATACTACTTCATTAATATCAGAAGCTTGCAGTCCTGCATCTTCTAGGGCTTTCTTACATGGCTCTAGGGTTCCTTCAATAATATCATCTACTAATTCTTCTAATTTAGCGCGAGTAAGTTTTATGTTCAAGTGCTTGGGTCCTGAAGAATCAGTCGTAATAAAGGGTTGATTAATATCTGTCTCTATCGATTGCGACAATTCATGCTTAGCTTTCTCGGCTGCTTCTTTTAATCGCTGTAGGGCCATTTGATCTTGTGATAAATCAATACCCTGATCTTTTTTGAATTCTGCTACTAAATAATCAATAATCTTCTGATCAAAATCATCACCACCTAGGTGTGTATCACCATTAGTAGCTTTCACTTCTACTGTATCATCTCCAATTTCCAAAATTGAAACATCAAAAGTACCACCGCCTAAATCATAGACAGCAATTTTCTCATTTTTCTTTTTATCAAATCCATAGGCTAGCGCTGCCGCTGTCGGTTCATTAATAATTCTCTTTACTTCTAATCCAGCAATCTTACCAGCGTCTTTGGTAGCTTGTCTTTGAGAATCATCAAAATAGGCAGGTACAGTTATAACTGCTTCGGTAATTTTCTCACCTAATTTTGCTTCCGCATCTTGTTTCATTTTTTGTAAAATCATAGCGGAAATTTCCTGAGGAGTATATTCTTTATCACCCATTTTTACTTTGATACCATCACCACTTTCCATAATTTTATATGGCAGAAGTTTGATATCTTTTTGAATTTCAGTATCTGCATATTTTCGGCCAATAAGACGTTTTACTGAATAAATTGTATTTTCAGCATTAGTTACCGCTTGTCTTTTAGCTACCATACCCACAACACGTTCATCATCTGATTTGACAGCTACCATTGAAGGCATAGTGCGCGAACCCTCTTTGTTTTCTAAAACTTGAGGCTTGCCGCCTTCCATAATAGCCATGCAGGAATTAGTTGTTCCTAAATCGATTCCTAGAATCTTGGACATATTTTTTGTTAATTAATTATTAATATTTTCTAGCTTTGAAATTAGCTATTTAGAAACTTGATATTTGTAATAGATATTAGAAACTAGAAATTGGTTAACTATTTTCTAGTTTCTGTTTTCTATAACTATCTTCAAATTTCTATACAACTATTTTCCAAAAATATTTACCACCCAAGATAATAAAACAAAAAAATAAATTATTTCATTATCTCAGGCGGAAAAACCCGCCCTAACCATTTATTTTCACCTTCGCTGCCCTAATCACCTTCTCACCCATCTTATAACCCTTTACTACTTCCTCCACAATTATATCTTTCTCTCCATCCTCTGATTCTACTTTCTCTATTGCTTCATGAATTTCCGGATTAAATTTCTCCCCCACTGTTTTTAATTCTTCAACTCCATTATTTTTTAATACGTTCTCAAATTGGTCTTTGATATATCTTATGCCTATTGCCCAATTATTATTTTCTAAATCTTTTGGTAATGATTTATAGGCGCTTTGGAAATTATCTAGGATTGGCAGTATTTCTAAAATCAGATTCTCACTGGCATATTGAACTAATTCTTTTTTATCTTCTTCTGATCTTTTTTTATAATTTTCATAATCAGCTAAAGCGCGCTTCCAACCATTCATGTTTTCTTCTGCTTTTTCTTGCAATACTCCGATTTCACTTTGCTTATCTTCCTTTTTCTCTTTTTTTAATTTTTTCTTTGGCATATTTTATTATTTAATTTGCATCATTTGTATATTCGCTGAATTTGCATATATTCGTAAATTCGTATTATAAATTAACTAAAAATATAAAGACAAATCCACCACCAGCTAAAACTTTGACTAAATAATTAATCAGTGAAATGTTTCTGTCATACTTCATCCTTTTTGGTCCCACTAGCGCAATAAATCCTCTATCATTGCCTTTTTTAAAATTAGATATAACCATAGAACAATTCTCCGCCTCGACCAAAGGATTTTCCTGACCAATATAAATCTGCACTTCCTTATCTCTTGCTACCTCTGATACCCTGTCTATATTATCATCTATAAAATCGCACAATGAAGCCACGCCACAAAAATCATTCGATCGGCTAAATTCCGGTTCTTTTAATAATTCAGAAATGCCGCAATTATATATTTCTTTTTTCTTAATTATCGTCGAGATAGCTAGGCCTCCCGTTTCTGAAGCTAGAATTTTAGTAATAGTCTTCGTTGTCTCTCCATATCTATTTTTATACTCTACAATTTTCTTTTTTAAAATATATTCTTCCTGGCCTTCAATGTCTCTTTTCTTCATTAATCTATCAATATAATAGCGATAACCTCTATCGGAAGGTATGCGGCCGGCGGATGTATGCGGCTGTTCTAAAAATCCTTCTTCTTCCAAATCTAGCATTTCGTTACGTAGCGTAGCTGTAGATAAATCAAATTTATGTTTTTTTTGTAAAATTGAAGAAGAAACAGGCGCTTTTCTGTCTATATAATCAGATATAATAGATTTTAAAATTTCCTCTTTTCTTTTATTCATTTTTATGTTATCTTTTTAAGGATTAGCAAGTTTCAACTTGTACTCATATTCTAAGCGCGAACTAAAGTTCGCTAATCCTATAAAATCATTAGCACTCAACATATCCGAGTGCTAATTTTATTTTATTATTTTAATAAATAGTGTCAAGGGAATTTATTTAAATTATATCAAAGTAAAGTGAATCTGCTAGATAAAAATTATCTATTTTTTGTTTATTTTTAGGCAAAATAACCATTTTAACTTGACATTTACCCCTAAATTATGCTTGACTTTTTTGTACGGTGTTTTACAGTATAAGTGAAAAGTTGTTTAGACTTTTATTTTGAAAGATGCATATATATTTCAATTTTAAATGAATTGAAATGTAGAATGTTCCTTCAAAACTTTTTTCTGAAACACAACAACAATTCCTCTTTTAAAAGAGGGGTAGGGAGATTTACTATGGAACCCAAGGTTGGCGATATCATCAATAATAAGTATGAACTGATCAGGGAACTTGGCAGCGGAAGTATGGGAGTGGTATTCCTGGCCATCCACCAGCTCTTGAGGGCTCGTGTGGCCATCAAGTTCATCAATTCAGAGTTGGTACAGAATAAGGAGGCTAGGAGACGCTTCCTTTTGGAAGCACAAATCGGGGCAGAGATTAAACACCCCGGAGTAGTGTCTGTTTCAGACATCGAGGCAAATGGGTACATCTTCATTGTGATGGAGTACCTCGAAGGCAGGGGTCTCGATAAAATTATTAATGAAAAAGGCTGTATTGTTGAAATTGAGTTTGCTATTGATGTAACGATACAAATCCTGCGTGCACTCCTTGTGGTGCACGAAAAAGGGATTATCCATCGTGATCTCAAACCGGAAAACATCTTCATCACAGAAGGTGGTGAAGTCAAAATTATGGATTTCGGGATCGCCAAGGCTAGATCGGCAGCCCTCGCCACTACACATGAGCTGACCAGCGTTGGGACAATCAATGGGACCCCCCATTATATGTCCCCGGAACAGTGCTGCGGTTCAAAGAGCATCAACCATCAAACCGATATCTGGTCGGTAGGCATCATGCTCTACGAGATGCTTACGGGGTGTTTCCCCTACATAGGGGACACTTCTAGCGATATTATAAATAGAATCCTTGACGGGGGAACCAATCCCCCTAAGGCTCTAAATCCGACTATTTCAGAAGGACTCGAAAGAGTCATTCTGAAGGCAATGGAACCGGTACCGCAAAAACGGTACCAGAGTGCCAAGGAGTTCTTGGTCGACCTCGAGAGTCTTGAAGAACATCCTGCCTATACACCTCCTCCTCCGACGCCTACGACCACCGTACACGAGGCCGAAACGGTTATCGTGCAAAAGGTCGACGACTCAGAACCAAAAAAAAAGCACTGGAGACTTCCTGTGACAATCGCTATCGCCGTTCTGATCATCGGTGCTTTCACGGGATGGTTCATCTCTCAACCTCAACCTTCTACTGAACCTCAAGTCACTGATCCAACTCCAACGAAAGTTGTTGAATCTACACCCGTCGCTCAAGCTCAAGCTGAACCGGAACCACCCGCTCCGCCTGAGAAAGCTACACCTCCGCCTGAACCCGAACCTCAGCCAAGCGCCGAAGCAACAGCCGAACCCACCAAGCGCGCCCCACCTCCCCGACCAGCAAAGCAGGCCACTCCCGAGCCTCGCCGCCCTCACCCCACTGTCGAAGAGGAGCCACCACCCATCATAGTGGTTCCGCAAAGGCCACCTACTCCTCCCCCCATCATCGTTCTTTCTCAAAGAAGGTAGACTAGAGATCCTTCTAGTCTACCAAACCCCTTCAATTACAACTTTAAATATACCCGCCTCTGACGGCGGACAGATAAAATTTACACAAACAAAAAAGAGACTAAGCAAAATTACAGCTTAGTCTTTTTTTTATTCTTTTAAATTTTAATTATATATAGAAAGTAATAATAATAAAGGGAAGCCGTGTGTGCGAAAACGCGGCTAAAAGGTGAGAAAGAGCGGTGAGGCGATGGCGAGGGGCTCCCAGTTGGAGGAGGAGTCCTCGCCTTCGGCGTGGGGTGAAGCGCGAGCGCTTCTTCTTAACCGGTAGGTCTCAACTATCAGTAGGATTGCTCCCACTGCAGCAATACCTAACCCGATAAAGAAACTCGCATCGCCCAAGTCTTGTCGCCAAGACAAATGCGACGGATCCTCCTGGAAGCGAACATATTCCGCGATCCAGGAAGGAATACCCACGCCCACCATCCCGGCAAGCCCGATTCCGAGAAGCCCCCACCCTGCAGGCCAAAAACGGGTATGAGAAGGTGGAGGAGTGGGGAGGTAGGGGGGAGTCCCACTAAACTGAACAGGAGGAGGAATGGGCTCCTCCTCTTCAACCGGCTCAGGAGAAGTTACGCACTCCTCCTCCAAAGCCTGGATACGTCCTTGGAGATATTCCCTTAAGAACATATCCTCTGCCACCACCCTCACAAGGTCCTCAGGAGAAAAACCCTCCAAAGCCTCTTGATAAAGAGGAATGGCTTCACACCTCCTTTCTTCCCCGGCCAGCTCCAAACAAGCCGCCTGGTACTGGCGAAGAGTGGCAAGATTATTCGCCTCACCATCCCCACAAATATCAGCTGCCTCTTGGAGCGACTGGAGGACCCCCTCGATCCTCGAAGGATCCCGACAGTCAACCGGCACCTGGCCGGCCAGTCGTCGAACCTCGCTCGAAGAACAAGGATTCCTTTCCTCCTCGGCCAAAATGGCCGAGGAATTAAAGAGAACAAAAATAACCGCGAAAATAACATGCGAAATACGTTCCATTGTCCCTTCCTCCTTGAAATTAGGGCACAATTGCCCAAAAGGGATCAATTTATAATATATATAAATAGTGATTATGTCAAGTTTTTTTGATTTTTATTGTTTATATGATCTTTATATATATATTTATTTATAAGAAAATAATAATTAGGTATTTATCCATATTTAGACTATAAATACACCCTTTTTTTATAAAAAAATTTATAGAAATAAAAATAGCCTGGAAATAATCCAGGCTATTTTATTATCAATGCCTACCCGCCAAAGAAGCGGGTTATCAGCGTTTATTAGTATAACATCAACGCTTACATCATTCCCCCCATACCACCCATTCCAGGCATACCACCAGGCATTCCGGCAGGAGCATCACCTTTTTCTTCTGGCAAGTCAGTAACCACTGCCTCAGTAGTTAGGAACATAGAAGCAATAGAAGCCGCATTTTGCAGGGCTGATCTAGTTACCTTAGTAGGATCAATAATTCCAGCTTCAACTAAATCTTCATATCTATCTTTATCAGCGTTATAACCTTCTCTTTGTTTTCTCTTTTTAACTTCAGCTAATATTACTGAACCCTCTCGTCCAGCGTTATGAGCTATTTGTCTTAATGGCTCTTCTAGCGCTCTTCTTAGAATATTAATACCAGTTTCTTCATCAGCATTAGTAGCTTTTACATCATCAAGAGCTGAAATAGCGCGAACAAGAGCTACACCACCACCAGGTACTATTCCTTCTTCAATAGCAGCCCGGGTAGCATTAAGTGCATCTTCAGTTCTGTGTTGTTTTTCTTTTTGCTCTGTCTCAGTGGCTGCTCCAACTTTGATTACGGCTACTCCGCCAGATAATTTAGCTAAACTTTCTTGTAATTTTTCTTTATCAAAATCGGAATCAGATAATTCAATTTCTTTCTTTATTTGGTCAACTCTCTCTTCGATTTTATTCTTCTTTCCTTTGCCATCGACTACAGTAGTATTTTCTTTAGAAGATACAATCTTTCTGGCTTGGCCTAACATATTAATTTCAGTATTTTCTAATTTTAAGCCAACTTCTTCAGAAATAACTTGTCCGCCAGTAACAATTGCTATATCATCTAGCATTTCTTTCTTACGATCACCAAAGCCAGGAGCTTTAATAGCTAGCGTATTAAAAGCGCCGCGCAATTTATTAACAATCAAAGTAGCTAGTGCTTCCCCTTCAATCTCATCAGCAATAATTACTAAATCTTTCTTGCCAGCTTGAGCTAATTTTTCTAATAAAGGCACAATATCGCTAACTGCCGAAATCTTTTTATCTGTAATTAAAATATAAGGATCATCGAATGAAGCTTCCATTCTCTCTGAATCAGTAATCATATAAGGAGTAATATAACCTTTATCAAATTGCATACCCTCAACTACTTCTTTCTCTATACCAAAGATTTTTGACTCTTCCACAGTAATAACACCTTCATTGCCGACTTCTTCCATAACTTCAGCAATTAAATCACCGATTCTCTTATCTTTAGCAGAAATAGTAGCTACTTGTGATTTCTCTTCTTTATTAGAAACTTTCTTAGAAATTCTCTTTAGCTCACTAACTACAACTTCTACACCTTTTTCAATACCTGACCTGATACCAACAGGATTAGCGCCGGCAGTTACATTCTTAATACCTTCATTAATCATTGCTTGAGCAAGTAAAGTAGCCGTAGTAGTACCATCACCAGCTACATCATTGGTTTTAGAAGCTACTTCTTGAACCAAAGCTGCGCCTACGTTTTCAAATTTGTCTTTTAATTCAATTTCTTTAGCAATAGTAACACCATCATTAGTTACAGTTGGTGAACCAAAGCCTTTATCTAGAACTACATTGCGGCCTTTTGGCCCTAGAGTTACCTTGACTGTATCAGCCAATTTATCAATACCTCTTTTGATGCTTTTTCTGGCATCTTCAGAAAATTTAATATCTTTTGCCATAAGTTTTATCTTTATTAATTATTAGTATAATTCGTATTAATTAGTATATTAGTATCGAATACTTATTTTACTATTGCTAATAAATCATCAATCCCAGCTACTAAATATTCTTCGTCTTCAATCTTTATTTCGTCAGGACCATATTTTTTAAACAAGACTACATCGCCTTCCTTGACTGACATATCGGATTTATTACCATTTGATAAAGTTTTACCAAGACCAACAGCAACGACTTCAGCTTTTTCTGGTTTTTCTTTCTCAGCTGTATCAGGTAAAATAATTCCTCCTTTAGTTTTTTCTTCTTTGGCAATTGGCTTTAGGATAACATTGTCTCCTAATGGTTGTAATTTCATATTTTTCTTTATTAATTAATGATTATTTTTTAGCAATCTTTTTGTTAGACTGCCAGTGTATCCTATAATTTATATTATGTAAAATTTAGTGTCAATATTTTATTTCCTCCTCCTTTAATAAGCTTGCCGGCCGACGAGGCAGGGAGGGATGGGGAGTGGTTCCATTTTAATTTAGTAATTACTTTTTCCACGAAACCCATCCTACCTCCCCTTATTAAAGGGGAGGATTATCTTTTTTAAATTCTCTTCATAAACCTTCCTAAAATAATCCCTTCTATCCTTCTCATGAAATTTCAACATTTGATCAGTTATAATTACATCCGTATCGTCACGCTGCCAGCTATCACTATTTTTCTTCATTTTTCCTTCCTGGATCTTTTTAAAATATTTTTCTACCAAATCACCTATTTTCGTATTTAAAATAGCTTCAAGTGATTTTCTTAGGATATCAAAGATAAATATTTTATCAACCTTTCTTTCTAATAAATTAGGATTATATTTTATAAAATTAGGAACGTACTTTCGAACCCATTCATTTTCTTCAATAAATTGGCCATATGCACCCCTATCCAAAAGAGGATAAATAAAAGTAACCCAATAACAAAGCATGGGATCATATGGCTTCTTAGCTAACCATTCTAAATTTAAACTTTTATCAGTTACATAAAAAGATAAACAAATTTTATTAGCAATATTACTTTTATGCCGCCACTGACCCAATAAGAAAACTAGAGCTGTTATAAAAAATCTCGTCTGCCACATCCGACCATCTTTTATAATTACAAAAACATCAATATCACTATCTTCTTTGATATCATTTAAAACTAAGGTATTGCAAGCCGCAAACATTTTAATATTAGGTATAATTTGCAATATCGACGCAATTCTTCTTAATTTCTTCCATCTATCTTTCGCTAAATTATGTCTTTTTTTTCTTAGCTCAACTAGCTTTTCATTGCCTTTTAAATAATAAAATCCATTTTTGCATCCTATTATTTTCTTTAAGCTTTTACTTTCGTCTAAAGCTTTTTGAATATCAGATAGTTTTATATTCCAATCTTTGATCTTCGATTCTTGATCTCTTGCATAAAGCCACTTATAAATCTCCATTAATGTTAATGGATATTTATGTACACTAAAATAAGCTAGAGTAGAAATGATAGCTTCCTCCAGATCATTTAACTTATCTAAAAATTGAGGCATATAAATCTAATTACAAATATCTTCTTCGGGAAATTTTTCACAAATTAATTCTTCAAGATTATCTATTTCTCCTTGCTGTTCTTTAATAACTTCTAATAAATATATTGCTACCCGATCATATTTTACACCATTAGGTAAATTATTCTCATCCATTACTACTAGGTCTGGTATTATTTCATTTACATCTTCGGCAATCAAACCTATATCTTGGCGACCCGAATTTTTATATTTAAAGCTTACTGGATTTAATTCTAATACTTTAGCTGTTTCTACTTCTAAATCCTTAATATCTTCTTTGTAGCGCCTAGATGAAGTTACTTCTACTAAATTATTACCATCTATTTGAATATCATTTCCCGATCCATTCGGTAAATTTTCAATTGTAAAATCTCCATCCAATACTGCTAACTCAACTAGAAAGTCTCCTCCCACAAAATGGCCACTTCTAGCCACACTATTAGATACTTCGCCATATACAGCTTCGCCAAAGTTACCATTAGCTTCAAAATATCCACCAAAACGATCATCATTGCTACCAGTATTACTAGCATAACCATAAACACCTATACCATCGTCACCAGCTGCTTCAAAATAACCTCCGTAATTTAATCCTACTGTTCCAGCGGCGCTACCATATACACCTCTTCCATTGGTACCATTAGCTGAAAACCATCCTCCATACTTTGTGCTACCACCACTATCAGAGGCCTGAGATCTGACACCTATGCCAGTACTACCGCTTGCACTAAAATATCCCCCCCAATTTTGACCAGAGCTATTAGTCGCAATTCCGTATACACCAACACCTCCACTTGCTGAAGCTATGCCATATAGAGCTCTGCCATTACTCCCAGAATTTGCTGCATATAGGGTATTACCACTTACAACAGCATCTGACACAACAATTTGATCACTGACAGTTAGGGCACCTGTCATAGTATCACCACTAGCATCAACATAATCTGTATCCAAGTCGCTACTAGTTACAGTCCCATTCTCTATTTTAGCTGAAGTAATTGCATTATTAGCTATTAAAGAATTAGATATACCGCCATCAGTTACCCTTAAAGTAACATCACCTTCATCTCCACCACCGCTAAGTCCGGTACCAGCTGAAACACCAGTGATATCTCCTATAGTAATTGTATTATCTCCAGAATCATTATTACTATCATCACTACTACTAGATCCCACCGTCACCCATTCTAACTCACTACCGTTGTAGGATAGTATTTGATTAGAAGTGCCGGCGTTAGAAGTGGCTATATTATCATAGTGAACTATGTCTGATCCTAATAAATTGCCTACAGTCAAGTTTCCTGAAAAATAGCCGTCTCTAAATCTATAAGTATCTTTACCAATATCATTAGAAGCATCTAATCCTGGATAAATATGATCTCCTATCTTCAAAGCTCTTTCATCACTATAGCCCAAAGATGGTCCTCCGAATAAATAGCCGTCTATTCTAACATTATCTCCAAAAGTTACAGGCATATCTGCTCCCGTATCAACATTAGTGGTATTGTTAATGATAGTACCATTAAAGAAGGTAACACCACCTGCGCCTTGTTTACCAACGTAAATAGAATCAAATCTGGCAGTATTATTAACTACCAACTCATCATTATAATTAACAATGGAAGCGGGTTGAAGAATTTTTACATCATCAGCTAATACCGGCTTAGACAACAAAAAAACACTAAACACAAAAGCAAACGATATAAGTTTACAATATTTCAACATTTTTATTTTATTTTACTTATATTATAGCCTATTTTATCTTTTATTAAAATATTTTTTCAAGTATTCTCCCGTATAACTTCCCTTAACTTTAGTAATATCTCTCGGCGTCCCTTCCGCTACCAAATAGCCTCCTTTATCTCCACCCTCCGGCCCTAAATCAATTATCCAATCAGCACATTTTATTACATCTAAATTATGTTCGATAATTAAAACTGTATTTTTCATATCGGCTAATTTATTCAAAACATTTAGCAATCTTTTTACATCATCAAAATGTAGGCCAGTTGTCGGTTCATCTAAAATGTATAATGTTTTGCCCGTAGCTCTTTTGGATAGTTCGGAAGCGAGCTTTATTCTCTGCGCCTCTCCGCCCGATAACGTCGTTGCTGGTTGTCCTAATTGTATATAGCCTAGCCCCACTTCGGATAGAGTCTTTAATTTTTGCTTTAGAGCTGGGATATTGGCAAAAAAGGTTAAAGCCTCATCTACTGTCATATTAAGCACTTCTGATATATCTTTATTTTTATAATGGATTTCTAGAGCTTGTTTATTATATCTCTTGCCCTGGCATTCTTCACATTTTACATATATATCTGGCAAAAAATGCATCTCAATTAATACTTGCCCTTCTCCCTGGCAAGCTTCACATCTACCGCCTTTAACATTAAAACTAAACCTGCCCGGCTTATAACCTCTAATTCTAGCTTCTTGTGTTGCAGCAAATAAATCTCTTATGTAGGTAAATATTCCCGTATAAGTAGCAGGATTAGAACGAGGAGTGCGGCCAATAGGAGATTGATCTATGCGCACTACTTTATCAATATTTTCAAAACCCTTTATTTCTTTGTACTTACCCGGCCTAGACTTCGCTCTATAAAATTTCTCAGCCAAAGCTTTACCTAATATATCATCCATTAAGGTACTCTTGCCCGAACCAGATACTCCTGTAATGCAAACAAACTTACCAAGTGGAATTGAAACATTTATATTTTTTAAATTAAATTCCGAAGCACCAATTATTTTCAAAGATTTTCCATTACCAGACCGAAATTTCTTAGGCACGCTAATCTTTTCCCTACCCGAAAGATAAGCGCCCGTTAAAGATTTTTTGGATTTTTTAATAGCTAATATTTTCCCCTGAGCTATAACTTCACCGCCAAATTTACCAGCCCTGGGTCCGATATCTATCACTTCATCAGCAGCTTCCATCATGCTCTCATCGTGTTCAACCACAATTACTGTATTACCTAGGTCCCTTAAATTCTGTAATGTTTTAATCAACCTGTTATTATCTCTTTGGTGTAAACCAATTGATGGCTCGTCTAATATATATATTACTCCAGATAATCCCGAACCAATTTGGGTAGCCAACCTTATCCTTTGAGATTCTCCACCAGACAAAGTCGCTGAGGACCTGTCTAACGTTATATATTCTAAACCTACATTTTTAAGAAAACTTATCCTTTCCCTAATTTCTTTTATAATTTGTTCGGCAATTTTTAGTTCTGTTTTATTTAAATTATCTTTAGTACCTAATTTATTGAAAAAATCCAGAGATTTCTCTACACTCATAGCTCCCACTTCAGATATTGATTTGTCCAAAACTTTTACCGCTAAAGCCTGAGGGCTTAGCCTTTGACCATGGCAAGCAGGACATTTTTCTATTCTCATATACTTTTCTATTTCTGATCTGATATAGTCCGAATCTGTTTCTTTATATCTTCGCTCTAAATTTTTTACAATCCCTTCAAATGAAGTTCTGAATTGTGATACCTTTCCACTACCCGTAAAATTCTCCACCATGTAAATATTATTTCCCGTACCATTTAATATTTTATCTAAATCTTCCTCTTTCAAATCTTTAATAGGGGTATTAAGTGAAAAATTATTTTCACGAGCTACAGCTTCCAATATCCTATAATACCAAGTCTGCCTGCCACTAGATGACGACCATGGGCGAATTGCACCTTCAGCTATGGTTAACCTCTTATTAGGAATAATTAAATCTGGATCAATCTTCAGCCTATTACCTAACCCTTGGCACTCTGGACAAGCGCCATGAGGAGAATTAAAAGAAAAGTTTCTGGGATTTAATTCTCGAAAACTAATTTTACATTTTGGACAAGCAAAAAGTTCAGAAAACAGTATTTCCTTATCTTCTTCTAATAAGTAGACCATAACTACTCCATTACCTAATTCTAAGGCCGTCTCTAGAGAATCAGCCAATCTTGATTTAATATCTTTCTCAATTACTAATCTATCAACTACCACATCTATAGAATGTTTTTTCTTTTTATCTAAATCCAAATCTTCTGCCTCTTCAATCGGATAAATTTTACCATCTATGCGAACTCTGACATAACTAGCCTTTCTTATCTCTTCTAAAACGTGACGATGTTCTCCTTTTTTATCTTGAATAATAGGGGAGAGTAAATTAATTTTAGTCCCTTTTTTTATTTCTAATATTTGATTCAAAATTTGATTGATGGTTTGTTTTTGAATTTTCTGCCCGCAGCGAGGACAATGAGGCTGACCAATACGCGCAAAGAGAAGCCTTAAGTAATCATATATTTCCGTAATAGTCCCTACTGTCGATCTTGGGTTTTTGGTTACACTTTTTTGATCAATAGAAATAGCTGGTGAGAGCCCCTCTATCTTATCTACATCAGGCTTCTCCATTACTCCCAAGAATTGCCTGGCATAAGAAGATAGGCTTTCTACATAGCGTCTCTGCCCTTCCGCGTAAATAGTATCAAAAGCCAGTGATGATTTGCCTGAACCAGATAGTCCAGTTATTACTATTAATTTATTCTTAGGGATCTTGATATCAATATTTTTGAGATTATGAACCCTGGCGCCCTTAATGGTTATATAATCAGTCATTTTATATTTTTTAAATAGAAATTAATAATTAGGCATTAGGCATTAATATTATTAGATTATTTTTTCTCATAACTAATATTCGATGTCTAATATATTTTGTTATTTAAGTATTATACTACCAATTTTAATTCAAAACAACCTAAAAAGAGCTTTAAAAGCTCTTTTTATTTTTTTTATTCAATTTTAAATCTTACATTATAAATTATACGTCCTACTCAGCCTTAAAAGATTGAATTAATTGATCGAATACTCCATCATCCTGGTGCTTATTATAGACATCAGTCATTTCCACAAATGAATCATTTAAAACAAAAACACCAACAGTCGAAGAAGTATAGCCAATTAAATCCTTAAATAAATATAATGTGTTGCTGCCTTCTTCTTTTTTTTCAAATCCGCCAGAGGCATCTTCAAATAAATTTATATCATTTAAACCATCATAATATCTCTCAATGGGAACTTTATTGTCATTTTCTTTATAGGCAATAATAATATCTCCCTGGTATTCAGCAACAATAGCTTGACCTTTTGGCCCAAAAGAAAATTTATTTTCTTCCTCTAATTGATTAGCCTGCCAAGTATCTGGATATGTAAAAGATACACTCTGACCAGCTAAAATAGTTTTATATATATTTATATTTTTTTGATTCTCTTGATCTGTTTCTGCTTCACTGCTTTTTTCATCCTTCGTAACATCCGCTACGTTAATTT
Organism: uncultured bacterium; assembly: GCA_963746775.1. Classification (GTDB taxonomy): domain Bacteria; phylum Patescibacteriota; class JABMPQ01; order JABMPQ01; family CAVVCK01; genus CAVVCK01. Next base: position 218,318 of record CAVVCK010000001.1, read on the forward strand.
CCTGATCTATTATTTCATTTTTTTTATTAACTGCTGCAATTTCACTATTATTATCTTTTTCTTCACTATTTTTTACTTCCGCTACTGGAGAAGTTTCTTCTTTAATTTTATTATTTTGTATCACATTATAAACTATTACAACAACAAAACTTACAAAAATCAGCAAGGCTATCATTTTTATAGTTTTATATTTTCTTTTTTTTCTTCTAGACATTTTATTTTATATTAAGAATTATTCCTCTCCTTTATTATTTAAAAGTAATTTTAAATATTTAGGATCATTAGCATAAAGAATAGCGTTTTCTTCTGTTATCTCGTTATTTTTAACTAAATCCAATAAAGATCTTTCTAATATTATCATACCTTCTTTGACGCTTGTCTGCATAACATTTTCTATCTGATAGGTTTTTTCTTCTCTAATTAAATTTCTTATGGCTGGTGAGCTTTTTAAAATTTCACAAGCTACGATTCTACCACCTTTGATTCGCGGAAGAAGCCTCTGTGAGACCACTCCTAATAAAGTGCTCGCCAATTGATATCTAATTTGCTTCTGTTGATGTGGAGGAAAAATATCAATCATACGATCCAAAGTTTGGGAAGCATTATTAGTATGCAGAGTAGACATAACCAAATGACCAGTTTCAGCTAATGTAATTGCGGTTGAAACTGTTTCCAGATCCCTCATTTCCCCAACAAAGATAACATCTGGATCCTGCCTCAGAGCTGAGCGAAGCGCCTTTGGAAAAGATTTGGTGTCATTGTGCAACTCTCTTTGGTTTATTAAGCATTTGTCGGGTTTAAAGGTATATTCTATGGGATCTTCTATGGTAATTAAGTGTTCTGCTCTGGTGTGATTAATAATATCTATTAAAGCAGCTAGAGTTGTTGTTTTACCATGACCGGTTGGACCTACCATTAATAGTAGTCCTTGCTTAGCTCTAGTGAAATCTGCTAACTGAAGAGGCAAATTTAACTCTTTTAGTGTTTTAATTTTCATTGGCAAAAAACGAAAAGCGCCACACATTGTTCCTTTTTGAAAATAAATATTGATTCTAAATCTGCCAATCTCCCCAAAAGCATAAGAGAGATCTATTTCTTTTTCTTGGTAAAGCTTTTCTTTCTGATCACTATTTAAGATTGATAGAACCATCTCCTCTACTTCCCTTGCACTTAATTTTTTTTCTTTATAGGAAGTTAATTTTCCATCAAAACGAAAAATAGGAGGCTCATCCGCTGTTAAATGCAAATCGGAAGCATTTTTATCTATAGCATGTTTTAGCAATTCATCTATTTTCATCATATTTTTTATTTACTACGTACGAAAGCCTCTAATATTATAATGGTCAAAGGCTTAAAAAAATTTTAATAAAATTATTTACTACACACAAAATACCTTTCGTATGCAGTTTATTTATCTTGTTAATTTTAGCAAATTTTAAGGTTTAATTCAATAAATTAAGTTCTTCTAGAATTTGCCAAATAATATTTTCTGAAAAACCTTTTCTATTTAAATATTGACCTATTTTAGTAATCTTATCTTTTTTCGTCTTACTTTTAATCATTCTTTCTTTTGCTTTGGCTAATTTATAAGCAAGTTTTATTTCCTCCTTTTCAGAAAAATTTTTCTTTAATGTTTTTTCTACTAAATCTTGATCTAATCCTTTCTTAACCATTTTATTTTTACACAGAATCCTTCCTACTGGCCTATATTTAATTTGATTTTCTAAAAACATTTCAGCATACTCTTTATCTGACAAAAGTTTATGTTTTAGAAAAAAATTTACTGTTTTATCTATTATTTCATCGTTATATCCTTTTTTAGCTAATTTATTTTTTATTTCTAAAACAGTCCGTGGATATTGAGATAAAAGTTTTGTGACGAAACTGCAGGCATTTTTAAAATGATCCATAATAAAATTATGATTTCTACTTAAAAGGATTTTTTACCTGCTCAATTTCTGAAATTATATCTTGATTAACTTCTTTTCTTTTATTTAACTTTTCTAGCACCCCTTGGTCTACTTTGATTCTAACATATTTATAATCTTTATTATCTACAGAAAGATTACTGGGACTAAGTACGGCTATATAAAAAATAACTGATACAAAAATAGCATTAGCTAGCGTTACAAATAAAATAATTACTACCGCAGCTTGATCTAATTGGTCTTTGAAGTATGAAACTATTTTTGATTTTATATTTCTAATATCAATTTTCATTAACTTTAATTATTTAACTATTAATTTTTTATTTAAAAAATTTGAATACACTTTCACCGAGTAAAAGCTCTAATTTCTAAAGTAGTCTTAACTATTTCTGCATTTGATAATTCCTCTTCTCCAAAAGGCTTAGTGCCCGATACAGGACTAGCGCTATTTGATTTTATTTCCATAGACACAACATCAGTATATACGCCTACACTTTCGAGCTCAGCTAAATATAAAAGAAGATTTTTGTAACTTCCCTGCAATTTTACCCTAAAACGTAGAGAGTTAATACTTTCTAAAGGATCCCTAATAGATTCTGTCTTAGAGTCTGTATTTCCATCTTTTTTATTTTTACTGCTCTCCTCTAATGTATTAATTACTTCTATTGTCTGGCTATTTGAAGTTTTTTCAGCTATATTTTCTAATAAAACAATAAATTCTAGACCATTCTCTTTTGAAATTAAAGCTTTAGATAAATTATTCAAAGTTGATTTTGCTTCCTCTTCATCTTCTTTTAACTTTTTAAAATTATCTTTTTTTAAATCAAAATCTGCTATACCTGATTTTTGCTTTTTTATATCATCCGATAAAGCAAAAATATCCTTAACATAAGGGGCAATCACCAATACACCAAATACTACCAGTCCGAGACAAGTTGAAATAGTAATCAGGTAGATATTTTTTTTATTTGATATCATTATTTTTTAATCCTGGCTTATTAAATACTGGCTATTTAAATTAGTTGTTATCTCAAAGGGAATATTTCCCTGGCTTATTAAATAGTCAGATGGTAAATCAATATTTCTAAAATACTTGAATTTATTTAGTGCTTCTATATATTGTAATAACTGATCACGTTCTTCCGCTTTGCCAGTAATCTTAACTTCATTTTTTTCTTTGTTTAAAATCACATCACTAATAACAATTCTATCGGGAGTAATAGCTGTTAAATCTAATAAGATATTTGACCACAAAACTCTATTCTTCTGGATTTTATCAATATTAATAAACATTACATTAGCATTTTTAATAGTTGTTTCTATCTCTTGATTTTTATCTGAATCAAAATAGTTTTCAAAAGCTTTGTTCTGATCTTCTAAAGATTCCAAATTATTAGTAAGTAACCTTTTAGTCGCAAATAAAAGTTCATAAGTAAGTCCCAATATTATAAAAGATAGGATAAACATGCCAACCACAGAAATACTGGCTTTTTTAGTTTCTATTTTTGTCTTTAATTGTTTAGGTATCAAATTTAGTGTTATCATTTGGTTTGAAAGGTTTTAAGATCAGCGCCTCTTAGGGCTAGACCGATCGCTTCAGTATATGTTAATGAGTCTTCATGGTTTAATCCCAAGGGTTTATTTAAATGTATATTAATCCAGGGATTTCCTAATCTTACTTTCTGTTTTGTTTTTAGAGAAAGGTAGGGAACTATACCAAAGAAAGAAGCTCCCCCGCCACAAATTAAAATCTCAAAATTTATATTTTTATTTTCTATATCTTGATAAAAATAATTTTCAATCTTCTGTATTTCACTTGCCAAATTATCTAAAACAGAATGAATAGAATCTAATATTTTTCTTTCTTTTTCTGAAATTTGAGGACTACAACAATTAACTTTTATTTTTTCTGCCTCTGCCTCTTTAATATTCAAAATATCAGCAATTGTCTTAGTAAATAAATTGCCCGAAACAGTAAAAATACTAGAGCTGAAATATATCCTATCATCTATTATAATATCAAAAACAGTCTTAGAAGCGCCAATATCTATAATCAAATATGCTTCTTTTTTATTTTTATCTCTTACTTCAGTGATTAAAGCTCGACTCTTAGAAGCAGTGCAAGGCTCCAGTACTTGTGTTTTAAGTTTGGCTTTATTGAAAACACTTAAATAGCCATCAATTAAATTTTTTGGAGCTGCTGCTAATAAAAGTTTTATTTCCCTACCTTCTTTATTTAATATTTGCCAATCTAGATAAGCATCATCAATTGACATAGGAATATGATTTTCTGCTTCCCACTTCACTGCTTCTTCTAAATCAGATTTACCCATTTGAGGTACTTTTATAACTCTCACAAATGTTTTATTCTCAGGCAAAGAGCTAACAACATAAGGAGTAGTAATTTTTTGCGGTTTGGCAAAACTTATAAGCTCTTGAACTAATAAAGCTACTTCACTTTCTTTTTTAATTTCTCCCTCTACTACTAAACCTTTGGGCAAACGCAAACGATTATAACCTGCTATTTCATAATTATTTATTTTTTTTCTTAACCAAAAAGCTTTAAGTGAAAAATCACTTATTTCCAAACCAAAAGCCTTTTTGTTATCTATGAAATCAAACATATTATTTAATTCACCTTATGCAAAATATTAAAGTTTTATTAATTATTTTAAAAAAATAGCAATAAATTAACAGATATACAATTGAAATATAATAGAAATAAATAGCGGTGTAATCAAAGCAACTTATTTCAATGTACTTCTATGTATTTCTACCATATTTCAGTTAATAATTTACACATTATTGTTTTCCCTAATAAGCTTATTTTTAAAAATATTATTGCATAACATTAGTTAGTTCTTTTTGTTATTTTATTTCTCTCCAGGTAATCACCTCATATTCGCCCACGGTAGGAAATTGTGGAGGAGGGCCATAAGTTAAATAAGGATCATAAGTTGTTTCTGTCTGACTATAACCAGATATTATTGAGCCTCCGGAATCAACCCAGCTCCAAGTCCAAATATTATTAGATATTACACTGCCCCAAATTTCTATTCTATCTTTTACGGCATGCTGCTCATATTTACTATCTGTATAATAATACCTAAAGCAATGCCCACCTTGAGCAAGCATAGCCGCATCAATCTCTAATTGTTCAGGGCTATATAAAGGAATTAAAACATCTTTTTGAGCTATTAACCCTATAGCAGTGCTTCCATCTTTGTCTCTATAAGTAATATTACCATTAATCATTATGTTAGTTTCAACTCCAGAATCACTAAAATCAGCCGAGGCTACAGTTAATCTTTCATCCGCTTCACCATCCACCCAAACATTATCTTCTACAAAGATAATTCCATTATTTGGTAAATTATATGTTTCTTCGGGACCTTCAGTCTTGATATCAATTCCTCTCCATTGCCAGCCATCAGTAAAATCCCAGCCATAAGTCCAATATACATCGGAAACCTTATAAGCTTTAAAAGTATTTGAATTATAATCAAAGGTGATATGCCAACCATAACCACCCGAATTTCCTAAATAAACTCCATCATCCAAAGCTTCGTCACTTAGACCATCTAGATCGAGAATTATACTATTGAAATCAACTGTTGTTATTTCATGGGTTGGCGGAAAACGCCATAATTGTTGAATTTCACCATCTCCCCAAACTCCCGGGTGATTCTCATAATTACAACCATGCTCTGGACCACATATGTAATTCGATAAAGGAGTATCCACAGTAGAATCAGATTCACCATCAAAACGTACACCACCATTTGAATGCATCTTACCAACTATTTCTTCACCTTCACCTACCCAAGCATTACTATTAGTCAAAAATGCATAATCAGACAATGAGGGGATAGCTAATTTTGCCTCTATAATTCGCTCTACTCCAGGATCAACACCTATTTCCCCTGTTGATTTTATCGTCACTACTGTAGAGCCTAAGGGTGGCTCTGTTACTTCTAAATAAAACTGCCCAACCACATTGCCCGAAGCATCTTTATAATCATAATACTGATTCCCGCCAGAGTAGTCGTCAGAAGAATGTGCCAATCTCCATTTATAATAATTAATTCCTGCTTCAGCCACTTGGAAAGCACGCTCTAAATTTTGTTTTTTCAGGGCTGCTTTATGCAATAAAGACATTATTTCAATCAAAGAAATAGCAATCATCATGGATACAACACAAAAAACTAAGACAATAACCAAAACATGTCCACTTTCTTTTTTTTTATTATTTTTTATCTTTATCATACTGATTATTGTTGAAGCACATACAAATATTATATGGAAATTAAAATTTTTTTATAAATTTTCTTTTAAATTTCTTAGTTGAGCTTCAGTACTAACATTAATAGGTTCTGGTAATCTCTGTGTGTCAACATCTATAGTTAAATTAAGCCTAACTAATTTAATAACACTTTTATTTACTGGAAATGATAACGGATTCCTGGTACCTTCATAGTCCTGATCATAATAGGAAAAGACATTATCAGGATTAGTTATATATTGTGCTAAGGTGTTAACTTGTTCTACATCATCATAGTTAGGAGGATCTCCCTGAGGTTCAATTACTCCTCTTTTTAATTCACTACCCTCTGTATAATATCTTACTCGCTCAGCATTAATATCTCCATCTATATTAGTGTAAAAAGTTATTGAATTGGCTGTAGCATCAACAATAGGATATGCACCTGTATCAGAATACATACTGCTTCTAATTTCACTGGCAGTAATTGATAAAGCTTTTCTAGCACTATTTTGAGCCAAAATATGTTTAACACTTTTATTTTGTGCTCTTAAGCTCATCCAGGCATAAACAGTAATACTAACTAAAACCATAGAAAAAATACCTAAAACTACCACCATTTCAATTAAAGTTATACCGGCTGATTTATTTTTATTTAATACCATTTTGGTATAATTAAATTTTTCCTATTTTTATTATTAATTAGGTTGCACAGCCATTGAGATTTCTCTTGTAGTTTGCCCAGCAACTTCAATCACATCACCAAAATCAACATAGCCATCTTTCTGAACTTCTAGCGTATAGCTTTCTTGTAACAATGGTGTAAAAAATACTTGTCCAACTGAATCAGTTGACTGGGTTTCATCATAACTATTGCCAATTATTCTAACACTAGCTTCAGACAAAGGATTATTTTCACTATCTAGGATTATCATTCTTAAAGTATTGCCGGCATGCTCTGTTAGAGAAATAGTAATATTTTTATTTTCACCAGCTGATAAATTTACCGGATCTGGAGGATCGATTTTAGCAATATCATAATCTTGATTATCTTCAGTAATAGCATAATTATCCCATTCAACATTATTAATAGTAAGCTGACCTGAACCATTAGTAGTAATATTTTCAAACTTATTTCTAATTACCGGCTGATTTTCTCCATCAAATCCTAATCTTCTCTTTCCAGTTAAATTTAGTTGGATATCACCAATAGGTGCCGGCACTTCATTGTTATCTTGCGTTAAAATGTTAATGGTACTCACTAAATCAATTACAAAACTAATCTCTGTTATACCTCCATCATAAACTGATTGGTGAGGTAAATCAGGATCAGGCAAATCATTATTAATTGCTGAAGTATAATCAGAAGTAAAGCCCGCTTTAGAAACATTAATAGCATAATCAGGATTAATATCCGGTGTAACTGAATAGAACATTCTCTTTCCTTCAACATTAGTAGTACCTGAAAAATTTATACCTAAATTACTATTACTTACATCTATGTTGGCATTAGAAACAGGCTCATTGCTTTTATTAAAAACTTCAATGGATAAAACACCGCCTGGCTGTTCCGCCTCTTCTACTCCCCTAGGAGAAATATCAGTATAGAGCTCTACTGGGTTACCGCTCTCATATTTATCCCAAGTTACTTCTACTTTTACCTTTTTATAATCAGAACCTAGCGTATCAATCGGTACTAAACTATCATAGGGATCATCATAATAATTTACTTCTGTTTTAATGGTATAATTAATATTATCAATCTCCTTAACCTGCTCGCTGGGAATATCTCCCTGTGGCCAACCATTGGTTGTAGCTATATCACTGTAGGGAAGATTGTGAATCATCTCTAGCTGTTGATTAGCTAAACCTACGGCTGTTGTTCTAGCTTCGCTGATAGCAGAATTTTTAAATACTACCCTAAAAATAGCAAAAATTGCTGTAAAAAAAATACCCATAATTGCAAGAGCAACTAGTGTTTCAACTAAAGTAAATCCCTGCTTTCTTTTTGTGTTTTTTTTATTTAATAACATGCACTTACTTTTATGCTTTTACCACGTACGAATTTCCGAATAAATAAATATTGTTTTTTTTCTTTTTAAGTAGTTTTATTAATCAGAAAAATATAATTTTAAACATTAGAAATTTGTACGTGGTTCATATTTAAAAATTTTCCATAAGTGAATATATAGGTGAGATCACCGAAACTGCCACCACACCTACTACTAACCCTAATATTACCATAAGTACAGGCTCTAGAATAGAGGAAAGATTGTTCATAGTTTCTGTTACTTCTTTTTCATAAAAATCTGCAATTTCATTTAATATTTCATCTAAGGATCCTGTCTCTTCACCTACCATGATCATTTGTGTTACCAGCGGAGGAAATAAATTTTTTTCTTTCTCTAATATATCTACAATTTTTATGCCCTTTTTAACTTTATCAATTGCCTCTTTCATTACTTTTTTATAATAAATATTTCCTAAAACATCACGGGTAATCTGAAAGGCTTTAGTTATAGGAATACCACTACGTAATAGCGTACTCATGTTTCGGGCAAATCTAGCTATATTGATCTTTCTAATAATAGGACCTAAAATAAACATTTTAACATTAAAAGCATGCGTTATTTTCTTACCACCACTGGTTCTTGATAAGAAAAATATTCCCATAATTAGTGCACCTGCCCCTATACCAGCAAAAATACCATATACCTGAATGAAATGAGAAAGACCAATTAACATTCTCGTAGTTAGGGGGAGTTCTACGTCAAAATCTGTAAATATTGCCGTTAACTGCGGCAAAACAAAAATCACCATTAATACACCTACTCCTACCATAGTTAGTAAAACTACAATAGGATACATTAAGGCTCCCCTTACTTTTACTATTAATTCTCTATCTTTTTTCATTTGAGTAGCCAATTCATTTAACACTTTTTCTAATTGGCCACTCATTTCTCCCATCCTGATCATACTGATATAAAAAGGAGAAAATATTTTTGGATAAGCTCCCAAGCTATCTGCAAACATAGAGCCCTTTTCTATCTTTTTCTTTATATCTGTAATTATTCTTCTAAATCCATTTTTATTTGTTTGTTTTGCTAAAATATCCAAAGCACGCACAATAGATAGTCCAGCTTTTATCATTAAAAATAAATTTCTAGTTAGCATTATTTTTTCAACAGTAGAAATTTTTTCAGAAAATATTTTAAATTTACTTTTTTTCTCCTCAGCTTCGGCGAATGTTAAAAGCAGCCCCTGCTCACGTAAAATATGTGCTAATTCTTTTTTTGAGCTCACTAAAATTTCGCCTTTTTTTTCAAGACCTTCTTCATTGCGCGCTGTATAAGAATATTTTGGCATAAATTTATTAAATTCTAAATCCTAATATAGAGATATTAAAATATTATTCTTTAGTTATTCTCAAAATCTCCTCTATAGAAGTAATTTTAGTTATAGCCTTAGCAAATCCATCTTGGATCATAGTAAGCATACCATCTTTAACTGCCTGAGCCTGAATTTTTTCTGAAGAAGATGATGCTACCACCAAATCCTTAATAGCTTCATTTACATCCAAAACCTCAAAAATACCAACTCGTCCCTTGTAACCTTGCATATCGCAATGATCACAACCCTTCCCTTTATAAAAACTTATTTCCGCTAAAGATTTTTCTTTTTCTATAACTTTTTCCCTAACTAAAACCTTAATTATCTCTGCCATATCATATTGGCTTTCTAACATACCAATAGCAACTTTATCCAGCTTATATTCTTCTATACAATTAGTACATATTTTACGTGCTAATCTCTGAGCAACTACCACATTAACTGTTGAAGAAATCAAAAATGGCTTAACCTGCATATCTGATAAACGAGCAAATGCTCCAGCAGAATTCATGGTATGCAAGGTAGATAATACCAAATGACCAGTTAGCGCTGAATGTATAGCCATTTCAGCTGTTTCTTCATCACGTATTTCCCCAACCATAATTATGTCTGGATCTTGACGAACGAGAGACCTTAATCCATTAGCAAAAGTAAAGCCAATTTTAGCTTTCACCTGGCTCTGATTTATACGGGGCATTCTATACTCTATAGGATCTTCTATGGTTGCAATATTTACCTTAGTAGTATTTAAAATATTTAAAACTGAGTACAAGGTGGAGGTTTTACCAGAACCAGTAGGACCTGTTACCAAAATCATTCCGTTAGGTTTTTGGACATTTTCCATAATTGTTTTCAACCCTCCTCCTCTTAAACCTAACTCTTCTAAAGATAATATTCTGCCTGACTCTATCAAAAGACGCATTACTATTTTTTCACCATCAAAAACTGGTAAAATGGAAACACGAAAGGATATTTTCTGATCATCTTTTTCTATTTTAAACCTGCCATCCTGAGGCAACCGATGCTCATCTATTTTTAAGTTGGATAAAACTTTGATACGAGCCACAATACCAGCCATAATTTCCTTCGGCAAAACAATTACATCACGCAAGATGCCATCAATTCTATATCTCACCACAATATTTTTTTCTAAAGGTTCAATATGAATGTCAGAAGCTCCCTGTAAAACTGCATGTTCAACTAAAGTACTCACGATTCTCACAATAGGCATATTTTCAGCTAGTTTTTTTAGATCTTTTTCTGGATTTCTGGAAACAACTAAACTTTGATCAATGATGTTTTTAAATTCTTGGCGTAAACCACGCTTGTACTGTTTCAAGACAGATCTAATACCTGACTTAGTGGCTACATAAACTTTAACATTTCTGCCTATTTTCTTTTTAATAAATTCCAGAGTTTGCAGATCTCCTGGATTAGACATAGCTATTTCCAAAGTACCTTTTACCTCACCAAAAATTACAATTTCATTTTTTTGAGCTATTTGTTCTGGAATTTGAAAAAGTAAATCTTTTCTGATAACTTGCTTAGTTAAATCTATAAAAGGAATTTTAATTTGTCTGGACAGTTCCTTAGATAAATACTCTTCATTAACTATATTTTTTTTTAAGAGTAAACTCTCCATATCTACTTTCTTCTTTTGCGCTTCTTTCTCAAACTTTTCAAAATCTTTCACATTCAAAATAGCATCCTCGGACAATTTATTTTTTAATTCTTTTGGATCCAAAGGCATTATCTTTTAAATTATTTTTTGTAGTTACCCCTTGTATATTCTAGTTTCTTTTAAAATTTAATCATATTATACCAAATTTTTATAAAAATACTATATTTAACAATTGATATTTTAAATATAATTTAATACTATTTAGGTATAATTACATCTTATGAATAATTCAAAAATTAAAAACAGACTGTCACAACTTCCTCAGAAACCAGGTATTTACATCTTCCAGAACAAAAAGGGCATTATTTTATATGTTGGCAAAGCTAAGAATCTAAAAAAAAGAGTAAGCTCGTATTTTATAAAAAATAAAGAATTAGCTCCTGACAAAGAGCTAATGCTACCCAAAATATCTAAAATAGACTACATAGTAGCCGATTCCGAATCAGAAGCACTACTACTAGAATCAAATTTAATAAAGAAAGAAAGACCAAAATATAATGTAGTTCTAAAGGATGATAAGCAATATCAATATATAAAGATAGACTATAGCGATGATTTTCCAAGGATTTATACAACTAGGGAAATAAAGAGGGATAAATCCTCACACTATGGACCTTTTACTGATGGCTTTGCTGTCAAAAATACACTTAATCTATTAAATAAACTCTTCCCCTACAGAGAATGTAGCCTAGAGATTTATGAAAATTCCAAGAAAAGAAGAGTATGCCTCAAATATCATATCAAAAGATGTTTAGGTCCTTGTGCCGGTTACATATCTAGGAATGATTATAATAAATTAATTAAACAGTGCGAACTTTTTCTACAAGGGAGACAAGACAAAATATTATTAGAAATGAAAAAGGAAATGAGAAATGAAGCTAGTAATAGAAATTTTGAAAAAGCAGCCATCCTCCGCGATCAAATTCTTAACTTAGAAAAAATAATTGAAAAACAAAAAATTATTTCGACGACGAAAATTGATCAAGACATAATTTCATATTTTCAAGGCGAAGACGTAACTATAATTAATCTCTTCATAATCAGAGAAGGTAAATTAATTGGTAAAGAAAATTTTTATTTAAACACAAAAGGCAAAGACATCAAAGAAATACTGTCCACCTTCGTAAAGCTGCATTACCTAAATCAAAATATGATTCCCCGAGAAATAATAATACAAAAAGATATAGAAGATAAACACTTGATAGCAGCAAGTCTATCTAAAAAAACGAATAGAAAAATTAATATTATAATCCCTGCCAGAGGTAAAAATTTAAAATTAATTCAGTTAGGTGAGAAAAATGCTAAGCTTTACTATCATAATGTATTAGCAAAAGAAAAGCCTAAGCAAACAGATAGCAGACAAATAAAGGTATTAGAAAATATTAAAAAATTATTTAAGCTCGCAGATATCCCTCATCGAATTGAATGTTATGATATTTCTAATATTCAAGGAACTTCAGCCACTGGCTCTATGGTAGTTTTTCAAAATGGCAAACCTGCTAAATCAGAATACCGCCGCTTTAGGATAAAATTCGGCTCAATTAGTGATACCGATATGATGAAAGAAATGTTAGCAAGAAGATTCAAACACAAAGATACTTCTCAGAAAAAATGGCCTCTGCCTAATTTAGTAATTATTGATGGGGGACAAGGACAGCTAAATGCTACAGTAAAAATTATAAAAGAACAAAAGTTAGACATACCAATAATCTCCATTGCCAAAAGATTAGAAGAACTCTACTCACCCAATTCAGATAGGCCTATTAGGTTATCTAAAGATTCAAAGGAATTACAGTTAATTCAAAATATTAGAGATGAAGCTCATAGATTCGCTATTACCTATCATAAGAAAATACGAGAAAAGAAATTATCTGCTTCGGAATTAGATAGTATTAAGGGTATAGGTGATAAAAGACGTAAAGAGTTGTTAAATAAATTTAAGACTGTGAATAATATTAAGAAGGCTGAATTTAAAGAACTAAAAAAAATACTTGGAGAAAAAACAGCTCAAAAAATAATTATTAAATTAAAATAGAGGCACACAGAACGCATGCCTCCAGACTAAAAGAACCCCCTCCTATTTGCTTCCTTTAAAAAACTTTTTCCCAGCTCTTTTGTAAAATTTTCTATTGAGCCTAGGAAAATCCTCTGTGCCGCTTATTTCCTGTTGATTAGAGATAATAAAAGAATTAGGGCACATATTCACACACATCTGGCAGGCAACACAGCGTCCCTTATCAAACACTAGTTTACCGTCACCTGCCTCTACCCATGCGTTTTGCGTACATTTTAATGCTACGCATTTTTTGCCACACTTATTGCATGGTTCTCTAAATTTTATTTTGTGCATTTCTTCTTCGGTCTTATCCAGAAAATTAATCTGGAGCCACCACCAAAAGATCATTAATAATTTTTTAGGCTTGGGTTTCTTGATCTTGATTCCATCCGAAACAATAATTCTGCAAATATCTTTAGCCATTCCTTTGACTAATTCCAGGGCACCCCTGCCTCCGCACAATGTACCACCAATAGAATTAGCAAAATTTCGAAATACTCCAAAGTCATCACCCTCTCTTTTTCTTTTCTTTATTACTACATTCAAATCTGTCCCCGGAGCAATTAACTCCACGAACCCTCCCACGAGGATGTTTTTTTCTTCCAGCAATTTAATCAGTTCCAGAGTGGCATCACCAGAAACACCACTCTTGGTCATGAAGGTGTACGCCCTCATTGGTGCATCAAATCTAGCCAGCCTAGACACGAATTCAGCCATAGGCTTCGGTGGCATCATCCTATAAACGGGACAGCCGAATATTAGCATATTGAATTTCAATATATATTCTTGTAAATCAGAATCCGACATGTCTACAATCAAGTTAGAATCAACCCCCACGATTTCCACCTCGAAATAGAGTCTTAGCATTCTAGCTAAGACCTCAGCTACCAGGCGAGTCCCCCCAACTCCACTGTAATAAAAAACCACTACACTTTTTTGTTTTTCAATGTGCATGTTATCTCTTTCCTCCGGAAAATTTATTTCCGAAAATTTATTTTCAACCATATTTAGCTATTTGTCAACCCAAAAGCAGATATTTACTCAAATGTTAATATAGATACTTACTAAAAAAACAAATATTGACAAATTTACCCTATTTGGTATTCTAGTAAGTACTAAATAATTACCTCTAGGTAAGTTTTTTAAGTATAAATAAGTAAATTTAAATTATTAATAAATCTAATGGAGTTAGCTCTAAGCATAATCCAAATTATAAGTTCAGTCATTTTAATAGTTTTGATAATGATTCAGAATAAAAGCGGCGGTCTATCTGAAGCTTTTGGAGGCGGAGGATCTGAAGTTTATCATACCAAAAAAGGTGCTGAAAAATTCATTTTTATTGGTACTATAGTTTTTTCTGTTATGTTTTTGGGTACCGCTTTGGTTAACCTCTTCTTTTAAAATTTCATGTTCAAAAAAATTTTTTCAAAGAATAAATCTCAAAATATTTCAATAGAAGATCTTAGAAAAAATAAATTTTTTAGTATTTTTAAAAAAATAAATCTAAAAAAGTTTATTAAAAAAATAAAAAATATAATTTTTATTCCTAAAGTTCTCTCTAAACCTGAGAAAATTATTATATTATTAGCTTTTATCTGTATTTTTTGTTCTACTATTTATCTTAGCGTTACAATAATACCCAACTATATTCAGGAAAAACCAGCTTTTGGCGGGACATATACAGAGGGTGTAGTCGGTCAACCGCAGTTTATTAATCCCATACTGGCTCCAGCCTCTGATAGTGATTCAGATATCACTCGCTTAGTATATTCAAGTTTGCTTACTTATAATGAAAATCAAGAGTTAGTCCTAGATTTAGCTGAAAATTACGAAATTTCCGAAGATCAAAAGAATTATACTTTTTATCTAAAAAAGGGTGTTAAATGGCATGATGGTGAGGAAGTAACCGCCGATGATATAGTTTTCACAATACAGACCATTAAAAATCCAGAATACCAAAGCCCTTTGCGAACGAGTTTTTCTGGCGTAGCTATTGAAAAAATAGATGATTATGCTATTAAGTTTACCTTAACTGGTGATGCCTTTTCTCCTTTTCTGAAAGAAAATACCACTTTTGGTATTCTACCTAAACATATTTGGCAAGATATTTCTCCTAAAAATGTAACTTTATCTGAATACAATTTAGAACCAGTCGGATCAGGTCCGTATAGTTTTAAAGAATACAAAAAAGATAAAAAAACAAGCTTTATAAATTCTTATACCCTAACTGCTTTCGAAGACTATTTTGACAAAAAACCATATATAGAAGAAATTGTTTTTAGATTTTATGATGAATACGAACCTCTTATAACTGCTTATAATAAACATGAAGTTGAAGGAATAAATTTTCTACCTGTAGATGAAAAAGAAAATTTAAAAAAAGATATTAATGAATACACCTTAAATCTTCCCAGATATTACGCTGTCTTTTTCAATGAAGCTAAAAATAATATTCTAGCTAATACAAAAGTAAGACAAGCTATAGCCTACGGCGTAGACAGACAAAAAATAATAGATGAGGTTTTAATGGGACAAGCAAATTTAGTGGATTCTCCTATATTACCTGGATTTTTAGGATACAATCCAGAGGTAAAAAAATATGAATATGATCCAGAAAAAGCTAAAACAATTTTAGAAGAAGAAGGTTGGAAAATGGAAGATCAGTCAGTAGAAGATACCGAAGACAAAGCAACCGAAGAAAATGCTGTTGAGCTGGGAAATTATAGGCATAAAGATAATACTGAGTTAAATATTACCCTAACCTATGCCATGCAACCAGAATTTTCTCAAATATTTCAAATTATATCTGACAATTTAAAAGAAATTGGTATTAATGTTATTCCACAAGAAATAGATTCTACTAACTTACAATCAGAGTATATCAGGACGAGAAGTTACGAAGCCTTAATATACGGTCAGCTTATTTCACATGATCCTGACCCTTACGCTTTTTGGCATTCCAGCCAAAGAGAAGATCCTGGCTTAAATTTAACTTCTTTTAAAAATAAATCTGTAGATAATTTATTAGAAGAAGCCAGAAAAACTTCTAATGAAGAGGATAGAATTACAAAATATTTGAACTTTCAAAATATTGTAGCCGAAGAAGAACCTGCTTTATTTTTATATTCCCCTACTTATTTGTATGGAGTGAATAAAGAAATAAAAGGAATTACTTTAGAATATATTTCAATACCCAGCGATCGATTTGCTAATATAAACAATTGGTATATCAAAACTAACAGGTATTGGAAAAAATCAAATTAGTTTATATATTTAATCTTTTTTACCACGTACAAAATTTTGTGGATTATATTAAATTTTATAAATATTCTTGAAATTTCGTACGTGGTTTACTATATTCTCTAAAAAATAAAATCTTATTAAAATAAATTTATTTGTACTCATTAAACTTATTTTATTTAGCAAATAAATACTTTTTCATATTTATTAAATCTCGCTCAGTATAAAATACGAGCAAAACGTATATACAAACGTAATCACGTTATAATATAAATTACAAATTATTATCCGCAATATCCGCTATAATTCACTTATCCGCAATATTACAATAAGCGAATTTGGCAAATTCATAAAGATAAACGGAAAAATATATAAGAAATTTCGTAATTCGCATTAATATACACTCAATTTAATTTTTTAACAATTTATCAAATGATTATCAAAAAAGAAAAATCAAAACTAAAAATCATACCTTTAGGAGGATTAGAAGAAATCGGCCGCAATATGATGTTAATTGAATATGAGCGAGACATTATCATTATTGATGCTGGACTTCAATTTCCCGAAGAAGATATGCCTGGAGTAGATTATATTATTCCCAATATTTCTTACTTGCAAGGTAAAGAAAACTTCATTAGAGGAGTTATTATTACCCATGGTCATTTCGATCATATCGGTGCTATTCCGCACATAATGAAAAGAATTGGCAACCCTACTATTTTTACAGCCAAATTAACTCGTGCTATTATTGAAAAAAGGCAAGCAGAATATGAGACCAAGGAAAAACTAAACATTTACACAGTTGATTCATCTGATGTCTTGCAGCTGGGTATTTTTAAAGTAGAATTTTTTCGGGTAAATCACACTATCCCTGATGGTATCGGCATAGCTATCCATACTCCCCATGGCACAATTGTTCATACTGGAGATTTCAAATTCGATCCTACACCTATTGGCGATAAGCCAGCCGATATGGCTAAAATAGCAAGGCTTGGCGGTCAAAAAGTTTTAGCTCTATGTTCAGATAGTACTGGTGCAGACAAACCAGGTCATTCTATTTCAGAAAAAACAATTAAAAAAAATTTAGAAGATGCTTTTAAACAAGCTGAAGGTCGAGTTATAATATCTACCTTTTCTTCTCTGATTACTAGAATTCAACAAGTATTTTCTATAGCAGAAGAAACCGGACGCAAAATTGCCATTGATGGCTTTAGTATGAAAACCAATGTAGAAATTGCTCAGAAATTAGGTTATCTGAAAGTAAAAAAGGGATTATTAATCAGTACTAAAGAAATAAAAAATGTTCCAGACAATAAGGTCATAATTCTTTGCACTGGAGCTCAGGGTGAAGAAAGGGCAGTCCTAATGAGAATTGCTAATGGTGAACATAGAGACTTAGAAATAGAACCCGGCGATACTGTTATGTTTTCCTCTTCGGTAGTACCTGGCAATGAACGAACCGTACAAAGACTCAAAGATACTATAACTAGGCGAGGCGCTAAAATATTTCATTACCAAATGATGGATATACACGCTGGCGGACATGGTTATGAAGAGGATCTGAAAACCATGATAGATTTAGCTAAACCAAAATATTTTATTCCCGTTCATGGCAATCGTTACATGTTAAAAATCCATGGTGATATTGCTCAAAGTGTCGGTATCCCAGAAAAAAATATTTTTATAGCTGACAACGGTCAAATTATGGAATTTGATGAAAACAAAGGAGAACTTACTAAAAGAAAGGTTCCTGCTGATCATGTAATGGTAGATGGTCTGGGCGTAGGTGATGTTAGTAATATAGTTTTACGCGACAGAAAAATGTTGGCCGGAGACGGCATGTTCGTTGTCATTGTTACTATTGATGGCAAAACAGGTCAGTTGATCCAAAATCCTGATTTAATATCTAGAGGCTTTATTTATATGAAAGAACAAAAAGGATTAGTTGAACAAACAAGAAAAAAAGTAAGACAAATAATAGAGAGACAGGATTCTAAATCTATAGCTAATAACTATGTTTATATAAAAAATAAACTAAGAGACGAAATAGGACAATACCTATACAAAAGAACTGAGAGAAGACCAATGATTTTACCAGTTGTGATTGAAGTATAAATAGTAGATGGTAGCTGGTACTTTGTATTTAGTATTATGAATAAAAATAAAATAGAATCCTTTACTGATTTATATGCCTGTAAAGTAGAACATGAATTGGTTATGTTAATATATAAAGAAACAGAAAATTTTCCTAAAAAAGAAACATTTTATTTAGTCAGTCAAATGAGACGTGCCATAATTTCTATTACATCAAATATAGCTGAAGGTTTTAGCCATAATTCGCCTAAAGAAAAATTTCAATTTTATAATATAACTCAAGAATCAACCACAGAACTGCAAAATCAAATTTTAATAGCTCGGGATGTAGATTATATTAATAGAAATGTATTTAATAATATTGCTCAACAAACAATAACAGTTGCAAAATTATTATATGGTTTAAAAAAAATAAAATCTAAACATTAACTACTCTACATTACAAAATACTATATACTATATACTAAATATTAAATACTAACTCCTAAATACTATGTCAAAAATATTTTCCGGCATTAGACCTTCAGGTAAACTCCATCTAGGCAACTACTTAGGTGCTATAAAAAACTGGATAGAATTGCAAGACAAACATAAATGCATTTATGGAATAGTTGATTTACATGCTATTACAACTCCTTTTGAACCTAATAGTTTAAAGCAAAATATAAAAGATACTATTTTAGATTATTTAGCCCTGGGTCTTGATCCTAAAAAAAGCACATTTATGTTACAATCTATGGTTCCAGAACATTTAGAGCTTGCTTGGTACTTTGGATCATTAGTTAAATTAACAGAACTAAATAGGATTCCTACTTTTAAAGAAAAAATCAAAGAACATCCTAAAGATATAACTTCTGATTTATTAAATTATCCTATACTAATGGCAGCGGATATTTTAATATATAAAGCTGATTTAGTGCCTGTAGGAGAAGACCAAGTACCTCATATTGAATTTGCTAACGACATCGGACAAAGGTTTAATAAAAAATTTGATTATACTTTTCCAAAAGTTAAACCGCTACTGACTGAAGGAGCACGCATAATGTCACTCAAAGACCCTTCCAAAAAAATGAGTAAAACTGGAGATGAAGGAATAGCACTAAATGATTCAGAAGAAGATATAAATAAAAAAATTACTAAAGCTGTAACAGACACAGGAACTGATATTATTTATGATAAACAAAAAAAGCCAGCTATTTCAAATTTACTGACTATTTATAACTTATTATCAAATAATTCAATCAAAGAATTAGAAGAAAAATATAAAGGAAAAGGTTACGCTGATCTTAAAAAAGATTTGGTTCAGGTTATAATTAATTTTCTTAAGCCATTTCAAAAAAGAAGGAAGGAATTAGAAAGTAAACCAAATTATGTAGAGAAGGTTATTCAAGAAGGAAGTGAAAAAGCGAGAATTGAAGCGAAAAAGAATATTTTAGAAATTAAGGAAAAAATAGGATTAAAATAAAAATATTTAAAAAAAGACTGCTTTAAAAAACAGTCTTTTTTTATTTTAAATTATTTTTAAAAATAATTTAATAATCTTTTCTACACTTGAAAAATATATTAAGAACAACTTCCGACAGCATCTATCGTCTTCCAGGAAGCACTATTACAATAACATGGTTTATCTGCACTAATATCATAATAGATAGCACCCTTATTTGTTCCATCACATGTGCCAGGATCATCAGTAATATTCAGTTTCAATAACCCGTCACTGATTTCTACATTACCATTAAATCCACCCGCTACTGTTGCTGATCCTGCAGCTATTCCATACACACCAACTCCAAACGTTCCCGTAGCTTCTCCATAAACACCAACACTCCCACTATCTGAACCGTTTGATATAAATCTTCCCCCAACACCTTGGCCAGATATACCGCTAGCCCTACCATAAACTCCAACACCAGCCGTATTCGAATCTGTTTTAAAATATCCTCCATAATTAACTCCTGAGGTACTATTAGCATAACCATAAATTGCTTTTACTCCACTACCTGAATTAGTAGCTGAAATCAAACTAGTAGGCGAACCGCTCACCGTAATACCAGTACTAGTTCCAGAGCTTACTGTTAGAGTATTATTAATAGTCAATGACCCCGTCATTGTCTCATTCGTATCATCATTTAAAAACCGTGAATCATAAGCAGAACCTGATTGATAAGTTGATGTCAAATCAGCACCTGCTATTGTTCCGTTTAAAATTTTAGCCGTTGTTATAGTATTATCAGCTATATCAGCCGTAGTTATAGTTCCATCAGTGATCATACTAGATGTGACACCAGAAACACTAAGAATCACAGCACCTGATGTTCCACCACCACTAAGTCCTGATCCTGCAGTAATTTCTGTAATTTCACTACTAGATCCAGAGCTACCATCTATCCACTCTAGTGCTCCACTCGAATTAAGTGATAATATTTGCCCTGATGATCCAGTATTAGATGTAGTTAGTTGACTTACTCCTATCAAATCTGATCCTTGAATGGTACCTAATATTTCTAGGTTATCATTGATAACAAAAGGAGTATTCCCGTTAGCTTCTGGGCCAGAAGTTGCTCCACGCCAAACTTGGCCATCTATTCTAACATCATCACCAAAGGTTACAGGTATTTCTGCTCCTGTGTCTACATTGGTAGTTTCATTGATAATCGTTCCATTAAAATAAGTAACGCCACCATGTCCTTGGGTTCCGACTCGAAGAGAATAAACTCTGGCAGTACCTAAAACTTGTAATTCTTGATCAATAACTTGCGTATTCGCTGGTTGTATTTGATTAGTTACTGACGCAGACACAGAATTAGTAAAAATAAATACAAAAAAAGCGATTGCAATAGAAATTAAAATATTTTTCATTTGTTTTATTATTATCTATACCATAACACAAAAATAAAAAAATAAGAATATCATTTCTTATTTTTTTTTATTAATTTAAGCTAAAATTATACCTTAATCAAGCACTTCAGTATTTACTCCTTCTGAAAAATCTATTTCACTATATTTTTGTAATATTTTTTTTATTTGTTTCTTTAAAATATCATATTTCTGTTTTTCCCTAGCTTCAAACTTTACAGTTAAATAAGGTCCATTCTGAGAAGCTCTGATAACAAACATTTCATTATCAGTATCCATACGAATTCCATCAATCTCTATATAATCTGCCTTAGGATATAATTTTTTAATATCTTTACCTATTTTATCACTAATTAATTTAAATTTTATATTATCAGGACAGCCAACTTTTATCTCCGGACTAGAAATATACTGGGGCAGTTTCTGAATTGCCTCACCTAAAGATTGTCTGGTCCTAGTTAAATAAGATAAAAGTCTTAGGGTTGCCATAGCGCCATCATCATGACCATAAAAATTATCCACAAAGAAAAAATGACCAGATAACTCTCCGCCAAAGATAGCTCCACTAGAACTTACTTTTGCTTTTATGAAAGAATGACCAGTTTTCCACATAATAGGCACTCCGCCAGATTTTTTTATTACTTCATCTACTTGTTTTGAACATAAAACATTATAAACTATTTTTCCTCCCGGAAGGAAATCCAAAACATCTTTAGAAAATAACGATACCAGAGCATCATTCCAAATCATATTGCCTTTTTCATCAACTATTCCTAATCTATCACCATCAGTATCATAAGAAAATCCCATATCAGCTTTTTCTTTTATTACTCTCTCAGCTAATCGCTTTTGTACTTTCTCTTCTGTTGGATCAGCTACGCCAACCGGAAAAGTTGGATCAGGCTTAGTATTCTGCTCGATTACTTCCAGGCCAGCTTTTCTTAAAATTTTCGGCATAAATAATCCTGGTGTGGCTGCACAAGCATCAACTACTACTTTAAAATTTTTAATTTTATCTACCCTTTTTAAAATATCTGCTTCATAAATACTGAATATATCTTTTTTTATATGTTTTCCTACTACCTCTTTCGTTCTAAATTTACCTGAATTAACCAATTCTCTAAAATCAATAATTTCTTCCTGCACCATTGTCTCAGAATATCCCGTGCCAAATTTAAATCCATTATACTCTCGGGGATTATGAGAAGCTGTAATCATAATTGCCCCCTTTGTCCTGAAATAATAAGGTGCAAAATAAACAATTTGAGACAAAGTCATCCCAATATCATAGACTGTAATACCTGATTCCGTTAATCCTTTTATTAAGGCTTCACAAAAAATAGGACTCGACTCTCTTGAATCATAGCCCACTATACATTCATAAATTCTTCTATTTAGAAGCCAGGTGGCATAAGCTTTTCCTAAAATCTCTACCTTTTCTTTATCTAAATCCTTACCCACTACACCACGTAAATCATAGCCTCTAAATATTTCTTTGTTTATTTTTATATTTTTCATGGAAAAATTAAAAAGCTATCTTTCAGCACAAGGTAACAATGCCAAAAATCTTGCTCTCTTAACTGCTCTAGTTACCATTCTTTGATGTTTTGAACAATTTCCACTTCTCTTGCCAGTCACAAGTTTACCATAAGTAGATACAAATCTTCTTAGAAGAGTAACATCCTTATAATCAACTTGTTTGATTTGTTCAGCACAAAGCTCACATCTTTTCTTAATTATTTCATTAGCCATATAAATTTATATTATATATTAAAATGGAATGTCTTCCACACTTACTTCTTCTTTGTCTGGTGAATTATTGTCTGATACTGGGGAATTATCATTAGTTGGCTCAGTAGATGGAGCCATTTCTTGGTTTTGACTTGATTGATCAATTACTGGTTCTGAGGAATAATTTCCCTGATTTGTTTGAGTTTCTCTGACGGAGCCAGAAGATCCTTTTGAATCTAACATAATCATATTTTCAGCAACAATTTCTGTTCTTTGCCTTTTATTGCCATCTTGACCTTCCCATTCTCTAGTCTGAAGACGTCCTTCAATATATATTTTACTTCCTTTTCTTAAATATTGACCACATATTTCAGCTAATCTTCTCCAGGCAACAATATTATGAAATTCAACTTTTTCTTGTTTTTGACCTTGTTGATCTTTCCAAACAAAATTTGTAGCTACCCCAAAAGAACAAACTGCTGTGCCTTGAGGAGTTGTTCTCATTTCAGGATCCCTGGTTAAATTACCAATAATCATCGCTTTGTTTAAATTCATCTTTTTATTTTTAAATTAATAATATTTTAAATTTTATTAATCAGTTAAATCCTTACCTAAAGCTTCTTCTAATCTTGCATCAAAATCTTTTTTTACGTCTTCTTTTTTCCTTTCAATTTTTACGTCTTGCACCTTATTCTTTTTAACCTTATCATCCTCTGTTACTTCTTTATTTTCTTCCTTTGGTTTTTCAACTTTTATCACTTCTTGCTTGATAATTAAAAATCTAATAATTTTTTCTTCTAATTTTAATTTGTTGTCAATCTTACCTATCATTACAGGCGCTAACTCAAAATTATATTGAACATAATAACCATCAAAAAACTTTTCTATCGGATAAGCTAACTCTTTCTTGCCCCAGACATTTTTCTCAAAATTATCTACTTTATTTTCAGATAAAATTTTATCTATTTTTCCAATTTCCTGTTCAACTTCCTGATCATTAATTTTTGGAGAAAGAATACAAACTAGTTCATAATTCATTGATTTATCTTAATTTAAGTTATTTTATAAAGCATAGCTTAACATACTTTAAAAATTATTGCAATATTGAAATAATTAGTAAGATAATATATATTAAATGCATTATCCTGCTACTTATTATTTTATAATTTAAAAAAATGCTTACTATGAATGACTTAAAACCTAATCAAATGATAGAATTAGAGAGTCATCTCTACCAAGTTTTATCAAAAGATTTTATTAGAAATGCTCAAAGAAGACCGGTTATGTCAACTAAACTAAAAGATTTAATTTCTGGTAAAATAGTCAAGCATACCTTCCAACAATCTGATGTTATTAAAGAGGTAGATCTTGAAAAAAACATAGCTCAATTTCTTTATAAAGACGGAGAAAAATATTTCTTCATGGATAATACGACCTTTGAACAATTTTTCTTACCAAAAAAACTAATAGGCTCTAACGAAAAATTTTTAAAAGAAAATACAGAGGTCTCTGTCTTAAAATATGAAGAAACTTTTATAGGCATTAGCCTACCCGTCAAAATGAATTTTAAAGTAATTTCCGCTCCACCAGACACAAAAGGAAACTCAGCCCAATCAAGTGATAAGGAAATAGAGCTAGAAACTGGTTTCAAAATAAAAGCTCCGCTATTCATTAAAGAAGGCGATATAGTTAAAATCAATACGGCCAAAGAAATTTATATTGAAAGAGTATCTAACTAATTATTTTTTCTTTCCTTCATAACTTCTTCCCAAACTTTCTTTTCTATTTCAGAAGATAATTTTGGATTTTCTCTTAAGTATTTTTTGGCTGTCTCTCTACCTTGACCTAATTTATGACTGCCAAACATGTACCAAGATCCTTTTTTATTGACAATTTTATATAAAACTCCGGTATCAATTAAATCTCCTTCTCGTGATATTCCCTCATTATACATAATATCAAATTCAGTAGTCTGAAAAGGAGGAGCAACTTTATTCTTAACAACTTTAACTTTCACTCTATTGCCAATCACCTTATCACCCATTTTGATTTGAGCTGCTCTTCTTAGATCAATTCTAACAGATGAATAAAATTTTAGGGCCTTGCCGCCGGTAGTTTCTTCGGGATTTCCAAACATAATCCCTATTTTCATTCTAATCTGATTTAGAAAAATAACACAAGTCTTTAACTTATATATAGCCGCTGTTAACTTTCTTAGGGCTTGTGACATTAATCTCGCTTGCAAACCCATATGAGAATCACCCATATCACCTTCAATTTCAGCTCTGGGAGTAAGCGCTGCTACAGAGTCAATTACAACAACATCAATAGCATTAGAACGAACAAGCGTTTCTACAATCTCTAGGGCTTGCTCTCCTGTTTCTGGTTGCGAGATAAGAAGATCATTAATATTAACCCCTATTTTTCTAGCATAGTCAGGATCCAGTGCGTGTTCAGCATCAACAAAAGCAGCCAATCCTCCTTTTTTTTGAACATTAGCAATGATATGTTGGGTTAGAGTAGTTTTTCCCGAAGACTCAGGACCAAATATTTCAATTACTCTGCCTCTAGGTACACCACCAATACCTAAGGCAATATCTAGCGATATCGAACCAGTTGGAATAGAATCTATTTGTTGAATTCTAACTTCTCCTAATTTCATAATTGAACCGTCGCCAAATCTATCTTTTATCTCATCTATAGCATGTTGAGCTGCTTTAACTTTAGCATCTGAATTATCAGATTTAATTTTTTGTGACATTTTTTAATTGTTATTTATAAATTATCGGTTATTTAATACTATAATAGTTTATTTTAATTTTCAAGAACTAAATCTCTAGTAAAAGCCATTTCCCTAATAACTTCTCCAGTATTACCCAAAGCTCCTAAATCTTCGCCATTAAAATTTACATAAGTAGTATCAGCCTTTCCCGAAGATATGGTTATATTTTCTTTGGCTCTGAATTCTTGTTTCGAATCTGGCAACATAGTTCCAGAATAGGCTATTTTGTTATCTTCTTTTACGTAAATCCAGGTTGCCCTATCTTTTATGGAAACTGTCAAATAAATTTCTTTATTATTATTTTCTACATTATTTTTAGAAGATTCTACTTGCTCATTTTCATTATTATCTTTTTTAGCTACTAATTCTTCCGGAGCATCATACATAATTTTTCTTTCTACAACATTTTCTTTTTCAAATCTATTAGTAGCCACAATTCTTAGAATGTTAACTCCCGACTGTAAACTAACAGTTTCTTTAAAATTTCCCTCTGAATCAACAAAAATTGGCTGATCATTAATTGTCAGATCAGAATCTAAATCAGATTGACCAAAAACTGTAATAGTTTCATCGTTAACAGTTTTATCTTGATCTAAATTATAAACAACTAATTTTGGAGGGCGAGATAAGCCACTTACTTGATACCATAAATAAAAAACAATTCCAAACGTTACTAAAACAATAAAAAATATTTGAATCATACGCGGAGTTACTACAATAGGAACCGAAGTAATAAATTTTTTTTTATCTTGTTTGAAATTAGTAATTTTATTTTCTATATTTCTTTCTTTATTATAAATTTTAAGAACTGAAGATAAGTTTATTTTTAAAAACTTAGCATAACTTTTTAAATAGCCATGAACATAAACATCTGCCGGTAGTTTATCGTACTTGCCTTTCTCCAAATAATATAAATATTCTCTTTGAATATTTATTTTTTTTGCTATATCTTCTAATGATAAAGAAGTCCTTCTTTTCCTGGCAGCTTCTAATTTCTCACCCAAAGACTGAGTAGATTTTACTTTTCTAATTTTAAAATTATTATTCATAAAACATCTCAAAATTTAATTAACTGAGTCAAAATTTTGTTCATTCTCATCTTTCGATTCCTTATCTTGACTTTCCTGGTTAAAACTATCAGCTAGAATATCTCTCGGCTTAGCACCATCGGCCGGCCCAACTATACCTTGATCTTCTAATATATCTAGCAACCTGGCAGCTCTAGCATAACCTATTCTGAGACGCCTTTGTAAATATGAAGCTGAAGCTTTACCTGCTTGTATTACTATCATTTTAGCATCATCGTAAAGATCGTCTTCTATATCATCACTAGATAATCCATTAACTAAAGATGATTTTTTTTCTAGAATTTCTTCCCTATATTCAGGCTCTCCTTGCTCTTTAATCCAACCAGTAACATTTCTAATTTCTTTCTCTGAAACATAAACACCTTGTATTCTTCTAGGCTTGCCAATTTCAGAATCTATATACAACATATCACCATTGCCTAATAATTTTTCAGCACCCGACATATCTAGGATTGTTCTTGAATCTATTTGAGAAGCTACAGCAAAAGCAATACGAGAAATAATATTAGCCTTAATTAACCCAGTAATTACATTAACCGAGGGCCGCTGGGTTGCCAAAATCAAATGTATGCCGGAAGCTCTAGACATCTGGGCTAATCTTACAATACAAGCTTCAACTTCGTTAGAAGCTACTGCCATCAAATCAGCTAATTCATCAATAATTAAAACTAAATAAGGTAACTTTTTGTCTTTTAATTTATGATTATATGAAGCGATATCTCGACTACCTCTCTCGGAAAATAATTTTAATCTTCGCTCCATTTCAGCTACTAGCCATTTTAGCGAATTAACAATTTTATCTACTTCAGTAACAACTGGTGTTAGTAAATGAGGTATACCATTATAGCTAGTCATTTCCACTTTTTTAGGATCAACTAAAATAAATCTTAAATTATCCGGAGAATTTTGATATAAAAAGGATAATATAATTGAATTTAAGCAAATAGATTTTCCAGAACCGGTAGCCCCAGATATTAATAAATGAGGCATTTTAAGCAAGTCTGAAATAATTACTCTACCAGAAACATCTCGCCCCAAAGGCATAGTTAAAGAAGATTTTCTATTGGTAAATTCATCACTTTCTAACATTTCTTTGAAACGTACAATGGCTACATTTTGATTAGGGACTTCAATGCCTACCAAAGACTTGCCAGGGATAGGTGCTTCTATTCTGATTGGATGTGAAGCCAGCGCTAAGGCCAAATCATTCTGCAGAGCAATTATTTTACTAAGCTTAACTCCCTCCGCCGGCCTTAGAGTATATTGAGTAACAGTCGGTCCAACATTAACCCCTTCCATAGAGACATCTAAGCCAAAATTTTCAAAGGTATTTTTTATGACATCAACATTTTCATTAATATTTCCACTGGTTGGCAGAGAGGTTTGTTTATCTAATAAATCTGCTGAATAGGGCTTCCAATTACTTGTTTTTGTCATTTCTTCAGTATTAACATCTTCACTTTCATCAGTTAATTTTTTAGTTTTTAAATCAATATTTGGCTCCCTTTTGTTTTTTAAAGTAAATTCATCAATATTTTGGTCAGAATCACTATTTGTATTAGTAGTACTATTATTAAAAGAAAGTCCTGTAATTTCTAATTTTTTATCTAAAAGCATTTTTGATTTAACTTTGCCTAATAAAAGGATAATATTATCTTTTATTAATAAAATACTCTTCCAGATATCCGAAAAGGATAAATTAAATATTAAAATTAAACTTATTGTAAATAGGGTTAAAAACAAAAATAAAGTAGCCCAGAATCCCATTAATGCCTGAAATGGATAAGTAAAGCCTAACCCTAAATATCCTCCTCCTCTGCCCTCACTAGCCGCCAAATGAGCCTGTTCGGATGAATAAAGTAAGTGTAATAAAGAAGAAAGGCTAATTACAAATAAAAACAAGCCAACTAATCTTGTCCAACGATTACTATATTTGTAACTTCTTTTTGGTTGTTCTTCATTCTCCTCTTCATTATTATCATCCTCATCTTTCACTTTTTTAGGTTTTTTTTCTCTTCCTTCTCTGAATAAAAAAAGACAGATACCCAGAGATATAAGTGGCATAATATAGGCTTGATATCCTAATCCATACCTTAAGTATTCTTTCAAAAAATCTCCTAGCCTACCAGCAATATTTATCATTGAAAGAAATAGTATGCAAGATAAACCAAAAAAAAGAACAATCAAAATATCTTTTTTTTGTTTTTGATTAAGTTTAAAAAATGATTTTCTCCTTCTTCGACTATAATTTGAACTATTATTCCTTTTTCTTTTAGCCATAATTAAAAATTACCTCTCTTTTCATTAATTTTATACTTAAAAGACCTGATAGTCAACTTTTGTAAATTTTAATAAGTGCTGTTTTTGTTTATAAATTTGGTTACAATTTTTATAAAAAAATCTCTATCTTATTACCTAAACAAAAATCCCCTCTTAAACTAGAGGGGATTTTTAAATCAAATATTGAATCAATTACTTTCTAAAACCAGTTCCGGCTGGAATTAATTTACCAATAATAACATTTTCTTTGAGTCCTTTTAGTTCATCTTGCTTACCAGTAATAGCTGCATCAATTAATATTTTTGCAGTTTCTTGGAAAGAAGCAGCAGATAAGAAACTCTCTGTAGCTAATGATGCCTTAGTTATACCAAGTAAAACTTCTACACCTTCTGGCGGAATTTTTCCAGCTTCTGTTAATTCTTCTTTAGATTTCCTAAATTTAATTCTATCAATAACATCTCCAGATAAAAAATTACTATCACCTGCTTTAACAATTCTTACCCAAGAAAGCATTCTTCTAATAATTAGCTCTACGTGTTTGTCATTCAAATCTTGACCCTGGCTTGAATAAATATATTGAACCTCTTTTAAAATATATTTTTGAACAGCAGATCTGCCACCTAACTGAAAGAGTTTTTGTATATCAACCCTTCCTTCGGTCATTTGCTGACCACTAATTACTTCGTCTCCTGACTTAACCCATAATATTGCCTGAGCAGAAAGAACATACTTTTTCTCAATAACTCCATCATACTTAACTACTAATTCATCTTTATTTAATTTTACTCTACCGTCAGTTTTAGCTTTTATTTTCTCTCTTCCTTTAACTAATAAAATTTTCCCTTCAGTTACTTTTTCATTATCTTTAATTTTTATTTTATCATTTTTCTCTATTTGCACTATGTCATCTTTAACTCTAGAAGATACTATTCTAACTATTTTATTGCCTTTATCATCCTCAATATGCACTTTCCCGCTTATTTCAGCAATTAAAGCTGGCTCTTTTATTCCCCTAGCTTCAAATAACTCCTCAACTCTGGGTAAACCTTGAGTAATATCACCCTCGCCTGCTACACCACCAGTGTGAAAAGTACGCATAGTAAGCTGTGTTCCAGGTTCACCAATAGACTGAGCCGCTATAATACCTACTGCTTGTCCCAAATCTACTACTTTATTTCGACCCAAATCCCAGCCATAACATTTCTTGCAAATACCAGATGCTAATTTACAATTCATTACTGATCTTACTTTTACAGAATCGATTCTTTTTTCATCTATCTTGATTGTAGTTTCTTTATTAATCATTTCCCCTCTTTTTATAATAACTTCTCCCTTATCATCAACAACATCAGCCGCTGCATATCTTCCTAAGATACGTTCAGACATTTTTTCATTCATCTCTTCATCATCTGCTCTGGATATCTCTGCTCCTTCTAAATCGCCACAATCTTCTTCGTGAATAATCATGTCCTGAGCTACATCAATCAAACGACGAGTAAGATATCCAGCATTAGCAGTACGAAGAGCTGTATCAGTTAAACCTTTTCTGGCACCATGAGTAGAAATAAAATATTCTAATACACCTAATCCTTCTTTAAAACTATTTTTAACCGGTAGCTCAATAGTCTTTCCAGATGGTGCAGCCATCAATCCTCTCATACCGCACATCTGAACAATCTGAGGCCAAGAACCTCTTGCTCCAGATTCAACCATATAATGTACTGAACCATAGTTATCCAGTGTATCTGTAACATGATCTGAAATATCATTTTTAACTTTAGCCCAAGTTTCAATAATCTTGATATATCTTTCCTCATCTGTTAAAAGACCAGCCTTGAACTGTTGCCTTAATTTTTCAACTTCCTTACTAGCAATATCTATAAGACTTTTCTTTTCATCAGGTATTACTAAATCATCCATTCCCCAAGATAATCCAGCATAAGAAAGATATTTAAAACCAATTTTCTTAATATTATCAACCAACCTAACAACAATCTCTTTATCAAACTTAAAGATCATTTCACTAATCAATTTGGATAATGTTTTTTTATCTAAAAGTTTATTTAAAAAAGGATATTCTTTCGGTAAAATTTTATTAAAAATAACCCGACCTACACACGTTTCAATATATTCATCATTAATATTAACTTTAACTTTAGCCCTAACATCCACAAATCCATTCTCATAAGCCATAATAGCCTCATCAGCATTACTAAAACATTTTCCTTCTCCGCAAACTCCCGTTTTTATATTAGTAATATAATAGCAACCAAGAACTATATCTTGAGAAGGAGTGGTAACAGGAGCACCAGTGGCTGGCTTTAAAAGATTTTGGACAGAAGCCATAATATTCTTTGCTTCTTCTTGCCCTTGCGGAGTTAGAGGAAGATGAACAGCCATTTGATCACCATCAAAATCAGCGTTGAAAGCACTACAAACCATTGGATGAATCATTATTGCCTTGCCTTCAATTAACCTCGGACGAAAAGCTTGAATTCCAAGTCTATGTAGAGTAGGAGCACGATTTAATAAGACATATTTATTCTGAATAACTTCTTCTAATATATCCCATACTTCGTCTTTACCTTCTTCTATTAATTTTGAAGCAGATCTTACATTGTGAGCCGAACCAGATTGTATTAATTTATTAATAACAAAAGGTTTAAATAGCTCTAGCGCCATAATTTTTGGAATTCCACATTCTGATAGATCTAAGTCTGGACCAATTACAATAACTGAACGTCCAGAATAATCTACTCTCTTACCTAAAAGATTCTGTCTAAATCTACCTTGTTTACCCTTTAACATATCCGCTAGGGATTTTAGTGGCCTCTTCTGAGCTGTAGAGGTAATTTCTTTTCCAGATCTTGAAGTGTTATCAATTAAAGCATCAACCGCTTCTTGTAACATTCTCTTTTCGTTACGACAAATAACTTCAGGAGCATTAAGTTCTATTAATCTCTTTAGACGATTATTTCTATTAATTACTCTTCTATATAAATCATTCAAATCTGAAGCAGCAAATCTTCCACCATCAAGCTGAACCATTGGTCTCAAGTCTGGCGGAAGAACCGGAATAACGGTCAAAATTGTCCATTCTGGCCGAACACCCGCTCTAATCATATTACGAACAAGGTTGAGTCTTTTTTTAATTTTTTTCTTTTCTTGGGAATATGTATTTCTGGCTTTTTCTTCTAAAAATTTAGCTAATTTTTCTAAATCGATTTCTTTTAAAACTTTATAAATAGCTTCCGCTCCAATACTAGCCTGAAAAACATGACCATACTTCAGAGACAAATCTCTAAAAAGAATTTCTGAGATAATGGCTAATTTCTCAATCCCTTCTAAATTTTTCTTTTCTTCATTAAAAGATTTTTCTAGCCTTTCAACTTTAGCAATTTTTTCTTCGCTCAGAGTAACTATTTTATCATCAATCTTATTGCCCCCTTCGGTTTTTAACTTATTAATTTTATCATTATATTCTTTATCAATGATTTTCTTTTTAGATTTTAATTCTTCTTTTATTTCATTTAAAGCTTTTTCTTTGGCATCATAATCTACTTGCGTAATTATATAACTACCAAAATAAATAATTTTCTCTAAATTCTTAACTGATAGATCTAATAATAAACCAATTTTAGAAGGTACTCCTCTTAGAAACCAGATGTGACTAACTGGCGCTGCTAATTTTATATGGCCCATTCTCTCTCTTCTAACAATAGCACGGGTAACTTCAACTCCACATTTATCACACACTATTCCTTTATAACGTATTCTTTTATATTTACCGCAATAACATTCCCAATCCTTAGTGGGACCAAAAATTCTTTCAGAAAAAAGTCCGTCTTTTTCTGGCCGTTGAGTTCTGTAGTTTATTGTTTCAGGCTTTTTTACCTCACCGTGAGACCACGATAAAATAACTTCTGGTGAAGCAAGTTTTAATTTTAAAGCTTTAAAATCTGTTGGATACATAATATATAAATTAATTTTTATTAATTTAATTAGGAAACAGCTATGAAAAATAATTAATTTTTATTTTTCTTCAACTAGATTTTCATTTTTATCTTTCTCTTCAACTTCTTTAATCACTTTTTGACCTACCATTTCTACATCTAGGGCTAAACTCTTTAATTCTTTAATCAAAACTCCAAAAGATTCTGGAATATTTGGCGGTTTTATAGTTTCACCTTTAATTATTGATTCATAGGTTTTAGATCGGCCTAATACATCATCAGATTTAATTGTTAATACTTCCTGTAAAATATGTGCTGCACCATAAGCTTCCAGAGCCCAAACTTCCATTTCTCCGAATCTCTGACCACCAAACTGCGCTTTACCACCAAGAGGCTGTTGAGTAACTAGAGAATATGGACCAATTGATCTTTGATGAATTTTTTCTTCTACTAAGTGATGTAGCTTTAAAATATACATAACACCAACTGTTGTTTTTTCAGTAAATTTTTCTCCAGTCCTACCATCTTGCAATTGTACTTTGCCATCTTCAGGAAAACCCGCTTTTACTAATTCTTCTTTAATTTGTTCTTCTGACACACCTTCAAAAACAGGGGTAGCTACTTTATAACCTAATTTTTTAGCAGCCCACCCAAGATGAGTCTCCAATATCTGACCAAGATTCATACGAGAGGCTACACCTAAAGGATTTAAAATAACATCAACTGGAGTTCCATCTAATAAATGAGGCATATCCTCTACTGGAACTACCTTTGAAATAACACCTTTGTTACCATGACGACCAGCCATTTTATCTCCTACCTGAACTCTTCTAGATTGAGCTATGGATATTTGAAGTGTTTTTATTACCCCAGCTGAAAGCTTATCACCATTTTTACGTGAAAATTCTTTAATATCTACTACTTTCCCTCTTTCCCCATGTTCGAGATATAGTGATGTATCCCTAACATCACGAGCTTTTTCTCCGAATATTGCTCTGAGCAATCTCTCTTCAGCTGTTAATTCAGTTTCGCCTTTGGGAGTAATTTTACCTACTAAAATATCTCCCGAGGAAACTTCTGCTCCGACACGAATAATTCCTTCCTCATCTAAATCTTTTAATTTTTCTTCTCCAACGTTAGGAATATCACGAGTCACAACTTCTGGCCCAAGCTTTGTATCTCGGACATCAACAGAAAAATCTGAGATATGAATAGAAGTATAATAGTCTCCCTGAACAATTTTTTCAGAAATTAATATAGCATCTTCGAAATTACCTCCACCCCAAGACATAAAAGCAACTACCATATTTTGTCCTAAAGCTAATTCTCCATGATCTGTCATGCCATCAGCTATAACCTGATCTTTTTTAATAATATCATCTACATCGACTAGAGGACGTTGATTTATACAAGTTGAAGTATTAGAACGATTAAAATTATGTAATTGGTATTCTTTAACATTACCACTATCTTCCAATATTTTTATATGACTAGCATCAACTTCCAACACTTTTCCAGAGGCATGAGAAATAACTAAAGCTCCAGAATCATAAGCAGCCTTTTCTTCTATACCAGTACCTACAATTGGAGAATCAGGATTTACGCATACTACTGCCTGCCTCTGCATATTTGTACCCATCAAGGCTCTGTTAGCATCATCATGTTCTAAGAAAGGAATTAAGGCTGTAGCTACTGAAACAATTTGTTTTGGAGAAACATCTACATATTCTATTTTACCTGTAGCCTCAATAGCCGGTTCTCCTTTAATTCTGACTTCAGCTCTGCTGTTAATAAAATAGCCATTTCCATCAATAGGAGTAGTAGCTGGCGCGGTTACTTTATTTTCTTCAGTTGGAGCATCTAAATATTCTATATCATCAGTTACTCTAGATCTTAATTGAATAGCGTCTATATCTAATCTCTTTATAATTTTAACATCTTGAGCAGTTAATTTGGTATCACCTTTAATTACGGTCTTACCTGACTTTGGATCAATTACTCCTTTTTTATAAATAATTTCTCCCTCTGCTTTATCAAAATCCTTTTTCTTAATTTCTCTTAACACTTTTCTATAAGGAGTTTCAATAAAACCATATTTATTTAATTTGGCATAGCTGGCTAAATGGTTTACTAATCCGATATTTGGACCCTCAGGAGTTGCAATTGGACATATTCTGCCATAATGAGTTCGGTGCACATCACGAACATCAAAACCAGCCCTCTCACGAGATAGACCTCCAGGACCCATAGCTGATAATCTTCTCTTGTGCTCAAGCTCAGACATTGGATTAGTCTGATCCATGAATTGCGACAACTGAGAAGTCATAAAAAATTCTCTAATAGAAGCAATTATTGGTCTAGCGTTTACAATTTGAGCTGGAGTAATTGTATTAATATCTATAGTACTCATTCTATCTTTCACAATTCTAGCCATACGTGCTAGCCCAATTCTCATTTTATTTTGTACTAACTCTCCAACTGCTCTAATCCTTCTGTTGCCCAAGTGATCAATATCGTCTGGTTCACCTTGAGTAATATTAAGTCGAATAACTTCTTTTAAAATAGCTACTAAATCTTCCTTTTTAAAAATTCTATTTTTTTCATTTATAACAATATCTTGTTCAAGTCTCTGGTTCATTCTAAATCGTCCCACTTCACCCAAATCATAACGATCCAAATTAAAAAACATTCCTTGTACTAATGATTTAGCATTGTCAGCTGTTGCTAAATCGCCTGGTCTAATTCTCCTATATATTTCAATAAATCCTTCGTCTGAATTATGGGCCACATCTTTCCCAATAGTTGTTTTAATATATTTTCTATTAGGATCAGTATCTATATCTTTAAAAATTTGTAAAATTTCTTTATCAGTTCCATAACCAAAAGCACGCAATAGTGAAGTTGCGGGAACTTTTCTCTTTCTATCTATTTTTACATATATTACTCCATTAGAATCAGTTTCAAATTCAAGCCAAGCACCAC
Organism: uncultured bacterium; assembly: GCA_963746775.1. Lineage (GTDB taxonomy): Bacteria > Patescibacteriota > JABMPQ01 > JABMPQ01 > CAVVCK01 > CAVVCK01. The sequence continues at coordinate 254,640 of CAVVCK010000001.1, forward strand.
GATTTGGAATCACTTTTGCCCCAAAATGTTTTTCTCCTTTGGAAATATTGGAAGTAAAAAATACTCCTGGAGATCTTATAATCTGACTCACCACTACTCTCTCTACTCCATTAATAATAAATGTTCCTCTCTCTGTCATTAAAGGAAATTCACCCAAATATACTTCCTGCTCTTTGATTTCTCCTGTTTGTTTATTGGTAAGCTGTACTTTCACGCGCAAGGCTGCTTCAAAAGTTGCATTTCTTGATTTGGCTTCTACTTCATCGTACTTTGGATCATCGAAAGAATAATCTAAAAAATTAAGTTCTAAGGCTTTTTCAGTAAAATCTAAAATTGGCGATATCTCTGAAAATAGCTCTTTTAATCCTTCTTTCAAAAACCAGTCATAAGAATTAAGTTGAACCTCAATTAAATTAGGTAGATCAAAGATTTTTTGATTACTTTGATTTAAATACTTACGTTTTGTTTCTTGAAGCATTAGATTATAATAAAGAAATAAATAAACTAAATTAGGAAGTTTGGGGATACTAAAAAATAGCGCAAATATAAAAAGCGCTTTTTCTGATGTAAATTATTTAACAAAAAAGGAAGGCGATATTACTTTTCGCATGCTTATATAATATATAAAATAAAAAATGTGTCAATAAAAAAATAATACTATTTCCCAAAAGTAAAATTATGTGATAAAAATACCTTAAATTTCTAATTACTAATTACTAATAAATGACTAAAACTCAATATAAAATTTCTAATAATAACTTACCTCCGCTTATTGTTATTCTAGGACCTACCAGCTCTGGCAAAACCAGCCTTTCTTTGAAATTGGCTAAAAAGTATAATGGAGAAATTGTATCAGCTGATTCTAGACAGATTTATAGAGAAATGGATATAGCTACTGGTAAAATTAGAATCGAGAATCATGAATCGAGAATCATGAATCAAGACATCGATAAATTTTATTATGGCGATGTAAATAGCATACCCCACTACATGATCGATATAATAAATCCTGACACAGAATATTCAGTGGCAAATTATAAAAGAGACACTCTAAAAGTAATTAATGATATTTTGAATAGAGGTAAGGTTCCTTTTCTAGTTGGTGGTACTGGATTATATATTAAGACCCTAGTTGATAATTTAAATATCCCTAAAGTGAAGTCTGATATGGCTCTAAGAAAAAAGTTAGATGCTATGAGTAAGGAAAAATTATTTTCTATTCTTAAAAAATTAGATCCCGAGGGTGCAAGAAGAATAGATAAAAATAATAAAAGAAGACTGATTAGAGCTATCGAGATCTGTAAACAGACTGGCCAGAAATATTCCGAACAAAATAAAAAGGGCAAACAATTATTTAATGCCCTACAAATTGGAATAAAACTGCCCAGGAAAAAACTTTATAAAAAAATTGATAAGCGCGTTGATGAAATGCTAGGGAAAGGATTAATTAATGAGACTAAAAAATTAATGAAAAAATATCCATCCAATTTACCTGCTATGTCTGGCATTGGATATAAAGAAATAGAGGAATATTTAAATAAGAAAATAACTTTAAAAGAAGCTATTCAAAAAATAAAATATAGGACTCATCAATATGTTAGGAGACAAGATACTTGGTTTTTGAAGAATAAAAGGATCAAATGGGTAGAAAATTATAAGGAAGCTGAAAAACTAGTGAAAATATTTTCAGACAAATAAAAAACACAAGACTGTAGTCTCGTGTTTTTTCAATTAATCAGGAATATCTACGGAAGAGGATTATCAACTGTATAACTAATTGTAACACCACCTAACCGCATATCTGCACTCGAAGCACTAAAATTTACAAATATATAATAAGAATATTGGCTATTATCAATAATGGCATTAGAAATGGAAGTAGCTGAGGCCTCTCTCCATGATCCTAAATTAGTAGTAGGAACAATAGAGGCTATTGTCTCAGTAGTACTTTTATTATTACTTCTTGCTAACGCAAAATTCATATTCTCATCTGGTACGTTATTATAATAATCTACTGTCATCCCCGTTATAATAGCTCCATTAGGAAAATCTACAGGCGACGAAAAAGAATCATCTGTTGTACTAAGAACACCACTTGCTTTAGCATAAGTATCAGTCTCATTATTAGGTATAAAGCCATACCCGGAAACAGATAAATACCTCGTCTGTGCAGAATTATAAGAATAAGAAGCTGCAGTTATATTAGAATTATCAGCAATTTTATCACCAGTTACAGCATCATCAGCAAGCCTAGCAGTATTTATCCCTCCATCAGCTACTGATACAATAGCATCACCAGAAGATCCATTAGATACAGAAATACCATCACCAGCTAAAACTGAAGTAATATCACCAACAGTAACTGTACTAGTATCATCACTATTATTGGCTAAGGTTAGAGTTCCAGTTATCTGCACATCATCATTAATAATAAAAGGCATATCATCTCCCAGGCCTGGTCCATAGTTCAAACCACGAAATACACGGCCATCTATTCTGACATTATCACCAAAGGTAACAGGATTATCCACACCATCATTAGTAGTACTATTTACAATAGTACCATTAAAGAAAGTAACACCACCTGTACCCTGTTTACCAATATAAACAGAATTAAAGCGACCAGTATTATTAACTACCAACTCTTCATTGTAAGTAATACTAGAGGCAGGTTGTAATTGGCTTATGGTTGAAGTAGCTTGGTCTATTCCACTAAGTGTGGCAGCCGAAGCTGAACCTATGGTAGCCAACAAGCCCAAAGTTACTGCTATAACAAAAGCTAATTTTTTCATTATTTTTTTATTTTATTAATTAATTATTTTTATTATAACACATACGTATTTGAAAAGTTATCCACAATTAATTTAATAAATCCTTCTTAATATTCTCTGCTACTTTAAACCCTATTATTTTACCTAAAGTTTGATTATCAACTTTTCTTATATCAGACGGTTTTTTAATTCCAGTATTAAATAATTTTCTGGCTCTTACTCGACCAATATTTTTAATTTTAACTAATGGTAATAATTCTTCTCTAATTCCATAAAGTATCCTCGTTCTCATTTTCCGTAACTCTTTGCTCCATAAAAATCCCGGCAGCATTCTACTAAATTCAGTGGCAGCATAGAAAAGCCAATCGAGAGTTTCAATCCTAGCTCGCAGTTCTCCCGGAGTCATCCCAAATTTCTCTAACAGAAAATCCTCTGACCTTTCATCAATCCACTCAGAAAATAATTGAGCAGTCTTAATACCTTCTAAATAATTTCCATACTCTTCAGAAAAAGTATCCGGTGCACTTTGTAGTAACCAGGGTTCTTCTTTTAGTAAAGCTTTCTCTATCCACTTCCAATCTTTTTTATTAATATGCAGCAGGGGAGAAGCCTCTACGCAACCTGACATCATATGTAGCCAAGCAAAATCAGAAATTGCTTCTCTGCTTGAAGCTTTTTGAAAATTAAATATTATATGATTAGCCGATACCGGATCAATATACAATTCTGAGACTCTCTTGCCTATTTTTGTAGGGGATAAACCTGTCTGGTCTCTACAAATAAATCCGAATTGTTCTAATTGCTCTAATATACTATCTAAATTTTCTTCAAAAGAATACATATCAGTCGCTTGATGAGCTAAAAATGTTTTCTCAAAAAATCCTGATAAATCTTCTCTGGTTTTTATAACTTCCCCAGCAATTAGAGCTAATACATGAGTACGCAAAATCGATGGATCCCCTAACTGAGAATTTATCTTTTCTGTTTCTCCATTGATATAATTTTCCCAAATATAATCTGTATCTCGATCATTTTTAGCCACTAAAATAGCTTGCCCTTCGCTATCATATTGAGGTCTACCCGCCCGACCACACATTTGTTCCACATCCATCACTGGAATCCAAGCCATACCATAACCCATGCTAAATCGCTTTAGATCTCGAATTATAACTCTCGAAGCTGGTAGATTCACTCCCCAGGCTAGCGTTGGTGTCGAAACAATAATTTTTATTTTTTTATTTTTAAAACTATCTTCTACTAATTTTTTTTGATTATATAATAATCCTGCATGATGAAAAGCTGTACCCATTCTAATACACTTAGCTAATCTTCTACATTGTTTACTAGATTTTTCTAATGATCTTTGAGCCGTTCCAGCAATCTTTTCTAATTCTTGATTTCCATCTAATTTCAAATTTTCTACTACAATTTGACCAAACTGCTCAGCCGCACTTTCCGCATTTCTTCTTGAGGAAACAAACACTAGGGCTTGCTTACCTTGCTCGACTGTATCCTTTATTAAACCAAAAATACCTTCCTCTCTAATATTCATCGTATATTCCGGTTTGAAATCTACTACCTTACCATAAGACACACCTTTATATAATTTTACCGGTCGCCAGTCGGATTTTATTGGTTTAGCCGATAACCACGAAGCTAGCTCTTCATAATTACTAATAGTAGCAGATAGGCCCAAAACTTCTGGTGAAATTTTCTGGCGAAGTCTAGTTAAAACCATTTCTAGTGTTGCCCCTCGCCCGGAAGTGCCCAATAAATGAATTTCATCAACAATAACTAATCCGATGTCACTAATCCATTCTAACCCATGCCGCAACAGTGAATCTAGTTTCTCTGAAGTACAAATAATTAAATCAAAATTAGCTAACCAAGTTTCACCTCGATCATAATCGCCAATAGACATAGCCACTCGTAAACCAAGTGATTCATATTTTTTCTTAAAATCTTCAAATTTCTCTGAAGCTAGGGCCTTAAGGGGCATAATAAAAACAACTTTTTTGCCCCGCCGAACTGCATTCAAAGTAGCAATTTCCGCTATTAATGTTTTACCAGAAGCAGTTGAAGCTGAGACGACTTGATTCGCACTATCCAGCAAACCATTATCAACTGCTAATTGCTGCACTGGATTAAGCTTAGCAAAACCAGATCTTTTTAATATTTCCGGAACTATATTTTCACTATCTAAATTTTGCATAGAAAATTATATTGTAGTACCAGCCTCTCTAGACTGGCATATTTAAAAATTAAATTAAAAATCTCTTGCTAGGTTCTCATTATAACAAGAGATATAAAAATTAAAATGTTAATTACTTTATTATTCAGCCAGCTTTTCCTTTAAAATTTTAGCAGCCACCGCTGGATCAGCTTTTCCTTTCGTTCCCGCCATTACCTTACCGATTAAAGCCTGAATAGCATTTCCATTACCAGCCTTATAATCTGCTACTGGTTTTTCGTTATCACGTATAACTTTTTCAATTATTTGATCTAACTCTCCTTCATCACTTACCTGAGATAAACCTTGTTCTTCAACAACTTGCGATGGATCAGAGCCTTTCTCAAACATAATTTTTAAAACATCTTGTGCTACCTTACTGCCTATTTTATTAGTATAAAGTAGAGAGATCAGTTCAGCAAAATTTTCCGGAGTTACTTTGCAATCGGCTATATCCTGGCCAGATTCATTTAATGAAGCTAGCAGCTTTGAAGAAAGCCAGCCAGAAATTAATTTAGCTAATTTAAAATATTCTTCCTCAGGCATATCACTTTTTCCTTCTCTGCTTGTGTACCATTCTCTAGCTTCACTTAAAGAATTTTCAAAAAAATCTGCTAATAAGATACTAGAAGTTAAAACCTGAACTTCTTTTTCATTTAATTTAAATTGTTCTATAAATCTTTTTTCTTTTTCTTTTGGCAATTCTGGTAAATCTTTTTTTAATTTTTCTAAATAATTTTTATTAAATTCGAAGTAGGGGAGATCTGGTTCTGGAAAATACCTATAATCTGCTGCCCCTTCTTTAGTTCTCATCTCTACTGTTTCTCTCAAGGCATCAACCCAACCTCTCGTTGCTTGCACACTTGGAATATTACCCTCTTCCCACATACCTTCTTGCCTCTTTAATTCATAAACTAACGCCTCATAAACAGCCTTAAACGAGTTTATGTTTTTTATTTCCGTCTTTGGATATAATTTTTCTTCACCTTGCGGTCGCAGTGATATATTAGCATCGCAACGCAATTGCCCTTTTTCCATATCAGCGTTAGAAACGTTTAAATAGCGTAATAATTTTCTTAATTCTTGTAAAAATAATTTAGCCTCCTCTGGATTTCTAAAACAAGGTTTGGTAACAATTTCCATTAAAGGTACTCCGCCTCTATTATAATCAACTAGACTTTCACCATTGTTAGAGTGCATTAATTTGCCCGCATCTTCTTCTAAATGAATTCTCTCTAGCTCTAGTTTTCTGACCTTATCACCTATTTTTATTTCTAATTCTCCACCATTACAAAGTGGCATATCATACTGGGATATCTGATAGCCTTTGGGTAAATCCGGATAAAAATAATTTTTTCTATCAAATTTAGAAATGACAATATCATCTTCATTTTTTTTAGGCTTGCCAATACTACAACCTAACGCCTGCCCTGTCATAATAGTCCAATCAATGGCTTGTTTATTAGCTCGCGGCAGAGTTCCTGGATGACCCATGCAAATAGGACAAATATTTGAATTTGGTTCTGCTTCTTTATTGGCACAGCTACAAAACATTTTCGATTTTGTTTTCAGCTGCACGTGAATTTCTAGGCCTATAATTGTTTCGTATTTTGACATAAAAATTAATTTATTTTATTTCTTATCTCTTTAAATATTTTATTATAATTCATCTTGCTAAAATCAGTCGTATCTATTTCCAAAATATCACCGCTAATATCTAGCTTCTTGTGCTTCCCTTTTAATAAAATATCTTTAAATTCATCGTAATTTTTATTATCAACATGACCAGGATGTCTTTCTACTGACTCAGATCTCTTTTTAAACCTTTCTAATAAAACACTATCTTCTGTCATACATAACATTTGTAAAATTTGAAAATTATATTTTGCTTTTAACTCTTCAAATTTTTTATTATCAAACTTTGGCTTAAAATTACTTTCAATAATAAAAGGTATATTAACTTTTAGTAATGACTCAATTAAATAATACAAAATACCATAACTCGTCCTACCTAATTTCTTTGACCATTCTCTGTCGCTCCAACCTAAATTATCAAATAACAATTCCTTTATGCTATCTTTATTAATAAAGGGTATATTAAATTCTTTAGCTATTTTTTCTCCCAAAGTTGTTTTGCCGGTACAAGGTGGTCCTGAAATGATTATTAAAGAAGCCTGAGACATAAATTAAATTACTTTTCTAACTTCTTGCCAAACCTTTTCGTGTATATCTTTTTTACTTAATAATTTTTTATTTTCAATACAATTAATTAATTCCCAATATTTATATTTATTGCACAAGTATTTACTATTTTTAACAACTTTTTTTTGATATTCAAAACTACTTTCATGCTTATCAATTTTTCTATTTTTATTTTCACTTGCTCGTCTTTCTAATAAATTTTTAGAAATTTCTACTGGTACAAACAAATATATCATTAAGTCTGGTTTCGGCGATTTTAATATTTCATATTCAAATTTATTTATCCATTTTAAATATTCTTCTTTTTCTTCTTTATTATTTAATTTTGCTCCTTGATAAATTTCATTAGAAGCTACGTATCTATTAGTTAAAACTACTCTGCCTTCTTTTAAAGCTTTATCAATTTTTTCTCTATATAAAAAACGATCCAAGGCATAAGGAAAAGAAGAATAATAGGGATTTAATCTTTTGGGATCACCAAATTCTCCATATAAATATTTTTTTATAAATTTACCAAAAAAACTTTTGTATATAGGAAAATCCACTACAAAATAAGGTATTTTCTCTTTTTTAAACCTCTTTTTTAATAAATCCCATTGGGTTGTTTTACCCGAACCATCCGAGCCATCAATCACAATTAATTTTCCCTTATTCTTTTTCATTTTATTTAAATTTATCCGCCCAATCCGCATATTCATCCGCTTTATCCGCGTATTAATTCCAAAAATTTATACTTATAATTATCATCACCAGAATCACGTTCATAAACAACTTTGTTAAATTCAGAATAATCCGGAAAATAAGTATCAGCATCAGACACGCTAGCTTCTACCTCAGTAATATACAGTTTATCAGCATAGGGAAGTGACAATTTATAAATCTGTCCCCCACCGATTACAAAAATTTCTTCGTCCATTTTTTTTGCTTCTTTCAAAACTTTTTCCAAAGAATATCTAGTTTCACAGCCCTTAGCTTTATAATTTTTATTCAAAGTTACCACGATATTTTTTCTATCAGGCAAGGGTTTTCCAATCGACTGAAAAGTCTTCTCACCCATTACTACCGTACGACCTCTAGTTACATCCCTAAATCTTTGCATGTCTTCTGGAATATCAAAAAGCAGCTGGTTTTTCCTACCAATTTCTCTATTTTTTCCTACAGCAACAATTATACTGATCATAGATTTAATATTAGCAAAAGATTAAACTGATTTAACAGATAAATAAAGATATTTTATTCTGTTTAATTTGCTAAATCTGCGGCCTATACTGCAATCTTAAATTTTATAGTCGGATAACTTTCATAATTTAAAATCTCTGTATCATCAGCCTTCCAATCAAAAATTGAAGAAAAATTATCTGTTTTTATTTCCGGCAATGAATATTTTTCAGGATTCCGAGATAGTTGTTCTTTTAAACCATCAATATGATTTAAATAAATATGCGTATCACCCAAAAAACCTGTTAAAATTCCTTCTTCAAAACCACCCTCCAAAGCTAGCAGATGTAGGAGAGTAGCATAACTAGCAATATTAAAAGGAAGACCCAAAGCAATATCAACTGATCTCTGATTCCAAAGTAAATTTAACTTATCATTTATAACTACTACCTGAAATCCGTAATGGCAAGGAGGCAGAGCCATTCTTTTTAAATCTAGCGGATTCCAAGCCATCACAATCATTCTGCGATCGGTAGGATTTTCTTTTAATTTTTGAACTAAATCCCTTAACTGATCAACTCCTTTGCTCCTAGGATTTTTATCAAATGATTCATAATTTGCACCAAAATTTCTCCACTGATATCCATAAATAGGTCCAAGCTCTCGCTCATTTGCCATTTTTTTCTTAGTTTCCTCATCAGTACCATAAGAAACCTTGTCAGGAGAACACCATTCATCCCAAATATGATTATTCCGATCCTGAAGCCATTTCTTATCTGTAATACCTTTTATGAAAAATTCCAATTCTGAAGAAATTAAACGATAGGGTATTTTCTTAGTCGTTAACAAAGGAAAGCCCTGAGACATATCGTGTTGAAACATCATCCCCGGAATAGATATAGTACCCGTACCAGTCCGGTCTTCTTTTCTTTGCCCTTTTTCTAAAACTGTTTTGACAATACACAAATATTCCTTCATTTTTTATTTTTATTATTCACCTAACATATATACGTATATAATTGCGTACGGCATTATACATAATTGATTTACCCAAAAAATATTCCTGCACCCCCCCCCTCGTACAGATAGGTTTCAAACCTGTCTCAACTACATTTCAAACCTGTCTCAACTACATTTCAAACCTGTCTCAAGAAATACAGGTTTAATACCTGTATCTACATTTTTACACGCACCCCAGGTCCCATAGTAGAGCAGATAGTTACACCTTTAATATATACTCCTTTTGTTCTCTCTGGTTTAGCTCTATTAGCAGCTTCCATAAAAGCTTCATAATTTTCTTTTAAGGCTTTTTCATCCAAGGATACTTTACCAATCATTTGGTGTAAAACACCAGCTGGATCAGCTTTAAAACTTATTTTCCCAGACTTTAATTCTTTGACTGTTTTAGCCGGATTATCTGAAACAGTTTCTGATTTTGGATTAGGCATTAGCCCTTTCGTTCCTAATATTTTCCCAAGCTTTCCCAAATACCTCATCATTGAAGGTTCAGCAACAGCTACATCAAAATCAGTTTTTTCAGTTTTCTTAATTTCTTCAATTAGACTTTCTCCACCAACAATATCAGCCCCTGCTTCTTTTACTTCTTTTTCTTTAGAACTATCAACAAAAGCAGCTATTCTAATTTTTTTGCCTGTAGAATGGGGGAGAGTTACTGTTCCTCTTACTTGTTGATCTCCTTTTTCAGAATCAATCCCTAAATTAATATGAACTTCTACTGAAGAATCAAATTTAGTATTAGCATTTTCTTTAACAATTTTCAAAGCTTCATCAATAGAGTAGGTCGTACTCTCTATTTTCTCTTTTAATTCTTTGTATCTCTTACTTCTTCTTCTCATTTTTTTATTCCTTTAGTGGTATTAGCGTTCTAATTGACATACTAGAACTCCCACTCATTAATTTAATATTATATTTATTCTTAATTCTTAATTTCCACTCTGGGCAAACTAGTCTTGGATTGGTTAGATTCTAAATTCTTCCCCGGTTGATTCATTATGATAACTGAGATTATATGAATTATCAACACTAAACTATCTAATACTATTTCTACTTTAAAAAATAATTCGAGTTGATTTAGTAATGCTCCATAAGGCAGAAGATAAACAACATTTGGCAACCATTTTATATGTTTAAAATTTTTAAACTCAATAAAATAAGTGTGTATATATGAAAGCGCTTCAATAAATAAAACCAAAAAGGCAAGTTCAAAACTAATGACTCCCCCGTAAGCGAGCGCAATCAACCAGGGGAGACGCACTCCCCTATCTGTTATCAAATCGTAAAAAGCACCTATTTTTGTCTCTTTACCTAAGTAGCGTGCTAACCTACCATCTAGCCCATCAAATAAAAAATCCAAAGCAACAAATATTCCACCAATCACTACCTCCCCTTTTATAAAGTAATAAAATGCTATAACAGCGGATATAATAGATAATATGGTTAAGCGGTTAGGAGTTAATTTTAATTTGACAAGCACAACAAAAAAATTTAAAGGAACAATCTTGTCCGTAAATTTTTTGAATTGATTAACTAGCATAATCATTAAAACACTAGAACGTTAAAATCTGCCTCTCCGCCTCCAATGGCAGATGCGCTATTAAAGGCGCATATTGGCAGATTCGCCGTCAGAGGTGGACAAAAAAATAAATTTTCAATTCATTAACCCTCAACTGTTACTCCCATACTCTTAGCTGTACCAGCAACTATATTAATAGCAGCCTCAATATCTTTAGCATTCAAATCTTCCATTTTTTTCTCAGCAATTTCTTTTAATTGAGCGTGTGTTATTTTACCAACCTTATTCTTTTGTGGCTCTCCTGACCCTTTTTGTAAATTAATAGCTTTTTTAATTAGCTCAGCTGCCGGAGGAGTTTTTAAAACAAAATCAAAGCTTCTATCCTCGTAAATATTTATAATTACTGGAATTATATCTCCCATTTTATCCTTTGTTTTATCATTAAAGGCAGTACAAAATTCCTGGATATTCAACCCATGCTGTCCTAGAGCTGGTCCAACTGGAGGCGCAGGATTAGCTTTTCCTGCCTGAATTTGTAACTTTACTTGCGTTTTAAGTTTTTTCATTTTGTTACTTTATTATAAGATTACTTTAATTTATATATCCACATATTAATTATGACTGAAATTGGTTATATGGAAATTTGAAAATGGTAATAGAAAATAGAAATTAGAAATTTGTTAACTATTTTCTAAACAGTTAATTTCTTAATTTACTTACTTCTCTCAACTACGTAATCCAAAACTTCCATAAATATCCCCTTATAATCTGAATCTTCCAGTACATCATCTATATCATCTTTGGCTGATAAAATCAAATTTTTGGCATAATTTGAAGCTTTTTCAAAAGATTTATATTTTCTCAGAATTTTTATAACTTTTTTAATCTCTAACTCATTTTTAGTACCAGAAGATAAAATATTTCCCAATATTTCCTTATCAATATCTTTGGCTCTTGAAAAGAAATCGCAAACCAGATAAGTTATTTTTCCTTCAGTAATATCCTCACCTGTTTCTTTTCCCCACTTGGTACCTGGCTTTAAATTTAAAATATCATCTTGAATCTGAAATGCTATACCCATCTTTTCTGAAATACTTTCAATTTTTTCCAATATTTTCTTATCAGCTCCAGCTAAAATTGCACCAATTTTCAAGGCTACATTTAGTAAAGCGCTTGTCTTGTAAGCTGCCATTTGCAAATACTCATCATAAGATATATTAAACCTCTTTTCCTTACTCCATAGAATATCCATCCCTTGCCCCAAATGAACTTTAGTCAATTCATTTACTATGACATTATACAAAACTGATTTTTGAAAATGTGGTAAATTGCTATTTTTAATAATCAGCTGTGGAAAAAAATGAATAAATACTCCGGCATTAATAGCAATTTCTTGGCCATAAATTTTATGCACTGCTTTGTCTCCCCTTCTCATATCCGAATTATCTTCTATGTCATCAATTATTAATGTGCCTGTATGAATTATTTCTGAAATTACAGAAAATTTATAAATATCTTTAAAGCTACCACCTAAGGCATCATGTATTAGACAACATAAGACTGGTCTCATTCTTTTGCCGCCTCTATTAAATAATGTATAGAAAGGTCCGCTAAAAGCTTTTTGCCAAACATTATAATCAAACTTATATTTAAAATTTCCTATATTTTCCTTAACCCATTTGTTATCTATACTTTCTGGAAAAAATTCTTTGATTTCTTTTTCAATTTCTAGAATTGTTTTTTTAAAATAATCTTTCATTATTTTACTACTAACTACTCACTAAACCCTATTTTCTAAACTCACCACTTCGTCTTCTGAATCCCCAAATAATACCCGATATGATTAGTCAAAACATGTAAAGCAGGAACAAATAATATTAAAAATATATAAACTTGCCAAGATGGCCTAAAAACAATTGAGGTCAGAACTAGAAAACCCAGAACAAAATCTACTTGATCAAAAGGGAAAAATCTTTTACCCGGCACAACATTTACTCGCCTTTTAAAGAAACTTTTAATCAAATCCCCTGACAACGCTCCAAAACCCATTAAAAATCCCAGCAAAAAAAAGTTATGTCCACTATAGGGCACTATTGATATCTTTCTAAAATTTTCAAAATTATTATAAAGAACAGTTTGAATCAGAACTATTAAAATACTTGTCAATGTTCCAAAAATAATTCCTCGCCAAGTTTTGTTTCTTCCTAATAAAGGCTTACCTCTAAAGATCATCCCACCATCAACCGGAATATCTAAAAATTTAAAATATTGCCTCATAAAAACAGGCATCATATTAGCAATGCCAGCCGGAAGAAAAAACCATAAATACTCTAATATAAACATATTTGATAATAATAATTCTTAAACCAAAATCGAAATTGGTTATATAGAAATTCGAAGATGGTAATAGAAAATAGAAATTAGAAATTGGTTAACTATTTTCTAGTTTCCAATTTCCATTACTTCTACGAAGCTCGTAGGGCTAATATCTATTTTCTAAACAGCCAATTTCTTTATCAATATATTTATATCTTTTTTATCTGTAAGAAATCTAATTCTACCGGAGTCTCTCTGCCAAACATAGAAACTAATACCTTTATTTTTCCTTTTTCCTCATCAATAGCACTAATTTTACCATCAAAATCTTTAAACGGCCCATCAATAATTCTAACAGATTCTCCCGGTGTAACATCAATTTTATATTTAGGTTCTTCTTCACCAGTTTTCTTTTGTAATGATTTAAATTCATCAGCCGATACCGGAGATGGAATTGTACCCGAACCAATAAAACCAGTTACATTGGGTGTATTGCGAACAACATACCAAGATTCATCAGTTACAATCATTTCCACTAAAACATACCCGGGATAAATTTTTTCCTCGACTGTTTTTCTTTTACCGTTTTTAATTTTAATTTTCTTCTCTTTAGGAACTAAAACATTAAAAATTTTATCTTCCATTCCAAGTGTTTCAATACGCTGTTTTAAATTTTTACATACATTCTCTTCGTAACCAGAATAAGTATGTAGCACATACCAGTTACGTTCTTTTTCTCCAATTTGTTTAGGCATAATATGTTTAATTTAAATGAGTTTTTTTAAATTATAAACTTTATTATTAATTAATTTACTCATACTTTAAATTTTATCAAAATTACCAATTTCCAAAATACAATTTCCAAACAAAATCTAAATTATAAATACCAAATTCCAAAAAATATTAAAACCATAACTCTTAATTCATGATTCATAATTCTAGATTCTCTAAATAACTTTTTCCAACACTGTTAAAAAAGCAAAATCAAATATTCCTAAAAATAAAGCTACTCCTAAACTTACACCAATTACAATTAAAGTATGTTTATATACTTCATCCTTTGATGGCCAAATAACTTTTTTTAATTCTACTTTTGATTCTTTGAAATAAGCAATAATTTTATTTATCCATTTCATTTTTTTCTATTTTAAAAAGACCTTTTGGGGGTCTTTTTTTATTATTAATAGCTTATCACTATCCCCCAAAATGTCAAATAATTTTAATTTAATTTTTAAATAACATTTAATATTTAATCACCAATAATCAATTTTCAATCATCAAATAAATTTGAATAACCAATTATTTAATAACCAAATTTTTTACAGTTTTGTTTGATGTCTATTTTATTCTTTTATTTGATTATTATTTGGAAATTGTTCTCCTCTTTCGACGAATCCGCCGTTGGAGGTGGATAATTTGGTTATTGATTATTATTTGTATCTTTAACTATTCTATATAAAACTTAATTAAATATCCAAATTCTTCACTAGCTTGGCATTCGTTTGAATAAACCTTCTCCTGGGCTCTACCTCATTACCCATTAAAATATCAAATATTTCATCAGCTTTAGCCGCATCTTCAACATTTACTTTATACATCATTCTGTTTGCAGGATCCATAGTGGTATCCCAAAGCTGCCTAGGATTCATTTCACCAAGACCCTTGTATCTTTGAATAACTACATTTTTACCTTTCATATTACTTATTATTTCATTTTTATCTTCTTCCGTATAAGCATATTCTGATTCTTTGCCGGCTGAAATTTTATATAAAGGTGGCTGTGCAATATATAAATATCCTCCTGCTATTACTTCCGGGAAATATCGATAGAAAAATGTTAAAAGCAATGTCCTAATATGAGCTCCATCAACATCAGCATCAGTCATAATAA
The DNA here is from genome assembly GCA_963746775.1 of uncultured bacterium. GTDB lineage: Bacteria > Patescibacteriota > JABMPQ01 > JABMPQ01 > CAVVCK01 > CAVVCK01. The sequence goes on from CAVVCK010000001.1 coordinate 269,741, forward strand.
TAATTCGGTGATAACGCAGTTTGCTTATATCTTTTCCTTCACCTACTCCAATACCCAAAGCAATTATTAAGGCTTTAATTTCTTTTGAGGTTAAAATTTTATCTAAACGCGCTCTTTCTACATTTAATATTTTACCACGCAAAGGCAGTATCGCTTGAAAACCTCTATCTCTTCCTTGTTTAGCAGAACCACCAGCCGAATCTCCCTCTACTATATATAGCTCACAATCCTCAGCCTTGCGAGACGAACAATCAGCTAATTTTCCAGGAAGAGTTAAACCTTCCATCGCCCCTTTTCTAATTACGGTGTCTTTAGCAGCCTTAGCTGCTTTACGAGCCTTACAGGCTAATAGGCATTTACCAATAATTTGTTTAGCATCTTGAGGATGCTCTTCTAAAAAATTAGACACGGCACCAGCTACTACCGAGCTTACTACTCCTCTTACCTCAGCATTGCCAAGCTTAGCTTTAGTCTGTCCTTCGAATTGCGGCTCTCTTAATTTTATAGAAATAATAGATTGCAATCCTTCTCTAATATCTTCGCCTGTTAGATTCTCTTCTTTTTCTTTTATATAATTATTTTTTCTGGCATAATCATTTATCACCCTAGTCAAAGCTGTTCTAAAACCCATCAAATGCGTTCCGCCTTCTATCGTATGGATATTATTAGCAAAACTCATTTCAATTCCTTTAATTTCATCAGTATATTGAAAAGCCGCTTCTACAAAAATACCATCTTCTTCTTTTTCTACATAAAATGGCACCTCGTGAATTAACTTTTCACCGCGATTTAAATAATTTAAATAAGATACTATTCCACCTTCAAAATAAAAACTATATTTAGGAGCTAACTCCCTAGGTAATTCACGCTCATCTGTAATGGTAATTTTAACTCCTCGAGTAAGATAGGCTTGCTGACGTAAGTGCGTTAAAATCTTATCCCAGCTAAATTCAATTTCTTTAAATATTTCCGAGTCAGGTTTAAATATTATAGTCGTACCTGTCCCACTAGCTTTACCATTCTTTCCTAATTTACAAGTAGGCTTGCCTCTTTTATATTCTTGAAAATAAATATTTCCATCACGTATTACTTCCGCTCTGGCATAAACTGATAAAGCATTAACCACACTGACACCAACACCATGCAAACCACCAGAAACTTTATATCCAGATGATCCAAATTTACCACCAGCATGCAAAGTAGTTAGCACAGTCTCTAGGGCTGATTTTCCTGTATCTTTATGTTTTTCTATTGGAATACCACGACCATTATCATCAACTCTCACCGTATTATCTTTCATTAAAAAAACTTTGATTTCATTACAAAAACCAGCCATAGCTTCATCAATTGAATTATCAACTACTTCCCAAATCAAATGATGAAGACCCTCAAGGCTAGTTCCACCAATATACATACCGGGACGTATGCGAACTGGATCTAACCCTTTTAAAACAGTTATATCTTTAGCACCATAATCATTAGTTTTTTTAGAAGTCTCTAATTTATTTTTAGCTTTAGTCATATAGACTTAATTTTTAATATAAAATCAATAAATATTTAAAACAACCCCGTTAAGGATCTTATTACTAGATTATCATTTTTTTATTTTAAAAACAAGTAGAAAATATCTAAAAGAGTATTCATTTGCCTAAATTTAGCCAAATATGAACTTAGAGAATTATGGCTATTATAAAAATAATAATCATTAATAAAATAATAACTAATTTTACAATATTACCGCTTAAAAACCCCATTAAAGCCCCACTACCAGATTTTAATGATTCTTTAATATCTTTTCCCTGTATTAATTCACCAAAAACAATTCCTAAGAAAAAACCGATTATAAATCCTAAAATAGAAGATATGAAAATACCAATTATTCCGCCAACCATTCCATATATAAGCCCCCAATAAGAGACACCAAATTTACGAGCCCCAATTATAGTGGCTAGATAATCGATAATCACTACCACTAAAGCTAATCCAACTAATAAAAAATAAGTCCAAAAGCCAACCTTTTCAAACCCATCATAAATTCCATAAACAAAAAAAGCTAAAATTATAAAAAAGACATCAGGAATAAAGGGTATAAAAATTCCAACAATACCTGTGATTACTAAAGCTATAACAATAATAAAAACTAAAATTGTAAGTACTAATTCCATGATCTAAACTTAAAGCAGGACTAAAATCCTGCTTTTGTATTTTATAATCTGTTATTTTGTTCTTGTGTTATATTGTTATTTTGACTTATCCTCTAATTTTTGCTCCCAATTCACTCTCTAATCTTTTAATAATTTTATTTTGAGTTTGTCTAGCTTCTTCATCTTTTAGCGTCCGATCATCTGCTCTATACATTAAGTGAAAAGCTAAGCTTTTAGTATTGGGTTCCAATCCTTTACCTGCATAAACATCAAATAACTCTAACTCTTTTAGCAAATCGCCGCCAGTTTTTTTAATTAAATCCTCTACTTCTTTTGCTTTTACGGATTTATTCAATACAAAAGCTAAGTCCAAGGTAATGCTGGGATATTTTGGCAAGGGTTTAAATTGCTTATTTAAAGTAGCCCTCGAAGATAATTGATCTATAGAAAAATTAAAAAAAGCTACTTTTTTATTTTTTAAATTAAAATTATTTATAACTTGGCTATTACACATACTCATCGTGCCTAATATATCTTTTCCAAACAAAAATTGAATAGCCTGTCTTTCGGCATACATATTCCAGTATTCACAATCTTTTGTTTTTTCTAGCTCTTCAATTCTATATTTAATATTTAATTTTTCTAACAAAAATTCCAAAGTACCTTTAGCTTTATAAAAGACATCTTCGCGATTTCCAACAACTATTCCCGATAAAGATTTACACTCTATAGCACTATTAAAATATACATGCCCTATTTCAAAAATTTTAAATTCATCATAATTTCTAAAATTAGTTTCCGCATTCTCTAATAATCGAGGAATTAATATTGTTCTTAAATATTTTAAATCTTGCGAACCGGCATTAGAAACTATTAAATGATCTTTAGTTGATAGTAAACATTTCTTTAATAATTTCTCTCCATAAAAAGAATAATTATAAACTTCAGAAAATCCTGCCCCTTCTAAATATTCCTCAATTTTTCTTCCCCAAAATAAATCAGGAAGCTCTGCAATCGGCTTCAAAACTCCTTTAATTTCTTGGGGTTCAATATCATCATAACCATACACACGAGCAATTTCCTCTACCAAATCCTCCTCTGCTTTAATATCAGTTCTATAAATTGGTACTTCAATATTTAAATATTCTTTTGATTGAGTAACGCCAAATTCTAAACTTTTTAAAATATTAACTATTTTAGCTTTAGGAATTTTAATTCCGATCAATCTTTCAATATAATCTAAATCGAGCTTAATTTTAATTTCTTTGGGTTTACTTTTTAAAGTATCAACGATATTGCTAGAAACCCTAGCTTCAGCATATTTTTCAAATAATTCACAAGCTCTATACAAACCATATTCTGGTAAATCTACGCTTTGTCCTTTTTCAAATCGCAATACTGCTTCCGAGCGTAAACCTAATTTCTGTGAAGTTTTTCTAACAGAAGTCCCATCAAAATTAGCTGCTTCTAGTAAAATGGTTTTAGTTTTTTCATCTACTTCAGAATTTAATCCTCCCATCACACCAGCAATTGCAATTGGCTCTCTCTCATCCGCTATCGCTAACATACTCTCATCTAAATTTCTCTTCTTATTATCTATAGTTACAATTGATTCATTTTTTTTGGCACTTCTTACAATAACTCTTTTTAATTTGTTCTGATCAACCTTTGGATTATTATTGGCAAAAGCTATATTTTTAATTTTATTAAAATCAAAAGCATGTAAAGGCTGACCATATTCCAACATTACATAATTAGTAATATCAACAATATTATTAATTGGTCTCATGCCAGCTGCATCAAGTCTTGCCTGCATCCATTTGGGTGACTCCCTTATTTCAATATTATCCAATACTACTCCCATATATCTAGGACATAATTTCTTATCTTTAACTTCAATTTGTATTTTATAATCACTGCCTGCTTTGGGTTTTTTTAATTTTGTTAAATTTAATTTTAAATTCAACAAAGCCGATAATTCACGAGCAATACCAATATGACAAAATAAATCTGCCCTATGAGTAAGTGATTTATTATCAATATCTAAAATAATATCATCCAATCCCATATAGACACTAAATTTCTGACCCACTTTGGCATTTTCATCCAATACCATTATTCCCTCCGATTTTTTTGCCAAACCCAATTCTTCTTCAGCGCAAATCATACCATTTGATTCCTCTCCTCTGATTTTAGCTTTTTCTATTTTGAAATCACCTGGCAATATAGCGCCAACCAAAGCTACAGGAACTTTTTGTCCCTTTTCCAAATTAGAGGCACCACATACTATATTCAACTTTTCTTTGCCAATAGAAACTTGCGCTTTAGATAATTTATCAGCATTAGGATGTTTTTCTTTTAATAAAACTTCACCGACAATAATATTTTTATACTTATCGGCTAAATCGATTACATCTTCCACTTCCGCAATTCCCATAGTTAAGCTATCCGCAATTTTTTTCGGCGATTGTTTTATATTTATATAATCTTTTAGCCAGTTGATAGATATCTTCATAAATTTTTGTATATATTTACCCGCCCAGGACAGACTAACGTACTTACGTTCGTATATACTATCGTAAGTACACATTGATATTTTAGAATTTTTTTTTTAAAATTTATTTAAGCCACAAATTTGATCAAACTGTTAGAAAATTAGTTATTGGTCATTAGGAATTAGAAAATTATTCCTAATTCCCTTTCTAGAATTGATTAATAAACCTCAAATCCCCAGACATAAAATGTCTATTATCAGTAATTCCATATTTCAACATTACTAATCTACTCAATCCCATACCAAAAGCAAAACCAGTGTATTTGCCCTTCGGATAACCGGCTGATTCTAAAACTTTAGGATGAATCATACCACAAGGGATTAATTCTATCCAACCAGTATGCTTGCAAACACGGCACCCCTTACCTTCACAAAAAACACAACTCGAATCTAGCTCAAAGCCAGGTTCCACAAAAGGAAAATAACCAGGACGCAAGCGTACTTTGACTTCTTTACCAAATATTTTACTCAATAAAGTTTTCTGAGTATAAATTAAATTAGCAATCGAAATATTTTCATCTACCATAAAGCCTTCCATTTGATAAAAGGTGTGATCATGCGACGCATCTGTTGCTTCATTGCGAAAACATCTACCAGGAACAACAACTCGAAGAGGAGGTTTTTTATTCTCCATAATCTTCACCTGCATATTAGAAGTATGCGCCCTCATTACTAATTTATTTTTCAGTTCTGGTTCTTTTTTATTTGAAGGATCTTTGACATAAAAAGTATCATAACTATCCATAGCCGGATGATTTTCTGGAAAATTTAGAGACAAGAAATTGTAATGTAGATTAGTTAATTCATTTCCTTCATGCACTTCAAAGCCCATTGATTTAAAAATATCTTCTACTTCCATTCTAATTTTGGTAATAGGATGTAAGTGTCCCTCTGGTGGCCTTATACCTGGTACAGTAACATCAAAAAACTCATTAGATTTAGTTTTTTCTTGAACAATCTCAACTTTCTTATTATTTAAAGCTTGAGTAACTTCTTGTTTAATTTTATTAGCTAATTTCCCAATAATAGGTTTTTCTTCTTTGGGTAAACTACTCACACTTTTTACAATTTCATTAAGCTTGCCTTGTTTTCTACCTAAATATTTAATATCGACTTTTTCCCAATCAGAAAAAGACTTTATGCCATTAATATCAGCTAAAGCATTATTTCTAATTTGTTCTAATTCTTCTTTTATATTTCCCATTTTTTATTCTCTTACAAGCCCGTAGGGCTACTAAATTCTACATTATAAATTATACATTCTATCCTACCGGCTCATAAAATAAAATTCAAGTAAAGTTACCGATCCAACCAATAATACTCCATCCCACCAGGTAAGTAGCCTAAATGATTGTAATATTAACGAAATAGTCAAAATTAATGATAATAAAATTGCTTGTCTAAAAGATGGTACTACGTGTGCAAATAAAACTTCATTTCTAGTAAACCAAACTCTTAAATAAAATCCAGCAATAGTCAGTGTTCCAATAACAGCAAAAAATAAGCTAACATAAAAAGATAAAAAGCCAATAAAACCAGTTTGCTCCGGATCAATATAAACTAAAATTAAAATCCAAGAAGCCCAGCAGAACAAGGTTGAGATGAACATGCCTATTAAATACGAGCGCAAGGTCATATAAAGTTTTATTTTAAAGTAATTATTTGTAAATTTCTAATACCTAATATCCAATTCCTAATAAAATAGTAAATGTCCAATTTATAAATTAATTATTAGACATTTTATTGGAAATTAGAAATTGTCGCCTCTAACAGCGACCTGCCGAAGAGGCATGGGTAATTAGAAATTTTTACAGCTTTGTCTTTTCTAGATAATACCTAATTTTTATCTTTTCGTAAACAATAATTAGCTAACCACTTCAAAATGACTCCCCTCCTCATCCTTCGTAACTTCTATCCTCGACTGAAACATATCTTTTAAGCTCTGAATATGCGTAATAATTAGAATCTTTTTAAAATCATCCTTAATAGAATTAATAGCATCTATGATATACTCCTGACCAATACTATCCTGAGTACCAAAACCTTCGTCAATTACTAAAAGCTGCAATTTAGCTCCAGATCGTTTGGCTAAAAGTTTTGATAGAGCAATGCGAATAGCAAAATTAATACGAAAAGCTTCCCCGCCCGAAAACATTTCATAATCTCTATTGCCCTGTTCATCGATTATCTGTATGTCTAATGTTTCCTGCAAGGCTCCATCTGTTTTCTTTTCTCTCTGCGTTAAAAATTTAACCTCCATACAACCATCAGTCATTTTGGATAATAATTTATTAGCTTCTTCTTCTATTTCGGGAATAGCTGATTCAATAATCATCGCCTGAATACCGGTTTTGCTAAAAGCTTGAGCTAATTCATTATAAATTGAACTCTCTGTACTCGCTTTTTTTAATTTTTTCTTTCTATCTTTTAATTCCGTCTCTTGCGATTTTAGTCTGTCTAATTTTTCTTTAACAGCTCCGTATTCTGATTGGATGCTGGATATTTGCATTCTTAATTCTTGTAATTCCTTGTTTTCTTCAATTAATTTAGACATTATAGAATCCAAGTTTTTAACTTCAATTATTAATTTTTCTCGCTTTGTCCTACTTTCTTCCAATAGCTTTTTCTTCTTTTCTCTGTCATTTTTATTTTTCTCTAAATATTCCTTATTACCTTTTTCTTGCTCGAGCGCCAAAGTTAAATCATTGTGTAACTTATCGTAAATCATTAATTTGTTAATCTGTACTTCTATATTTTTATGTTTATTTTCATTATAGATTAGTTTTTTCAACTCATTTTCAACTCTATCTAATTCTTTGACACTTTCTAAATCAAAATTTCCTTTCTCCATTTCCTGCACTAAATTTTTATTTTTCTCTTTTAAATTTTTTAAATCTTTTTCTTTTATCACTAACTCCTCTAAAGATTTTTCTAAATTATAGAACTTTCTTTCTTCCTCTTTCTGCTTAATAAGTTTCTGTTCTAATTCTTTTATTTCATTTTGTAATTCTAAAATTTTATTATCATAAATTTTTTCTTTTTCATCTAATTTTTTATACTCCTCTCTTCTATTACTTATTTCCTTATCTAAATCTAATAAAACTTTTTCTTTATGCTCATCACCTAATTTTTGATTGCAAGTAGGACAAGTGCCTTTTAGTTTTTTGATTGTTTCTATTTTTTGTCTTAGTTCTAAACCCAGAGCTTGAATTTGTGATTTCTGTGTTCGAAGTTCTGTTTTCTTTTCACTGCCCGACTGCACTCTTTTAATATTTTCCTCTTTCTTTCCTTCTAATTTTTTAAATTCTGCTAATTTATTTTGAGATTCTTTTAATTCTTTTTTTGTTTTATTTTTATTTTTTACATCTTCCTCATATTCTTTTATTTTTTCTAAAATATTAGCCTGCTCTATTTCAATTTTCTTTTTGCTATCAGAAATTTTATTGTTTAATTGATTTTTTTGCGATTCTAGAGAAAATTGCTTTATGCGTACTTTAGTTAAACGATCATTTTCTAATTTTAATTCTTGCAGTTCCCTATACCCTCTTTTAATTTCATTTCCCTTAGAAATTATTTCTTTTATTTTTTGAAATTTTTGTTCTTTCTCTTCAAATTCATTTTTTAAATTTTCAATTTCACTTTCTAATTCATCAATTCTAAAAGTTAAATCTTGAGTTTCTTTTTTCTTTATTTCTAAATTATTTCTTTTTGAAGTTAAATCTTCTACCTCTTTTTCTTTGGCTTCAATCTCCACTTGTGCCTTATCTAAAATTATTTTTATTTTCTTCTCCTCTTCTTCAAAATTCTCCTTTGAATCTAATTCTTCTGATAAACTCTCCAGTAACTGCTCTGAGCTTTCTTTCTCTATATCACGGCTGCGGCGTAATTCTTTGGCTCGCTCTTGCAATTGGTCGTAATACGATAGCCCCAAGATATCTGCCAAAATTGCTTTGCGCTCAATTGGTTTCTTAATAGTAAATTCATCAGCGTGACCTTGTCGCAGAAAAGCAGAATTTACAAAAGTATCATAATCCATACGTAAAATTTCAATGACCCTGTCTTGCGTCTCCGCTTTAGAATGTTCTGATACAGATCGCCAATTATCATTATCTATCTCTAACAACTGATTTTCTCCTGATCCCGTTCCTTCCGCCTCATCGGCGGACTTCGTCGCGATCATAAAATCAAAACTGCCTGAAGTAGCAAACCCACCTTTCTTCTTTTTCTTCTTAATTCTTTTTCTAATCACTCTGTATCTCGAGCCTTCTAATTCAAATTCAAAATCAACCCACATCTCCTCGGTCCCTAATTTAATTAGATCATCGTCAGATTTAGCTCTGGATTTACCCCATAGTGCCCAAGTAACTGATTCCAGCAAAGTAGATTTACCTACTCCATTATTGCCACTAAGACAAGCCAAATCTAACCCTCTAAAATCAAGAGGTTCTACTTGCTCACCATAAGACATGAAGTTGTGAAGTTGTAATTTGATTGGTAGCATAACAAAATTTATTACTAGCGTAATTAGAAAGAAATTGGTAATAGAAACTAGAAAATTGTAATTCTAATTTCCAATTTCAATTTTCCAAACAGCTATTTTCAATTACAAATTATTCTTCTTCCATCATTTTTTCAACATATTTCTTCAAAAGCTCAACACGTTGTCCATCAATCCCCTTAGCCTTCCCATATTCTCCCAAAGCATCTTTGACTGACATCCCTTCTACATTTTCCAATAAATTTTCTCTCTCAGTTTTTTCTGTATCTTTAATTATTCCTGCTATAAAATTAGCCTCACTTAAAACTTGCCTTATCTCTCCATCATGAATGTTAGTTATCATATTCTCGGGTAATTTAATTTTCACTTTTACTACTACATCTTTTAAATCATATTTTTTTATTGCCTCTATAATTTTCTTATTAGGCTCTAGATCACTTTCTTTTATATCAACCTTTATAGTTAAAAATCTTCGAGAAGGAGTCTCAATAAATTTATAATCAGTCTTCTGTGTATCCTCATCTATATTTATCTCTACAAATCCTTTTTCTTCCTTTTCCTCTCCAAAATCAACTCGCTCAATACTGCCAGAATAAATCACTGGCGGATTCTCTGATAGAACTTGGTGCCTATGCAAATGTCCCAGCGCTACATAATTAAAAGGCTTAGCTCCTATGATATTTAGAGGAAGTAGAATATCTGTTCCTATATATGTCTTTTGCTCTCCTCCGAAAGTAGCCCCAGCTACCGTGCCATGAGCAATTAAAACTGCCGGATTATCATTAGAAGTTTTCTCTTTCAAATTATCTATAAAAGCAATTGTCTCTCTGGACATCATTTCGTATGCCTCGGTAATAGTTTTACCTTTATATTTTTCACCTTGTAAAAATTCACTCTTAGGAATCCAAGGTAGAGTGGCTATTTGAAATTTCTTTTTATTGCTTTGATTATCATCATTAAATTCCCATTTATTATTTTCACTTTTAATAAAATTCAAAACTTCCGGCTGACGAGATACATAAACATTTTCTACTCCTAATGTTTTATAGATCTCTAACGTATCAGCTTTCTTGAAAGCATTAGGTAAATCATGATTACCAATTACTAAAATTGTATTAATACCACTTGAGGCTACTTTCTTAATTCTCTTAGCAAATTCTCTTTGATAGGTAGGAGATGGATCACGAGTCTTAAAAGCATCGCCGGCAAATAAAAAGAAATCAACTTTCTGCTCTAAGGCATAATCAACACAAAAATCCAAGCACTTCAAAAAATCAGTCAGCCTGGAATGAAGACCGGTTTTCTTATCTACTCGGCCGTAATTTTCCATGCCGAGATGGATATCGGCTATGTGGATTAATTTTATCATAAAATATTAATACTTTTATGTTATTTCGTTATCTTGTTATTTTGTTATTTTGATTATAAATTCTATCAAAAAGATTATTATACTACAAGAAAGTTACAAAAACTATAATAAGTTTTTTTATAATACTTAAAGCTTGCCTAATTAAAAAAGTTAGTTATAATAAGTTACATACTTAATATTAACGCGGGGTAGAGCAGTGGAAGCTCGTCAGGCTCATAACCTGAAGGTCGCCGGTTCGAATCCGGCCCCCGCAATGGATAAAATTCCAAACTGCAAGCACCAAACTCCAATTAAATTACAAATATTTTGGAATTTGTAATTTGTTTTTTGGAATTTTTTTGAGCCAGGGTAGCTCAGTTGGTTAGAGCACGAGAATCATAAACTTGAGGTCGTGGGTTCGAATCCCACCCCTGGTATAGAAGTTAAAATTAAAAACATTTTACAATGGAGCCGTAGCTTAGCTGGTTTAAAGCGATCCGATGTTACATCGGATAGATCGTGAGTTCAATCAAAATGAAAATGAAAAATGGTTATGTTTATATTTTAAAACGCTCTAACGATACCTATTATATTGGCAGTACTAAAAATATTAAAGATAGAATAAATAGACACAAATCTGGTAGAGTTAAATCTACAAAAAATTTATTACCTATAATACTAGTTTTTTATCAAGAGTTTGATACATTATTAAAAGCTAGAAGAATTGAATATAAATTAAAAAAATTAAAAAGTAGAAAAATTATAGAAAAAATTATTAAAGACAATATCATTACAATGGAGCCGTAGTTTAATAGTTTAAAGCGGTCCGATGTCCATCGGACAGATTGTGAATTAAATATTATAGTGGAGCCGTAGCTTAGCTGGTTTAAAGCGCCTGCCTGTCACGCAGGAGATCGTGGGTTCGAATCCCATCGGTTCCGTATTTTTAGATTACCCGTTAATAGCGGGTTTTTTGTTTATATTTTTTTATACTGATAATCTTTGCTATAATGAATTTATATAAAATAGATTACATGAAATCCCAAACTTCATTCCAAACAAGAATGTTTATATAAATTACTAATCTCTATTATTATAATATAAAAATAAACAACATCATGAAAAAATTTAACAAAATCAAATTAGGAATTATTTTTGGGATTTTTTTATTAGTTTGTTCGTTTGGTTATTCTGCTAATGCTATGACAGATGAAGAAAAACAAGAATTAATAGAAGAAATTGGAGCAAGGTGCGAACAAGAACTCCGCGATGGTTGTCAGAAAGTTCTTGAGGACTTGCATATAGAAATTGAAGGTCCTATAGACTTTGAAGACCCCTATATCAGACATCTATGTTTTAACGCCATAGATTCACAGGCCTGCTTTGATAAATATTGGATACCAAAACAAACCCCGGAAGAAACTTCAGACGAATGTGGAAACAGTACATGTGACGAGGGAGAAAGTTGTTCCAGTTGTCTTTCTGATTGCCCCTGTAGTTCAGAAAAAGTATGTCAAACAAGTGATAGTAATGCGGATACCAATGGTTGTATTGTATCAGCAATGGATTTAACAGTTTCCACCGATAAAAAAACTTACTCTCCCAAAGAGACAGTGATTATCCAAGGTAGCATATCGGATACAGAAGGTGGATTAGATAGTGCTGTTGTAGCTCTGGAAATAAGCAGCGACATACCATATTCAGCCACCGCTTCAGCCACTGCCGACTCAGCTGGTAATTATCGCCTCGAATTCCCCATTCCCCCAGACATCACCCAGGCTATATTTACGGTTTCGGCAACAGCGTCTTATTCCGGCTATCCTGATATAAGCAAAAGTACCAACTTCACAGTGGGAGAAATTGGCCTACAGCTGGAAAAGAATGCCGTAACCGGAAAACCATTTATTGGCACTGCCGCAGATGGAACCAGCTCTCTTGGTATTTCTATTTCTCTGCCGGAGTGTAACGAGGGGTGTAGTAATGTAAAAATGAGTCAACCGAATATTGGTAAACTTGAAGGAGATGCTCTAGATACCATAAGCAATGTTAAACTAGATTCTACTGGAACAGCAGAGATTACCTATTATCCGCCAGATTATCTTACAAAAGATCAACTTACCCAAAATTTAGATATTCATCAATCAGGTTCTAAAGCCTGGGCGACTCAAGTTCCCTTAATTTTAACTTACACAAATGCCAGTGGACAAGAAGAAAAGATAGAATCTGAAATTCTTGTCTACCGTCCCCCGGTAATGCTGGTACATGGTTTTCTCGGCGCTACAACTACCTGGAACAAGATGTCCACCTATTTAAGAGGGGAGAAATTCGATACCTACCTGGGTAATTATGGCACTACTAATCAGTCTATTGAAGGATTATCCTTAATTTTAAAACAAGACATACAAAAACAAAAAAATGATTATGCTAATGCTGATATCAAGCTGACAAAAGTAGATGTAGTCGGACATAGCATGGGAGGTTTAATTGCCCGTTATTATTCTCATGGTCTAGCTAATTACGAAGGTGATGTAAAAAAAATAATAATGGTTGGAACACCAAATCATGGCATTTCTTGGACCAAGAAAATAACCGGCAGTATCGGTGCCAGCTGGTACCAGACACACCAACTTCCGGCCGAGCAACTTTATTCCAAAAGTTCATTTATAAAAACACTTAACAGCGGTGAGAAAAATGGCACTCATCTCAATCCTGATATACAATATGGTAATATATATGGGTTTCCCGATGACTGGATAGTCAACTCAGCCTCAGCTTATCTAAACGGTGTGGCCAGTGTAACTGAGTCTGATGTAAAACACTCTCCTGATATACCTTATGTTCCAAATGTAGCCATTACCGAGTATTCAAATACATGGGAGCAAGCAAAAAGCTGGCTAACCAGTGATATTTGGCGACCACAATTAAAAGATTCCCATATAGAAGTCTATAAATACCAGGGAGATGTCTACTTAGACAATACTAAGTTAACATCTTCTCCTACAAAATTTGATTCCTGGCAGAGCTTGCGAACTGGCCCAAACTCAAAGGCGACTATCCATCTAACAATAGATAATCTTCCTTGGGGAGTTATATTTTTAGATCCGAATAGTGAAATTTTTCTGGGTTACCTCTCTCCCCAACTGGTGGAAGTTCGTCTCTGGCAAGGAAACGCTACCTTCAGGAGCAAGCAGGACGGTCACTTCACCGTACCCGTAAATATTAAGAAGTCTGAAAATGGTGAATGGTGGAAGTACAGCCCCCAGGCCGTAGTCACCGGACGAAATACAGAATTTACTGTTACCGCCGGAGAAAATATAGCAGTTCATTCCCTGGAAGGCGAGCTTGTTGTGGATACTCCTAATGCTACTAAAGAAGGAACCATCCTAGCCGCTAACAAATCTGTAGCCATTAATGGGGAAGAAGTAGTCGCCATCAACCCTGTCTCAAAAGACGATTTCTGGTGGTCAACTGAAAATGACGACTTTTTAAATTCTACATCAACGGACAGCTGGCTTGATGAATTAATAAATATTGGCCAAGGTATAAAAACCAACCTGACAGCATCCATTACTTTCATTATCGCTATTATTTCATTGCTATTCTTTACCTTCTTCGCTGTTCTCGAATTTGCCCGGAAAAAAATTGGGATAGGAATATTAATGCTTGCCTTAGGACTTATTTCATTTTGTATATTTGCTGGATTAACTTGGTTTTTCGCTTCAGCTGATGTTAGTCCAGAAGAAACAAATTCAAACCATGGTGAAACAAATAATGAGGAGACGGCAATTAATGAAAATAATAATTTAAATACTGACTCAGCCTCAACTAATACCAACACATCAGCCAAAACAGATTCCAACCCTACTGAATCTACCAACACTAATACGACAACCACTACAGATACCACTCCAGTTGAAAAATCATCAACCGTAACAGTAGCTGACTATGGCTTTACTTTGGAAGTTGGCGAAGATCATGCCGGCAAAATTAGGCCATTATCCATTAGTCCAGGTAGTTTTGCAGAAGCATCTTATATTTTTTGCTATGATACTAAAGAAGAAAATGAGGAGGTAATTTATTGTGATCCAGGCGAAGCTCCAGTTTTTTCTGTTGATATTATGACTCAAGCTCAATGGGAAGAAACAGCTAATAGCTCGTTCGGGAGAAGCGTATTTATCCATGGCGGAAAGAAATGGTTTGTATTATATATTTTCACATCCAAGTGATATATTACCTAGTGATGTACCAGCCACTCAAGATTTTTATGATCAGGTTATGGGTAGTATTAAATTTTCTGATTAAAATTTTCCGGGATTTAAATCACCATATATTCCCCCAATTAAAAGTTCTAAAATCATTGCATAGACCTCGTAGATAAATAAATTATTTCAATACAAAAAGACCTAAATAGGTCTTTTTGTTTACTAAAAATAGTTAAACCAACATTTTTAATCCTGTCTATTGCCAAAAGAAGGCATGTCTTTATTCATATCTTCAAATCGCTTTTTTTCATCATCAGTAACTTGCCCATCAGCACAAATATTATTAATTAAATCTTGCCTGGCTTGCATATTCTGCCTAAATTCATCTGAATTAAAATTACTGTTATTGCTATTATTTCCATTATCAGGCGTACCTTGTAATCCTTGCCTATTGCCAAACCTCGAAGGATCAAAATTGTTAGACCCACTATCCTGTCCTCCATCTTTATAATTTTTGCAAATATCTTCAATATTAAAATCACGTCCTGCCTGTCCCTTTAAGCCTTGCGTATTATTCTTTTTTATAAAAAGAAAATAGACAGCAATTGAAGCAATAATTATTAAAGCTGCTAAATTAATAATTATAATGGCTTTACTTATTTTTCTCTTACCCGCCGAAGCCTTAGCGGAGGTGGGTTTCCCCTTATTTTTACCTGTCTCTTCAACAACAGATTGATCATTGTTTTTTTCTTCGGACATATTTTTTTAAATTATTTTATTAATTCTTAGATCTTATACTTTATATCTAACATTGAATGTTTATTCATACCTTAGTGCATCTATCGGATTCAACTTTGCTGCTCTTCTGGCTGGATAATAACCAAAGATCACCCCGATAGCCACCGAAACACCAAAAGCCAACAAAACCGAGGAAGTAGTAATAGTGGTAGTGGTATTTAAAAATGTTTTAACTAAATAAGAAGCCAAAAAACCCAAGGAAATTCCAATCACTCCACCCAAAAAAGTAAGCATAATAGATTCAGCTAAAAATTGTTTATTAATATCACTACTCTTAGCACCAATAGCTTTCCTTAAACCAATTTCACGAGTGCGCTCTGTCACTGAGGTCAACATCATATTCATAATACCAATACCCCCAACCAATAAAGATATGCCAGCAATTGCTCCCAGTAAAATTGTCAACGTACCAGTTACTGAAGAAGCCATGGATACTAGATCGGCCATATTACTTACATTAAAATCTGCTTCATCAGCATTGCTTATTTTATGAAGACTAAGTAAAAGCGAAGTAACATCTGTTTGAGCCTGATCCATTTTATCTTGGCTCGCTACTTTAACATTAATACTGGATAAATATTTATCACCACTAAAATAGCGCTGCAACACATCAAGCGGTATAAAAACACTATCATCAGAACTATTAAAACCGCTACCCGTAGCCTCTATAACTCCTATCACTTTAAAGCTTAGGCCATTTACTTTAATAGCTTGACCAAGTGGATTTACTCCCTCTCCAAATAAATCGATTACTACATTCGCTCCTAAGACTGCTACTTTAGAAGAGCTTTTAATATTGCTTTGGGTTATAAAAATACCCCGGGAAAGCTTTATATTTCTCACTGTTTGATATTCTGGATAAACACCATTAATAGAAGCATTGGTATTATTTTTTTTGGCAGTAATTTGTTCTCGGCTAGAAGCTTCAGGAGAGACTGCCTCTATACTAGTAATTTTTTTAATAGCTTCAGCATCATCTAAAGTTAAACTTTGAGCTGTTCCCTGACCAGACATCACCGGCCCAAAACTTCTCTGTCTACCAGAACTAATAGTCAATAAATTAGCTCCATTTGCTTCTATACTCTGCGTGATAGAAGTGCTGGTTCCCTGTCCAATTGAAACTAGGGCTATCACAGAAGCAATACCAATCACTATACCTAAAATAGTTAGGGCTGATCTAGCTCTATTGGAAACAATGGCTGAATACGTTTCTTTTATTAAATCTTTGTATAACATAATTATTGCGATACTAATATACTAATGCATACGAATCATACGAATAAATTATTAGTATAATTAGTATCAATTCATATATTGACATCGATTACAAATTCAATCCCTGCTTTGCCGTCCTTTTTTTGCTATTTTTATAATCATTAATAATTTCTCCATCTTTAATATCTATTATCCGATCAGTAAATTCAGCTACCTCCTGTTCATGGGTTATTAAAACAATACTTTTTTTCTTCTCTCTATTTAATTTTTCAAAAGTAGCCATTACAATATCACCAGTTTTACTATCTAAATTACCAGTTGGCTCATCGGCTAATAATAAATCAGGATTATTAACTAAAGCACGGGCAATTGCCACTCTTTGCATTTGTCCACCTGATAATTGATTAGATAAATGGTTCCAAATTTTTTCATCTTCTAAGCCAACATCTATCAAGGCTTTCTTAGCCATTTCTTCCCTCTGGATTATATTCTTGGGTTCACCAGTATAAACAAAAGGAAGCATAACGTTCTTTAATACCGTAGCCCTTTTTAATAAATTAAAACTCTGAAAAACAAAACCAATACTTTTTAATCTTATATTTGCTAAATCATTATCGGTTAGTTTAGATACATCTTTATTTTTAAGAAAATATTCTCCAGAAGTTGGTGTATCTAGCATACCAATAATATTCATAAGAGTAGATTTACCCGAACCAGACGGTCCCATAATAGCTACAAACTCACCTTCATTGATTTTAATATTAATCCCTTTCAAAACCTTTGTTTCAATCTCTCCAATCTTATAATTTTTAATAATATCTTTTAATTCAATCATTTTTTATCTATATTAGTGTAAATTACGAATTAAGTAATTATCCGCTATATCCACTATAATCCGCTTATCCGCAATACTACAAAAAGCAGATTTGGCAGATTTATGCAGTTGCCTCTGACGGTAACTCGCCGTTAGAGGCGAGATAAGCGGAAAAATATATAAAGAATTTCATAATTCGCATTATTAACTAATCTCTACCCCTTGCTCCTCCGCCCAATGGTATTAAAGACCCGCCGCCGCTGTTCGTACTAGTTGAAGAATTAGTAGCTTGACTGCTGCTAGTAGCATCAGTACTACTTAGAACTATCACATCTCCTTCTTGCAAACCGCTATTTATTTCAATATTCACATCATCAGTAAGTCCAATTTCTACTTTGACTAATTTAGTACTAGTATTATCCGAGAAAGCATTACGCATATCTACATTTTTATCCGTAACCAATTCTATATAACTACCGTCCATTTGTTCTTTAACAGCTGAGCTTGGAATTAATAGCACATTTTCTTTTTTATTAGTAATTATTTCCGCATTAACCGTCATACCATTTTTTATTCTTTCATCATAACCATCAAAATTAATAGTTACATTATTATAGACTACACCCTGGTCTTGTGTACCAATTAGATCTATTTTAGTAACTGTGCCAGTCATTTTTAAATCTTCCAGAGCATCAAAGGTCAAATTAGCCTTTTGATCTTTCTGAATATTCGGAACATCAACTTCATTAATAGCCACTACTGTATTTTTATTTTTAGAAGTCAAAATAGCCAAAGCACTAGAGCTAGCTGAAGAGCTGGAAGCACTACTGGAGCTGGTAGAAGAAGATCCTCCCCCGCCTGATATCTTTTCCCCTTCAGTTATATTCAAAGAAGCAATGATACCATCTTTGGGAGCAATAATGGTATAATCTTTTTTTTGTAAAATTAAATCATTTAATTTACTTTGTTTATCTTGAATTGAAATTTCTTGCAAATTAACTTCCGTTGCATCCGCTCCTTCTTTTGTTTTTTCTAAAGCTTTCTCCGCTTCATTTATCTTAGCTTCTGCTTCAGAAATTTTAAGAGGATGATTCAAATTATATTCTCCTATTTGACGATCTGCAGCTGATATTTGTGATTGATAAGAAGATTTTTTGCTTGCGTAATCCGGAGAATTTGTGTCAAGTTTATTTAAATTATCCTGAGCTATCGCTCTGTCTTCTTTAGCTGCTGCTAACTGATTTTTTTGAGCTAATTCTAGTTCTGATAAATTATTTTTAGCTGTTTGCAAATCATTTTCTGATTTTTTAATATCATAATCACTAGGCTGCTCTTGCAATTTTTTTAAAGAAAGTTGAGCCGATTGTACAGCTAATTGCGCCTGATAAATTTGATTATCTAAATCAGAAGTATTAATTTGAGCAATTAAATCACCCGCTTTTACTTCTTGCCCTTCAGTTACTGCTACTTTAGTAACTTCTCCTGACACTTCAGCAGTAATATCACTCTGATCCGTATCTCCTACTTGACCAGTAGCTGAGACTACAGTTTCTATATTTCCTTTTGTTACTTTTCCTAGCTCATAACTTGTTCCAGTTGATTTCTTAGGTAATAATTCTTTATAAACAAAATAGCCGGCCAATACTGCCGCCACTAAAATCATAATTGTCGTTAGCTTGTGATTTTTCACAAATTCTCTTATTTTTTTCATTTTCTATAATTAAAATTTTTAAGATACCAAAAAATAAGGTTTCTTTTTATTTATATTTATTTATACGCTATTATCTTCTCTTTGTTTCAAAATATTTAAATTAATTAAAAAATACCTATTAAACAATCTTGTTAATTATAAACTTTACTCAACCACCCTAATTGCCTTCCCCTCTATTATTGCTTCAGACATTTTTCTATAAGCAGAAGATAGGATTCTCTGAAAAGTACTCTGAGAAGTCTTCATCGCTTTCGCACATTCAATTTGATCCAAATTTTCTATATTTTTTAATCTTAGTGCTTCTACTTCTTCTCTAGTTAATTCAACTATTTCCAAATGCCTAACAGGTATTCCTTGCGGTTTAAAATATTTTACTTTTGGATTAAATCTAATCCTTCGACAAAGTTTTGGTCTTACCATAATATTAATAGTTTATATAAATACTAACCCGTAGAGACAATATACAAATTGCCTCCACAAATCATTATTTCTCAAGGCTCTTTTTCTCCTCTTCTATTGCTTTCAATTCTTCTCTCAACATTTTTTCCTGGTTATTTAACATTTTCATTTTATCTTCCTTGGAATCAAACTGCAAACCCATTCTCATCCCACGATTATAACATCTTCCTCCAAATCCTTTTTTCATTCCTTGACCGCAATTACCCATTCCTCTACCTGTTCCAGATCCTGCGCCTTGAGGACCTGTTCCGTCAAATTCTGGCATATTTACCACCTCCCTTCCTCGCCCGCCGAAGCCTAAGCGAAAACGGGTCATTGCTCGTCTACGCTTTGGTATAGGCAAACTATTATTTTTCTTAATTCTATTTTAAATATATACCCATAACTAATTTATGTCAAATATTTTTTTTGCTTTTTTTAAAAAACTGTTATAATGTTATTTCAATAAAAAATAATTAAAAATCATGCCTGAAAAAAAATCAAATAGTTTCCTTTTCGGCCTAACGACCGGAGTAGCTATTGTTGCTCTCCTTGGCTTCCTCGCTACTACCATTGCTTCTTCACTGAAAATTGGAAAAAGTCAAGCCCAACCAGCTCAAGTAGCAGATACAAATAATAACAATGATTCCGTTCCAACTAATCCTACCCCAACTGCTAAAATTGATTTTGAAATAAAAGATACTGATCATATCCGAGGTAACAAAAATGCGCCTATTACTATCTTAGAGTATTCAGATTTTCAATGTCCTTACTGCGCCAGATTTCATGAAACACTAACTCAAGTTATGAAAAATTACGATGGCAAAGTTAAATGGGTTTTTAGACAATTTCCTCTATCTGAACTTCATCCCTTTGCCGAAACTGCTGCCGAGGCTTCAGAATGTGCTAACGACCAAAATAAATTCTGGGAATATACTGATGAATTATATGCCAATCAATCATCCTTTAGTGCGGACTATTTCAAAAAAGCAGCCAAGAATATTGGACTTAATACCAGTAAATTTAATACTTGCCTAGATTCCGGAAAATATAAAGATAAAGTGGCCGCTGATTATGCTGAAGGCGATGGCTACGGAGTATCGGGTACACCAGGCAGTTTCTTAAATGGAGAGGAATTAGGTGGTGCTGTGCCTTATGAAAGTTTAAAGGCTAAAATTGATAAGTTATTATAAATTTTCAATTTTAGAAAAATTATTTACCTGGCTTTAGCCAGCTCTTATAACTCAAAGACCTCCTAATTTAGGAGGTCTTTTTGGTTAAATAAAATATGCTAAAATAGAATCTAAATAATAAAATGAGAAGAGTATTAATTATTGGCTGCTGCGGATCCGGTAAATCAACATTTGCCAAAAAACTAAATAAAATACTAAAACTAGAATTAATACATCTAGATAAATTATATTGGAAACCAGGCTGGCAGAGATCATCACAAGTAGAATGGACAAAAATTGTCCAAGAAATTATAGAAAAAGATAGTTGGATTATGGATGGAAATTATGACAGCACTCTTGATATGAGAATAGTAAAAGCTGATACTGTCGTCTTTTTTAATTTTCCTAGAATTACTTGTCTATATAATACTTTCAAAAGAGCCTTGAGAGGAAAATTATTTAAAGTTGTCAGAAGCGATATTAAAGAAGGCTGTGGAGAAAAGCTAGATTGGACTTTTCTAAAATGGATCTGGAAATTTAATAAAGAAGTTCGCCTTAATTATTTAGAAAAATTATATAAATTAAAGAAAGAAAAGGAAATTATAATTTTACATAATTACAAAGAGTCTGATGATTTTTTAGAAAAAAAGTAGGTTGGGTTGAGTACTCGAAACCCAACGATTAATGTAATTTATAATCACTCTAGATATTCATCCATAATAATTAAGAATACATTTATCTCTTCTTGTTTATTTTATCTAAAGGCACTTTAATCCTTTTTTTTATATTAAATTCGATCGTTCCAGATATTTATCTGGAACGTAATAATTCAAGGATATATATCCTTGAAAACATTCCGTTGCGGATATATATCCGCAACGATCAAAAAATTATTTACCTGGCTTTAGCCAGCTCTGTGTAAACACAAAAGAACTTCTAAATCTAGAAGTTCTTTTTTATATAAAAATTTCAATCGCTCCAGATAAGTATCTGTAACAATTAAAATCTATTAAAACATCCTCATTTATCCCCACCCCCATTTGACAGCTCTATTTTATACCTATACCATAGGTACAGGTTATAACTAATTTAAATTTAAAATAATGACAAAATCCAAAGAAAAAACTCTTATCAATTTCAAAAAGGCAAAAAGCTCATTAGCAAAAATTGAAACAATGGTCAAAGAAGACAAATACTGCATCGATATTATGCAACAAAACCTAGCTGTCATCGGTCTATTAAAATCCGCTCATCAAATGTTGATGGAAGGACACTTAAATTCCTGCTTCAAAAATGCTATGGCCGCCAAAAATGAAAAAAGAAAACAAGAAATGATTGATGAAATTTTAAGACTATCCAAAATAGCAAATAAATAAAATAATGAAAAAATTATTTATAGCTATAATTAGTTTTACTTCTATCACTCTAATTAGTTTTTCCATTTTTAGCTTTATCGCCCTAGGTCAAAATAATTTTGAAAAATTATCACCCCAAGAAATGTATGACCAAATAATTCAAGAAAGAAATTTGGCTATTGAAAAAGCAAAAGAACGCGGCGATTATAAATGCTGTATTTCTCCTCCCTGCACTATGTGTTATATGGAAGGCAACAAATGGAACTACAACACTCCCGGTACCTGCGCTTGTGATGAATTTATCGCCCGCGGCGAAGATCCCTGCCCGCAATGCAAAAATAAAGCTTGTGAAGAAAACTCTTAATTAATTATCAATATCAAAAAATAAACGAAGAATTATTATAATTAAATGCTCAAAAAAACAGAAATAAAAATCGAAGGCATGCACTGCCAAAGCTGCAAGACCTTGATTGAAACAGAAATAGATATCCTCGAAGGAGTTAAAGATATTAAAGTTGATTATGCTTCCGGCCAAGGATTTGTAGAATTTGATGACCAAAAAATATCTTTGGATAAAATCTATAACGCTATAGAAAAATTAAATTATAAAGTAGTTAAAAATACAGAGAAAGTTAAAAAAGATGTTAAAGAAAATAATTTATATAAAAATATTGCTATCATTTCTGTTCTTATTCTCCTTTTTGTAGTTGGTTATTTCTTAATTAAATATTTAGGACTTCTGGAAATCCTCTCCCAATTAAACGAGAAGAAAGTAAGCTATTGGTTAATTTTTATTATAGGACTTCTAGCTAGTTTTCATTGTATTGGTATGTGCGGTGGCTTAGTTGTTACCTATACCGCCTCCAGCCAAAAAAAAGATAAGTGTAAGGACTGCCATAATAAATACACGCCTCATTGGCAGTACAATCTGGGAAGGCTTATATCATATACCACAATTGGAGCAATCTTAGGCGGTTTTGGATCATTTTTCGGTATTAATCCCCTTTTCACGGGTATTATAACTTTAGTAGCCGGAGTTTTTATGACCTTAATGGGATTATCACTGCTTACTGATTTCAAATGGCTTAAAAAAGTAAAACTTAAAACACCACCCTTTATTGCTAAATTTCTATTTAGTCAAAAACACAGTCAAAAACCAAAAGGTCCCTTTATAATCGGCCTGCTTAATGGCTTTATGCCCTGCGGACCCCTGCAAGCTATGCAATTATACGCCCTAGCCTCAGGCAATATTGTAAGCGGAGCCTTATCTATGGGAATTTATGCCTTAGGAACCATACCTTTAATGTTTTTCTTTGGCAGTTTTATATCCTTTATCAGCCGGGAACGCATTAAACAAATAATGAAAATATCCGGATTAATCGTAATAATATTAGGGGTTTTTATGTTTAATCGCGGACTTACTAATTTTGGACTAGGTTTTAGAGGCTTAGTTAGTAATGATCAAACAAGCCAAACAGAATTTCAAGTCGCTGGCAATATTAATGAATATCAAGTTATAAACATGGATTTAACTTACCGAGGCTATGAACCTAATGTTCTTTATATTAAGAAAGGCATACCTGTTCGCTGGATAATAAATGTTAAACAAATGACCGGCTGTACTAATTCAATTATCTTACATGGGTATGATATAGAAAAGGATTTAAAAGAAGGAGAAAATATTATTGAATTTATACCAAAAGAAACAGGTGAAATAAAATTTTCCTGCTGGATGCAAATGGTCTGGGGTAAGTTTATTGTCACCGAGGGAGATGTAAATCCTAACCAGAGTCAAATAGAACTAGAATCTGAATCTCTGTCTGAAGGATCATGTGGCGGTGATGGATCTTGTGGAGGAAGCTGCGGGCAATCTTCTTGTGGATGTGGTACAATAAAAAGTAATTAACAATAAAATATGCAAATCATCGGAATCATTTTAATTATTATAGTAATAATATTGTACTTACTCTGGCTATGGTACACCAAAAATCAAACTGCCACTTCTGCCAAGCAAGAAGAAAATGTACAGGTATTTAATATTTTAGTTAAAGGTGTCTACTCGCCTAATGTTATTAAAGCTAAATTAGGCAAATTAATTAGAATAAATTTTACCAGAAAAGAATCAACTGATTGCTCTCGTTATGTAAACTTCCCGGATTTTAAAATCAGAAAAGAATTACCCGAGGGAAAAGAAACTTCCCTAGAAATTATGCCGGAAAAAACAGGCGCATTTCCATTTAATTGCGATATGAATATGTATCAAGGAAAATTAATCGTAGAGTAGCAAGTTTGTATTAATATATCCGCCCAATCCGCAACATCCGCCTATCTGCACAAAGTTATCTAAAACAAGTGAACCCTAATTAATTTAATTCAAACTTTTAAATTATCTCTTAATGTAAATCAAACACATGAAAAAAGAATTTAATATAAAAATGATGCACTGCGCTTCTTGCGCTCTCAGCATCGAGAATAAACTTAACAAAACTCCAGGCGTAAAACACGCCAATGTTAATTTTGCTACGGAAAAAGCTTCTGTAGATTTTGAAGGAGATGACCAAAAAATAATCAAGGCTGTCAAAGATTTAGGTTATAAAGCGGAAACAATAGATGATGCCACCTCTGCTATGCCACAACACGACCACAATCATAACGAATCACCTAGGAATAAAGAGGTAAAAAAAGAAAGAAATCTATTTATCCTAAGCCTGGTTTTATCTCTTCCTATTCTGGTACTTAGTATGATTCTAATGGATAAATCTTTATTAAGTAGAATTATTCAGTTACTTCTAGCTTCTATCATACAATTCTATATTGGTTTCAGATTCTACAGAGGAACATATTATGCTCTCAAAAATAAAGCAGCTAATATGGATACCTTAGTAGCGCTTGGTACCTCGGCTGCTTATTTTTATAGTCTGGCTACTATCTTTTTTATAGCAGGAGATGTCTTTTTTGAAACATCTGCTCTTCTTATCACTTTTATAATCTTAGGAAAATATTTGGAAGCAAGAGCCAAAGGCAAAACATCAGAAGCTATAGAAAAATTACTGGAACTACAGGCAAAAAAAGCTAGGGTGGAAAGAAGTGGCCAGGAAATAGAAATACCCATAGAAGAATTAAAGATTGGGGATATTGTTATTGTTCGTCCTGGAGAAAAAGTACCCACCGACGGAATAATAATTGAAGGATATTCCAGTATCGATGAATCTATGATCACAGGCGAAAGTATTCCGGTTGAGAAAAAAGAGACTGATAAAGTCATCGGCGCAACCTTAAATAAAACCGGCAGCTTTAAATTCATAACAGAAAAAATTGGCAAAGATACTATGCTTTCTCAAATTGTAAAAATTGTCAACGAAGCGCAAAGCTCTAAAGCGCCAATTCAAAAATTCGCTGACATGGTATCAAGTTATTTTGTTCCTACCGTTATTGCTATTGCCCTAATAACTTTTATTAGTTGGTACTTTTTAGTAGGCTCCTTTTTTGTATCTTCTCTACTAGCCTTTACCGCTGTTTTGGTTATTGCCTGCCCCTGTGCTCTGGGTTTGGCTACACCAACTGCTATTATGGTTGGCACGGGGATGGGTGCTGAGAAAGGAGTCTTAGTTAAAAGCGGTAAAGCCCTCGAGATTGCCAATAAAATTCAAGCAATAATATTAGATAAAACCGGAACTATAACTAAAGGCAGACCAGAAGTTACGGACGTAATTCAAATTTCAAATAATAAAATCCAAATCACAAACAAATTACAGAATCCAAATTCTAAAAATAATATTTTGCAGATAACCGCTTCCCTTGAAAACAAATCTGAGCACCCCCTAGCCGAGGCGATTATTAAAAAAGCTAAATCAGAAAATATAGAATTCCTTAATGTACAGAACTTTGAAGCTATAGCCGGCCATGGAGTTCAGGGTACAATTTCTAATCAACAAATTTTAATTGGTACAGAAATGTTAATGGATAAATTTAATATTAATATCAGCCAAGAGATTAAGGATAAAAAAATAAACTTAGAAAACGAGGGGAAAACAGTAATGATAATGACGCTAGATAATAACATTGCCGGTTTAATCGCCGTAGCCGATACAATTAAAGAAACATCAAAAAAAGCAATCAGAATGCTTAAAGAGATGGGCCTAAGAACCATTATGATAACAGGTGATAATCAAAGAACAGCCCAGGCTGTAGCTAAACAAATTGGAATTGATGAAGTACTATCAGAGGTTCTACCAGAAGATAAAGCTAAAGAAATCAAAAAGCTTCAAGAAAATAATCAAAAAGTAGGAATGGTCGGAGATGGCATCAATGATGCTCCTGCCCTAGCTCAATCAGACCTAGGAATTGCCATGGGAGCAGGTACTGACATTGCTATTGAGACCGGTGATATAGTTTTGATCAAAAACAATTTACAAGATGTAGTGAGAGCTATCAAACTTAGCAAAGCTACTATGAACAAAATAAAACAAAATATGTTCTGGGCACTGTTTTATAATAGTATTGGTATACCTATTGCCGCACTAGGATTATTACGCGCAGAATTTGCCGGTCTTGCTATGGCACTGAGCAGTGTATCAGTTGTTACTAATTCTTTATTGTTAAAAAGAAGGAAAATATAAAATTATTTTAAAAACACAAAAAGACCTTTAAATTTTAAGGGGTCTTTTTTAATTATTTCCCAATTCATAATTCCCAACTCTACATACTATTCTGTTACCATAAAAGAAACATAGGTTAATTCTTCAGCATCAATAGTACCGCTATCCGATCCATTTAATCTTACATCGTAACTACCAGGTTCACTTGGTGCTACTAAAGTTACTGTACCAGAAGCCTTACCACCTAAGTAAGCATAAGAAGTATCATTTTCATCATTAGTAATTTCACTGCCATGCTCAATCTCAGAAGGGATAACACCTACCCAAGCAGTGGAATCAAGTCCTTCCGCCCCAGAAAAGATAACGGTAATAGTAGCTTGTGGAGTATATTCTAGCTTATCAAGTTCAATTAAAATACCATCAGTAGTAACCGTAAAAGACGCATAACCTAATTCTTCTGCTCCCGTTGAATCACTACTATAAATTCTTACATCATAATCTCCTTTTTTTGATGGTGCCGTTAAAGTTTTAGTGCCGACCTTAGACTCCTCTAAATATTCATAGTCGGTATCTACTATATCCGCTTCTTCTTCAGAATTATGCACAGTATCAGATGGCACAATTCCTATCCAGGCATTTTCCCCCAAATCTTCTACAATATCATAAGTAATTACTACATCTCCCCCTGCTTCATATGAGATTTTATCTGTTGTAACTTTAGTTTCTTTTTCCACTTCAGTAGTTGTTGTAGTTTCCTTTTCTTTAAAGAAATTGGTACAACCAGTAAGTAAGGCCGCACAAACTATAAAACTTAGCAGATAAAAGATTTTTGTTTTTCTCTTCATGTTTTTTTATATTTATTTATTAATAGCTAGGATTATTATACTATATTTTTATTTTTTAATAAATATCTAGTATAATGAATTATAGTAAATAAATTTAATAATATGTTTAAAGAATCAGCGGAACCCATAATGCCAGAAAATAGAAAAATCGAAGAACCAAAGTTAGACACTACAGAGGAAGAAGAACGAAACAATGATGAAACTTTTGAAAAAAGGTGTTTCTCTGAAAATATGCGGGATCGTCTTTTTTATTTTTTAGCTACAAAATTCAGTTCCCAGATAAATCAATATGACCTAGAAGAAATAATACAAGAGACTTTATTAAAAGCTTACAGAGCTAGAAATAGGTATGATTCTGAAAGAGGTGAACTTAGCACTTGGCTATTCCATATTGCCAAAAACACTGCCCTAAATCATTTAAAAAAAATATCCCGTCGATCTAAGGAATATCCGGAAGAAGAAATAGATAAGTTCCCCGAAGGAAGCAGCAGCGTAGAAAATAGATTGGGTGCAAAAGAAGAGGTTGCAGAATATTTAAAAAAATTATCTTATAGGCGTAAAACAATATTAGAACTCCACTTTATAGAAGGACTCACTTATGCTGAAATTGCTGAAAAAATTGGAGTAAAATATCAAACAATTGGTTCGACTATAACTAAAGCAAGAAAACAAATGAGAAGTGCTAGAAAAAAAAATATACAAGAAACAAATTAAACAATTTAAAAAATATGGCCGAATCAATTACATTTTTTATCGCTGCAATCTTCAGTTCCTTTTTTATTTTATTCTTTTTAATTTGGTTTTTTGTTTTAGGAATTATTTTACTAAGTCTGGTTTTTTGGATTTTGATGATTGTGGACCTGACCAAAAGAAAATTTGAAAAAGAAAATGATAAGGTTACTTGGCTTTTAATTGTACTCTTAACAGGTGCAATTGGCGCTATTATTTATTATGTTGAGATTAAGAGAAAGGACCAGAAATAATTATACTTTCTTAATTTGGCTCTATTTCAAAAATTAATTTCTTCTCACCCATATATAAAAATTCTAATTTTCCCACCTCTTTTTGCACTTCATAAATAACTTGACCATCTATCCATCCTTCACTGGGAATATTTTGCACTCCTTTTATTAGATTATACTCATCAGTATTTATTGTTTTCATATTATATTCTGTATAACGCGAATCACGTAAAATAAAATTAGTACTATAAAAATACGTTTCTTCCATTGTTTGATTCATAATATTCATTCTTAAAACTAAAAATTCATATCCTTCTCTGGGTTTTTCTTTCCCTATTTCTTCTCTATGTTCTACAATACTCAAGGAAATAGAAACATTTCCATCTGAGAGGATGTCACCTTCTTTGCCATTTTCTTCTTCTAGCTGCTGATTTTCTGTGTTATCATTTTCTGTTCCCCTAGTAATTTTCTGCCATTCATTTTGCCAATCACTATTACTAATTGTACTTAATCTTTCTTCTGTACTATCTTCTACCTTATTAGCCAAATATTTAATTAAAATATAGGAACCAACTCCTAGGGCAAACATTAAGAATAGAAATATAATCAAAATAGTATACCAAAATTTTTTTCTTTTTTTGCTATACTTATTTTGTTCTTGAATATTTTTCTCTTTAATTTTTCGGCTATCAAATCCTATATTATTTTTTGACATATAGATATTTTATTTTTTAGAATAAGTTATATTTGGTTTTTGTATATATAATGGTTTTATAATTTGACCTCTTTTGTTTTTTTTAAACTTTTCTAGAGATATATCAATCAATCTTGTAATTGAATCTTCACCATAAAAACTAATATATTTTAAATTAATAAAATTATTACTAAACTTTTTTTCTAAAATATTTTTATTTACAACTTCTCTCAAAATATTACTATCCTCTACTATAAAAGAAGTAGGTTTTTTCATTAATTTTAAAAGTTCATTAACATTACCAGAAAAAAATCCACCACTTTGTTTTAATAAACCCTTTTTATAATCATATATACCTGCAAAAATATTATTGTGTACAGCCGACACAATACTACATATTTTTATATCTTTTTTATCATTGAAAATTCCAATATGAGCTAACCATTCTAATTTATTTACTCCAATAACTGGCAAATTTAGGGAGTAACTCAGAGCATTGGCTGTAGCAATCCCAACTCGCAAACCTGTATATGATCCTGGTCCAGAAATAACCGTTATACCTGCTAAATTGATTAATTTATTATTTATAATTTTAGATATTTCAGACAAAAGTTTCTCTGAATGATCAAAATTAGTTCCAAAAACTTTTTTTTGAAAATTACTGTTAGAAACCTTTATAATTAAGCTTTTTTTTGAAGATGTATCAATTATTAAAAACATGTATTTAATTTATTCGCTGAAAATTCATTATAAACTAATCATCAGTAATTAAAAATTATGAACATTGCTTTCCTCACAAATCCTGCTATAATATAATAACTAATTTTTTAATTATAACCTATGTCTGATTCCCCAAAAGTATTAATAATTTCCCTTACCGCTGGTATTGTAGCCCAGGGTATAAAGTTTATTTTAAAAATGATTAAAAATGGTAAGATTGACTGGAGTGATTGGGATGATTATGGTGGTATGCCTTCCGCTCACACTGCTTTTGTTTCTTCGCTAACTACAGCCGTCGCTCTGCAAGATGGTATATTCTCTACTGTTTTTGCTATTACTTTTATTATTTCGTCTATATTAATCCGTGATGCCCTGGGTCTTCGAATGTATATTGAAAAGCATGGTAAATTAATTTCACAATTAATTAGTAAGCAGCCCGTGGAAGAAAAAGTTAAAAACTATGCTGAAAAATTAGGCGGTGAAAGAATAGGACACACCCCTATAGAAGTACTTGCCGGAGCATTTTTAGGTGTTTCTTGTGCTTTCCTACTTTTTTATTTCCTTTAAAAGTTCACGTGCTGCTTGTCTATCATCCCAAGCAATACATTTACCATTTTTAATAGCCATTACTGGATCCGAGCCTTTGCCAGCTAGCAAAACCACATCGTTTGGTTTTGCCAGTAGCAAGGCTTTTTTTATTGCTTCTCTTCTGTCTATAATTTTAAAATAATCCAATCCTTCTATTTTATCTTTTTTTGCCAAACCTTTAATCATCTCATCAGCTATTTCATTTGGATTATCATCATAAGGATCATCAGTGGTAATTACGCTAAATTTACAATATTTTGCAAGTATCTCCCCCATTACTGGTCTCCGCCAGCTATCTCTGCCTCCGCCAGTGGGACCTGAGACTGCTATAATATTATTTTTAAATTCTTCTTTTATAAATAAATTTTTAATATTTTTTAAAACCTCTTCTAAACATTTAGGTTCATAAGCATAATCTACAATTACCTTAAATTTTTGCCCCTCTTCAATTAATTCCATCCTGCCTGGCATACCAGGAAAATTTGCCAAATACTGACTAATCTCTTTTAGAGATAAACCTAAATATTTACCCAAAGCTACAGCTGGCAGAGCATTATATATATTAAAATCACCTATTTGTTTTAAACTAAAACTAATATCTTTTATTCTCCAAGAAATTCCCTCTTTCCCAGATTGCAAACTAGAAGCAATAATATCTGCCCCAGTTTTTAAACCATAGGTAATTTTTTTATCTGCCGCGAACCCCAGAAAATAATCAGCATACTTATCATCTTTATTTGCAATAATAACTTTCTCATTATTTTGATTTCTAATTTTTATGTTTTTATGTTCTTGAGTTTTAATGTTCTCGTGCTTCAACGATTTAAACAATTCTGCTTTAGCTTTTTTGTAATTTTCAAAACCTCCATGAGATTCAATATGCTCAGGAGTCAGATTTAAAAAAACAGCTATATCATAATTTATACCTGCATGCCTATATTGTTTTATACCTTCTGATGATGTTTCCACAATGGCATATTCACATCCCGCTAAATACATATCCTTAAGTAGTTTTTGCAATTTAAACCTGCCCAACATTGTCATTTTATATTTATTGACCCATTCCTTCTGATGAATTCTAAAATTAGCCGTCGAGGTCATACCACATTTGTAACCCGCCTGCTCAATTAAATGCCATAATATATTACAGGTTGTAGACTTACCTTTGGTGCCTGTTACACCAATAACAATCATCTTCTCCGAGGGCTGACCATAATAAATAGCAGCTAGTATAGCTAAACTTTTATAATAAAAATTAAGCATTGATTTTGGAACAAATTTTCTAATTAAGCTTTTCATTTTAAAAATAAATAATAAGTTTCATACACTATCCCCACTCCATACATAGCACACATTAAATAAACAATTACCTTTGGTACTTTTATAGAAAATAACGGTTTGGTATTGCCTTGCTTCTTTGCTTTTAAATACATTATTAATATTAAAATTCCCTGCAATCCTCCGGTAATTGCTCCTACCATGCCAATTATTTTTATAAAATCAGCCAGACCAAATAGGAAAATAACAAATGGCACAAAACAAGCATAAACCCAAGATAAAACTTTACCAAATTTATAATCACACATAAATATTTCTCTCAAAACTAATCCAAGCGTTAGAAAAGAAGTAGTCATAGTTAATATACCCAAAATAGCTCCTATAACAAATATTTTATCACCCATTACATTATTCAAACCAATAATAGCCTCTGGTGAAGTATCTTTACCGGAAATTCCGCAGACTACAAAACTAAAGGATAAATAGATTACAAAAACTATAACATAAGCTATTAAAATACTCTTTTTTAATTTCTTCTCTTCACCTGATAAAATTTTCTTCATATCAGCTAAAACTGTGGCACCAGTAAAAGCAAATAAAATAACTCCGTAAGGTAGAAATAAATTCATTCTATCAAAACCAATTAAATTTTCCATTTCTACGTAAGGTAGACCAAAAATAAATATCAAAACTGCTGCCAGTATTAACACTGCCACCATTATTTTTTCAATTTTTATAATAGTTTTCAAACCAAAGAAAACAGCAATGCTAGCTAATATAAAAAATAAAGCTGTATATAAAAAAGGCGTTCCACCTAAAAAATCATAAAGCAGGGCATGTAAAAAATCTCCCACCCCAACCATATAGGCCAATAACGCTCCATAAATTCCAAAAACTAGGGAAAATGAAATTATTCTTTCCCCCCATTTTCCTAAATATTTTCCTGCATAACCGGCCATTTGATGTTCTTCGCGAGTTCGCAAAATTACTTCGGCATAACAAAGAGTGGTGATAAATATAACAGCTCCTAAAACTAATAAATAAAAAAATCCTGTCATAAATCCAACCTGAGACACTACATATGGTATACCAAAAATACCTGCACCAACCACTGTACCAATCAATAATGCAATTGCTCCAAATAATTTATTTTTCATTTTTTTATATTAATGTGAATTGCCCAAATAAACCCAATCCGCAATATCCGCTATAATCCGTTTATCCACAATATTACAATAAGCGGATTTAACAAATTGATGCAGATAAGCGAAAAAACATATAAGAAATTTTATAATTCGCATTTCTATTAAAAATTATATTTCCTTATATCTGCCAAACCATTTCTAATCTCACAAATTATATCTTTCTTTTCAATAACTATTTCCCATCCTTTTTCTTTAGCAATTTTAACTAAATTACCATTAGGATTAAAAGCAATCGGTCTCTCTACTTTATTTAGAAAGTCACTATCGTATTCGGTATCACCTATACCTACCGAACCTTCCAAATCTATCTTATTTTCTTTTAAAAATTTAATAAATATTTTTTCTTTTTCTCGAGCTCCATTAAGTAATATCTCGCCTGTATATCTGCCCTGATCATTAATTTCAAATATTGTTCCAATGATTTTATCAAATTTTAAATATTTGTTATATTCATCTACAACTTCAGTAGGAGAACCAGAAATAGATAATAAATAATGTGTTTCTCTTAATTCTTCTAATAAATTACGGGCATAAACATATCTTCGGTCTCGAAAATATTCTATCACTTTTTTACCTGAAGTTATCACATCTTTCTGCCTGCAACCTCTAATCATTTCTTTAAAGACATCCACTACCTTATCTATGTAAAGCTGATAAGAACATTTTCTATTTACCCAGCCGTGATATTCTCTTTCTACCCTTTTTCCAGCCTCCTTGGGAAATATGCCGTTATAAACTAATTCTTTCATTAATTCAACCATTAAGCTGCGACGAAATACTGTACCGTCGATATCAAAGATAGCTAATTTTTTTTTATTTAATTGATCCATAATAATTTATTCTCTTTGCTATCTTGTTATTTTACTCAAAGTCTTATTTCTTCAAAACTAACTTTTTTGTTTTTAATTAATTTTCTTATCTTCTTCTGCTTAACAGACAACTGTGAATCTGCTGTTTTAAACTCTACTAATACTATTTTTTCCTCATCAAACTGTACACCGTCAATAGGGCTGCCTAAAAATCTAAAATTTTGAGAATCATATGGGTATTCTTCCAAAAATGGTAAAAATTGTTCAGTCATTTTACCATATTTAGAAGAAAGGCTCCTTTTTTGAAATTTTAAATCAGCTAATTTGCGGCGTGTACGAAAATACAACCAAGCAAACACCAGTACTAAAAATACTAAAATTAATATTATTTTCCACATTTATTTATTTTTATATTATATCATATTAGCCGCAGATCATAAAGACCTGTTATTTTTTATAATACATATATACGTACGTATATATGTGCGTATACTCTAACGTATATACGTTGATATAATTTATGTTTTATTTTTTCAAAATTTCTAAAACATTTTTTAGAATATTATCCACATCAGCATAATACGATACTTCTATAGCTTGCTCTATATTTACCCATTGAACAGCCTGCACACCATCTTCTTGCTGCGGTACTATTTCAGCCTTCGGATTAATAAGCTTCATCAAATAAAAATGGACTATTTTATAAATCTCATTTCCTTCTTTATTTTTAAATTTATAATTAATATCTCCTAAATATTTTTTAATTCTCAGATCCTTAATTTTTAAACCAGTCTCTTCACTTACTTCCCTGGCAGCTGCTCCTATTTTAGTTTCTTTTTCGTCAATATGCCCTTTGGGAAAAGCCCACTGTCCATAAGAATCTTTAATAAACAAAATCATAATACCTTTATTAGTTTTTTTATAAACTATTCCTCCTGAACAATATTCTTCTTTCATTTTTTTATTTTAATAATTTAAAATTACACCTTTATATTACACGAAAAAATAAAAACACTATACTACTATTTTCTCAATTCCCTCCACAGCCTCTTTTATTATTTTTTCAATGTCTAATTTCTCCTCCTCGCTTAAAACATCCTTTAATTTCGCTCTTGTCTCCGGATGTTTGGGCACAAAAAGAGAACAACAATCTTCATAGGGCGCACTGGATATTTCAAAAGTTCCTATTCTTCTAGCTTCATTAATAATATCTTCTTTATCCGTTCCGATTAAAGGCCGTAGGATAGGTAGCTCAGCCGCCTCATTAATAGCTTGAATATTTTCCAAGGTTTGTGAGGCAACCTGACCAAGGCTCTCTCCTGTTAATAGCGCTTTGGCATTTTCACGCTTAGCTATCAATTCTGCCATTTTAATCATTAATCTTCTATATAAAATTATTTTTAAAGTCGGATTGCACTTTAAATGAATTTCTTTTTGAATATTTAAGAATGGTATTAAATATAGAGTCGACTTGAATTGATATTGATTGAGAATTTTAACAATTTTTTTAACATTATTTAATGACGCCTTGTTTGTCTGCGGATAGCTATGAAAATGTACAAATATAACTTTGGCTCCTCTTTTCATTATTTGATACGAAGCTATTGGAGAATCAAATCCAGATGATATTAAAGAAATAACTTTACCAGAAATTCCAGCAGGAAATCCGCCTGGTCCTTTTATTTTTTCAGAATAAATATAGGCTTTGTTTTTTTCTAAAATATCAATCTGCAAAGTATATTCTTGCTCTCTCATTTTAACTTTTAAATCCGGAATATTATTAAGTATATATTCCCCTATCTGCCTATTTACTTGCTGTGAATCTAGGCTATAAGCTTTGTCAGATCTTCTAGTTTTGATTTTAAATGTTTTAAAAAAATTTTCTGCATGTTCTTTCTTAAAAATTCTTAAAGATTCTTCTTTCAAATTTTCCCATTCTGAATTTACTTCCAAAGCTTCAAAAAAATAAGCAATGCCAAATACCAGTAATAATTTAGATTTAATTTTTTCTATATCAGATTTATTATTTAATTTAATTAATATTCTACCCCACAGTCGCTCAATTTGATCATACTCTAAGTTTCTAATAGCCACCTTAATATTATCACAAAGTTTTTCTTCAAAATATCTTCTATTACCACCCTTTAGAGCTATTTCATGATAGTGGATTATTATATAGTTATTCACAGCTTTTAGTTTTAAATTACTTTTAAATATAGTATAGTATACATAATAAAAAATAATAATCTACAAAAAATGTCAAAAACAAAAATTTTTGGAGTTGTACTATTTTCTTTAGTTTTGCTGTTTACTTTCTCTTTAGCCCAAGCTGCAACCGATGCCGAAGAATTACAGCCAGCAGCACCTGGAGAGGCTACTAAAATTGGTGATTTAGGCCATTATTTTGATGAGTATTCCAGTTATTTACAATTAGATACGGCTCTTCATTCTAGTGAAACTATGCATTTGCCTGACGTTCATATTGGCGGACAAGGAGTGGGTGGTGTTACCTTTTTTAATGGTACTATCGTTAATGAAACTACAGATCCAGAGACAGGAGCAGACCAACCGGTAACTTTTGGTGATAAGGTAAGAATTGATGACTACATTTACCGTAATGATCCTGGCGCAGTTGATAAAATGCCTGTTCTAATCGGCGATGGTCTATCTCCTGCTCTAGACGCTGCTAATTCATTGGGTGAAGCAGAAAGAAGATGGCAATATTTATATGTCTCGGATAATATTTATGGGGATGATTTAATAAATGAAAATAATTTATCGGTAACTAACGATCCTACTGCTAATTACGTATTATCTTATGCTGGAGATAACAGATTTACCTGGACATCCAATACCTTAAATGCTTTATCTTGTTTTAATGGACAAATAGTAGTCTATGACTCAGCGACTACTTCATGGGTATGTTCTGACCTGGGCGATGCTATAAGTGATGCTATAGATGGAGGCGACACTATTATTTCATCCAGTTCAACAACTATAGAAACACATCACCATGATGGAAGTTCATCTACTACAATTAATGCCCATGTAGTTGATGGTACCACAACTTTAATCCCGGTCTGTAATACCGGCACATATGTGGCAGCTAACTCTATTACAATAAATTTAGAAAGCGGTGAGGCATTTTCTGATACAAATTATACTGTTACCGCAACATACGAAACAGCAACAACACCAACAGCAGCTATGCAAAGTAGAAGTCCTATTATTGTAGATAAAATAAGTGGCAGCAGGTTCATAATCTATACTTGCCTAGGAGATGCATCTTACGTGAATTGGCATGCCTTCGGTGATTAATCTCTCAATTATCAATATAAGAAATAGGGCTTCAACAAGCCCTGTTTTTTTATTGTAAAATCTATTTATCCCCTCGCCTTTTTGCTAAAAATATGTTATAATTGCTATGGAAGTTAAATTGGTAATATTCTTACAATTTTTTTTTGAATAATTAGTGAAAATATTACAACTTGACAATTAACTAATTTGTGATATATTAAATTATAAATAAATAACTATAAAAATATGGCAACAGCAGAAAATTTACCTGGACAAGATCCTAGAGAAAAAGCTGCTCAAGAATTCGCAAAACAACAAAAAAAACAAAGATCGGAACAAGAAGCTATGAGAGAAGCAGCTGATAAATCTGGCATAAAATACGAGGAGACAGAAGGTGGATATGCTGTATCAGGTGGTACAGCTAGAAAAGAAAAGCCTGCTTTAAAAGTAATAGAGGGGGGTAAAGAAGAAAAACCAACACTAATGATAAGTAGCGAAAAAGAAAGGCAAGAAATGTTTGATGAATTAACAAAATCTTTTTCAGAAGGAAAAATAGACCTTGATCAGTTTACAGGAAAATATAATGATATATACCAAGCTGAAGTGGAAGAAACATTAGTAGAAGTAACACAAGTTACCCCCGATCAATATATAGATCTTCAAGACACAATAAAAAAACAGTTTAAAGATCCTAAAGAACAAGCTGAAAAATTAGCTCTTTTAGATGAAACAACCGAACTTGTGGTAGATGAAAAGGCAGAAGAAGAAAAAAGAGAAGGCTACGATTTAAAAGACTTAGTCGAATTATCTGATCAAAAGAATAAACAAGAAGCTCAGGCTACTTCTGGTGCTTTAAAAAACGCAACTGAACTTCTTGAGAGAGGTATCTTGTCTGCCGACGAAACAAGAGATATAGTCACCGATGCTTTTATATTAAAGGCAAGTAAAAATCTAAAAGAGGGAAAAATGGAATTATATGCAGCTATAGGACTTTCTAATATGATCGAAGGAGACACAGAAAAATTACAAAAAGCTGTCAATGCCAGAAAAGCTGAATTGACAAAACAAGCTAGAGTAGAAATGGATAAAGGAATAGATGCAGCTTATGATAGAGGTGATTTATCATTTTCTAGCGAAGAATTCGAAGAAAGTCAAAGAGCTTATAAAGATCAAGCCAGAAAAATTCAAGATGAACTTGGCATTAACATTAAAAATCCTAGCTTTTCTGACCGCTTTAAAATACAAGTTATGAAACTACAGCCTGCAAAACGAAAAGCTTATTTTGATCCATTAGAAAGCTTTCGTACTGAATATCAATCAAAAGTAAATCAAGTTACTGAAAAAGCACCCCAATCTTTATCAAGCAAACCCCTAGCAGAATTACAAAGAGCAGGAATGGTTTCTGCTGCTAAAATACCAGAAAAAACCTTATCACCTGAAGAAAAATTAGAAAGAGACTTAGAGTCAGGAGAAATTTCTCTAAACGAATATCTTAAAATTACTAATGCAGCAGATAAGGTAAGAGAGGGGTTAGAAGAAAAACACAGAAAAAACTTAGCAGACATAGAAATACTTAAGAATACTCCTTTGATAATGAAAAGTATTGATGAAATGAAAAAAGAAGGAATAATAGACGTATCTAGTACTGACTACCAAAAAGCTGTTCATGATCTTTATACTAGTAAGCAATGGCTAGAAACAAATGCCAATTATGATCCTAATAAAGGGTTCTTTGCCAATTGGGCCAGAGCCAGAGAAGCTCAAATCGACATGAGTCAGTATAAAAAATATCGCAAACAATACCTAGAAGCTGAAAAAAGATTCCACGAATTGAATTCAATTTTAGAAAAAGCCAATTTCTGGGGTGAGGCAGAAATAATCGAAGCTATTGCGCCAGCAGCAACAGAACCGCAAGGTCAAGAAGCTCCTACTCCATTTACAACTAACAAATCTGCGCCTGATACAACAAAAAGAACTAATGCGTAAAATATAATACTTATTTAAGTAAAATATAAAAAAACAAGCCTTTAAAACTATGGCTTGTTTTTTAATGCGAGATACTTAATATTCTTACTTCTCTTTAGATTTTTCAGAAGGAGGAGTTAATTCCTCTCCTTGCGGAGAAGGAACTCCAAGCTCCTCTGGTGTCGTGCCTTCCCCCCTTTTTTTAGATCCAGTAAGACTCCTACCAGTTCTAGCTTCTTCTTCTACAATTGAGCTTTCTGTATCTGCTATCGCCTTACATATAGTACAATCTCTATAAAATCTACCATGCGGACATTTTTTCATAACCTCTCTAGGTGTCTTTGGCTTGTTGCAAACAGGACACGAACCTCTTTCATTGCCATGATCGCACATATCAATATCAGTACTTAATTCCTCTCTCATTTTTTTATTAGTTAATTAATAAATAAATTTATATTTATGCCGCTCTATCTAGATCTAGCCCTTTATCTTTTGGTAATTCTTTCAATTGAGCTCTTAATCTTGATATTTTTGATACTAAATCAGATTTTTCTGCTTGATCCTCGGAAGCCTCATGTTGTAATCTTAAATAATGTATAGTCTCCTCGGTTAACAGATTATAGCGTTGAATATATCTTGGGTCGGGATTTTCTTCTAAATTTTTTCTTGCCTTACTAACATAATCAAGTCTTTCTGGTACTAAACCAAGAGATACTATTTCATTTCTATTGGCAATTTTGCTTACCAGCTGTGTTCTCTTTTCTTTAGAAAGAGAATCGACAATTTTTCTAGCCCTTTCTCTAAGCTTAATACTTTCGGCTGAATCTTGATTCTTCGATATTGCTAAATAAATTTGTGTCAACCTTTCTTCTTCCAATCCTAAACCTATTATTTCTTCATCAGACATACTATCTACTATATTCTTTCTTTCCTTTAATAGAGAATTTAACACTATTTCTCTATTTTTTGCTGACAATTTTTTAGCCTCTTCTATTTTTCCTGCAAGTTCTTTATAGTTTTTTATTAATGGACTCTTTTCTACAACTTCTATCAACTCGTCAGTATCTAACTCTTCTGGAGCTTCTACCTCACTTAAATCAATATCAATTGGTGTATCTTCTTCTTTGGCTAATTTTCCCAACTCTGCTAAAGCGTTATCAGCCTCATCTCCTACTCTTGCTGTGGTAATTGTAATATCATCATCATGCGCACCTTCTTCCTTAACCCTTCTTTTTATTTCATCCACTACATCCTTAACACCACCCTTAGAATATAAATCTACCAGCTCTTCCTCCGTCAAAACATCTATTCCATCCGAAGCTAACATATAAACATCACCGGGTTTTGTCTCTATGTGACCAGCTTTGGCCATAAATTTTCCCTCTTGCACAGGATTTCCCAAAGCTTGCGTCATAAGTGCTCCTAATTTTTCTAATTTTTGTTTGTTTAGATCAAAATTTTTTGCTTCTTCTCCACTTAAACCCTGAGATTTTATTAAACTTCCCTTCAAATGCTCAATAGCTGCAGGTTGTCTTTTAAAGAATTCTTGCAACCCCCCGCATTCACCAATAGTCTTATCAAGAATTCTACCTTTAGCATCATAAACATCCTTCCTTTTTATCCATTTCAAATTAGCCATTTCATACAATAAATTATCCTCATCCAAAAGTTTTTCTAATTTTCCATCTCTAATTAAATAAACATGGCTATCGCCAATACCGGCAAAAGCAAAGTGTTTTTCATCTTCTGTGAAAGTACCAACTACAGCTGTAGATTTCATTTTTCCCCTTTCGGTATTTCTTCCAGCATCACTCAATATTGCTTTGTTTGCTTGACCTAGAGCTGCAACCAATTCATTTTTTAAATTATCCGGGTCTTTAAAATCTCCTTTTTCTAATTTTAAAAAATGCATAGCTACTGTATCTGCTGCCAAGCTGCTAGCTACATCACCACCTGCATCAGAGCCAACACCATCAAAAGCACCTATCAATCCAATATTCTCTATATTCAAAGCTTTGTCTTGATTAGGATGTCTTTCTGAAGAAGTGCTAATTTGCTCTGTGCTAACCTCCCTGTGAAGATATTCTGCCGCCCTGATTCTATCATCTTTTTCACGAACAACGCCTTCTTTTCTCCTGACACCAGTATCTTCTTTATCAGTATAGGGAGGATATTCTTCTCCCTCTACTTCAATAATTTCTTCAACTTGGTCAGTTAAATCTTCTATCTCTTCTTTGGCAGCTTTTTCTCCAGCTGCAAAATTTCTTTCCCCCATATTTTTTTATTATTTATTATAAAATTAAATTATAAATTAAGCTGCCTCCCTATAATCTTCTCTACCAATAATTTCTTCCCTTCTTTTTAATAATTCATTTCTTTTATTTCTAAAAGCATTAAATTTTTCCTGATATTCTTCTTTAGTCATTCTTCCTGGACCAGATAGACCCTGCTCTTCTCTTATAGATCTTATACTAACATCATCTTCAAATTCCAGTCTTGCTTTTTCTAGTTTTTTAATTTCATCGTCAACAAGGGCTAGAGCTGCTTCTTTCTCCATATTTTCTAATTGCTTATCACTCATAGGATCCTCTCCTTCAACTTCCTTAATTTCAGGAACTACCATATCAAACCTAGTAGCATCATCCTGAACTTCTTTGGGTCCTTCTATTTTATCGCTTTTAAATCCATATTGTTTAGAAATTCCTCCTCCATCTCTCATACGTTTTTTTATTATATCATTTATGTATTACACTATATCATATTTATGACATATTGTCAACCTATTTTTCCCTTATTTTAAGGTCATAGGACACCTCTTCAATCTTTCTCAAATTCCTCTTAGCCTGATCATATTTCCCTCTATGTTTACCCAACAAATCAAATTTAACCAATTCTCCTACAACGCTTTGTACCGCTTCCTGATATTCTCCAATTTTGTTATTATCACCCTTTGTTACTGCTTGAACTGCTTTTCTAACAATTTCTCCAGTAAAATCACATATACCCCCTATTAGGTCATTAAAATCAGCAGTAACACTTGATTTAAAATCAACTTGACCAGTTTTTAGAAATTCATAAAACATAGAAGCCTCGATAAACTCTTCTAAACCTTCTTTATATGAACCTTCATTTTTTAATCTTTTTTCTTTCTCAAATAATTTTTCTAAATTTATAATTTTATTTTCCGTATCTTTTAATATTTTCTCTGCTTCCTTTAGTTCGTCTCTATGCAATGCAAAAATAGCCTGTTTGGAATTTCTTAAAATATCACGCGAGTCAACAATGATTTGGTCACGAAATTTAGTGTAATTTCTATAGGAAGTAAGTAGCTCGTTAAACAAAACTTTATTCAACATTTTATTTTATATTATAAATTATATTATTCGAAATTAAAACTATCAATCATACTATCAAAATCCCCTTTATACTTATTATAATCAGCTTCAGCTCCAGAATAAGAAATAGTATAAACATCGTCTCCTTGAAAAAAATAAACTCGTATAGACATACCTTCTTCTTCAAAATTAGTTTCTTCTTTTATAGCCTTAAGCCCAGCTACAGCTATTTGATTAGAACTCTTTGGCTCCCCTGAAAATAGATGTCCCTCTCTGGCCCAATCTTCCAAAGATAAATTCCTAGGATTACCTTGCACTAATATTTCTACTTTTATCCCCTCCACTAAATCAATATCACTTATTTTATCAACTTTATTATTTAGGAAATAGACTATCCAGCTATCTTCCCTATTTTCCGGACCCTCAAACCAGCTCTGTGGGTATTTTATATTATAATTATAGAAAGTATTTTTATAAATTTGCCAATCTTTTGTTTTTTCATCTACGTTTCCAACCTTATCTGAACTAACATTTTCTTTACTGTCCTCTCTTGATGGTTCATTATTTTTATCTTCTGTCTTTTTTTCTTCTACTTGTTCTTTGCCTGCCTGGGTAATTTCACCTTGTGCTCCCTGTTCTTTTTCTAATTTTATTTCTTCCCTATGGTACCAATAACTATAGGCAAAAATAGCTATTATGATTAAAGCTCCTAAAATAGATGTTAAAATTATTATTAAATTTTTATTATTTTTTATAAACATGGTTATTTCCAATTAAAATTTTTTGTGTGAAAGAAATTTCTGCCATGGGCGGGAAATTCTTCTACGTTCCCCATGGGAACGGTCCCTGCTGCCCATGGCAGCAATTTTTTTAATTTATAGAATTTACTCTAATACCCTCTAATGCCTTCATATCTACTACACCTTCATTGTTTTCTTCCACACTAATCACACTACGCACTATTTCTTGAACTTGTTTTTCACCAAACTTCTTGACCGTATAATAATAACTAGAAAAAGAATTT
This sequence comes from uncultured bacterium, assembly GCA_963746775.1. GTDB lineage: Bacteria > Patescibacteriota > JABMPQ01 > JABMPQ01 > CAVVCK01 > CAVVCK01. The sequence goes on from CAVVCK010000001.1 coordinate 313,310, forward strand.
TCTTTTAATTCTGCAAAGGATTGCCAATAACATAGCCAGTTACCTTCCAAGATACTTCTTCGTTTTTAATATAAAAAACTTTAGTGCTTTGCCAAAATGTTTCATAAGGAACTTGGTAAAGTTTTCTGTATTCTCGTGAAGTTCCACTGTGAAGTATATTTTTCAATTGAGTCATCTTTCTGCCATCATCTAAATGAAATTTTAATGAAAATGGTTTAAATTAATGCTAAAAGCTAAAATAGGAACTTTTAAAACTTGTTTTACTTGTTTAATTTTATTTAAAATAATCTGTTTTTGGGGTATTTCTTTGAAATAAGGATAGTGAGTAAAAGTAGAAGTGGTCAGAAAATAATAGGTATTATCTGGCCAGCGAATTTTATGCCGTTTAGGGAGAGGTTGTTTCATTTTTTTATCTTCAATCAATAATTTCTGCCATGGGCAGAAGAAACTCCCGCCATGGGCGGGATAGAAGAAATATTCATACTAAATTCACACCCGCAATAATGCTGTCTGTATAAATTATATTTTTTACTTAACTCTACTGATTTTCTAAAACCATCTTTCTTTTTAAAATCTATATCTAAAAATTTTATTTTAAACTCATTACCTAATTTATCCCCTATCTTTTTAATTTTTGCAAAATTTTTATAAGGTGAAATAGTCAAAGTTGTTGTAAAATAATCAAAACCTTCTCTGCTTGTTTCCTTAGCAACTTCCCTCAATCTTATCTCATAACATCTTAAACATCTCCTACCACCCTCTAGTTCTTTTTCCAAACCTCTCACCTGCTCTAACCAATTTTGATGATTATAATTTGCTTCAATTAACTTAATATTTATTTCTTTACAATATTTTTTTGTCTCTTCTAGTCTCTTTAAATATTCTTTTTCAGGATAAATATTGGAGTTACAAAACATACCAGTCACTTCATATTCTTCACTTAATCTTTCAATAGAAGCAGTGGAACAAGGAGCGCAGCAGATATGGAGTAGAACTTTTTTCATAGTCTATTGTTTTTTCAAATTTTACAATTAGCTTGCTATCTTAAAAGAAATTCATAGAAATACATGGAAATTAAGAAATTTATTGTGGCTCCTCACATACGTGGTTAACCACAATTAATTTCTATGAATTTCGGCCAAAGGCCATGTTTTTATTAGTTTCAACTTTTTAAAAACACTCAAGATACTAATAACACCATAACTTACTTTTCTAGCACTTCTCTTAATACCTCATTCATATTTTCCACAAAAACAAACTTTATATCTCTCTGCACTTCTTTGGGTATATCAACTAAATCTTTTTTATTACTGGCCGGTATGATAACTTTTTTCATTCCAGCTCGATGGGCTGCCAAAACTTTTTCTTTCAATCCACCTATCTCCATGGCCTTACCGCGCAGAGTTACCTCTCCTGTCATAGCAATTTGTCTATTTATTTTCCTATTGGTTAGCAGTGATACTAAAACACTAGCAATAGCTAATCCAGCTGAGGGTCCATCTTTGGGAATAGCCCCAGATGGTACGTGAATATGCACATCACTATTTTTATAAAATTCATCCTTAATACCTTCCTTGGCCGCCCTATTCTTGGCATAGGAAAAAGCTGCCTGGGCTGATTCTTTCATCACTTTGCCCAAATGCCCAGTCAAAATTAATTGGCCCTTACCTGGCATTTTAATAGCTTCAATTGGTAATATCTCTCCTCCAGCCTGTGTCCAGGCCAATCCCATAACTACTCCTACTTCATTTTTCTTTTCTTTGGATGTTGCCTGATATTTTATGGGGCCTAAATAATCAGATAAATTATTACTAACCTTAAATTCTTTTCCCTCATTGCCTGATATTTTTTTAGCTACCTTGCGACAAATCGCAGCAATTTCTCTTTCTAAATTTCTCACTCCAGCCTCACGCGTATATTCCTCAATAATCTTATACATAGCAGATTTATTAATGTCTAGTTGTTTTTTATCTAGCCCATGTTCTTTCAATTGTTTAGAAAATAAATATTTCTTAGCAATTTGATATTTTTCATCATAGGTATAGCCAGAAAATTCAATAATTTCCATACGATCTCTTAGAGCTGGAGGTATGGTGTCCAGCATATTAGCAGTAGTTATAAACATAACATCAGACAAATCAAAAGGTGACTCTAAATAATGATCAGAAAATTCACTGTTTTGTTCTGGATCTAGCGCTTCTAATAAAGCTGAGGAAGGATCACCCCTAAAATCTGCCCCTACTTTATCTATTTCATCTAACATAAATACTGGATTATGAGTACCAGCATTGTTAATACCTTGAATTATTCTGCCTGGCATAGCCCCAACATAAGTTCTCCGATGCCCTCTTATTTCCGCTTCATCACGAATACCCCCTAGACTCATCCTAATAAATTTACGTCCCAAGGCATGAGCTATAGATTTTCCAATAGAAGTTTTACCAGTACCCGGAGGTCCGACAAAACATAAAATGGGTCCTCTTATTTTACCTACCATTTTCTGTACAGCTAAATACTCTAGTATTCTTTCTTTAACTTTTTTTAAGCCATAGTGATCTTTATCTAAAATTTTCTCAGCACTTCTAATATCTATTTTACTTTTTGATTTTCTACTCCAAGGTAAATCTACCAACCAGTTGAGATAGGTTCGAATATATGATATTTCAGGACTAAAAGAAGGCATAGCCACCATTCTTTTTAACTCTTTCAATGCCTTTTTTTCAGTCTCAGTAGGCATTCCCGCTTTTTTAATTTTCTTTTCCAGTTCATCATTCTCTGATTCTCCTCCTACTACCCCTAATTCTTTTTCAATTGATTTCATTTGTTCACGCAAAAACATTTCTTTTTGCATTTTACCCAATTCTTCTCCTGTATTTGATTCTATTTTCTTAGCTATTTTCAATATTTTTATTTGCCGTGATAATGATTCACTTACTTTCTGTAATTTATCTTGAATATCCATAGCTTCTAGAATCGCCTGCTTCTCCTGTAATTTAAAATTAACATGCAAGGCAATTAGATCAGTCAAGCGCCAAGGATTTTTAATATTAACGATTAAGAGTAAAACATCCAGGGGAACAGTAACACCTAAATTTACACATTCTTTAAATAAATTTATTACCGAATACATTAGAGCTTCAATTTTTTCTGTTTTTTTATTATTTATTTCTGACTGTAGTTCATACTTAACTTTAAAAAAAGGGGTTTCTTGAATATATTCTCTAATTTTCATTTTAGAAACACCTTCAATAAGTATTCTAATGGTATCATCGGGTTGTTTTACTATTTCGCGTATTTTAGCAACTACGCCGAATCTATATAAATCTTTTTCTTTAGGATTATCTTTTTCTGGATCCATTTGAGTTACAAAACAAGCCATCCTGCCGTGTTGCATAGCAAAATCAATAGCCTTAATAGATCCTTCACGCTGAACTGCTACTGGTATCGCTATATGCGGGAAAATAACCATATCTCTAATAGGAACTAAGGGCATTTCTTGTAAATTTCTTGGTCTATGGCCTTTACTAAAGAATCCTTGTTCTTGGCTTTTATCTGTTTGTTTTTTATCCATTTTTAGATAATAATTTTAAATAATAAAAAATAATAACATGTATTATACTTATATTATAGCATATTTTAGGCTAATTTTCGAGATATTTCTAGCAATTTTATAAACACCCTGTAAAATTATCTTATAAAGGCATTTCCATCTCTACCCACCTTTCATCTTTCCAAACATATGCTTTTACAAATTTTACCATTTCTGTCTCAGAAGTTACTTGCTCAATTTTTGAGGCAGTTACTCCCTTTCTTCTGCTATAATTAGTTTTTACATTTAAAACTTTTGGTTTTACTGTCCGCTCAATTTTCATAAAGCCCAATGGCCCTTCGAATTCTATTGTCTCTGCTATGCCTCCTTCTTCTAATTCTTCCTCATATTCATCTTTTATTCCAAATTTTTCTTTGACCATATTTTTTACTTCAGTCCATTTTTCATTGGTCATAATTTTATATGTTATTTAGAATCGCGTAATTTTTTATAAAATTCATTATATTTAAAAATGATATCTTTATTGGACACCCCTCTGTACATTTTTTCATATAGTTCTGGGTTAATTAATCTTAGATTCTCGCGAGCGAATTCTATAATATCAGAAACATCCTCTTGATTCACCATTTTATTTAACGAAGAACCTCTACCATTTTTTGTTCTGTTGCGTAACCATCTCATAAGAGGTTTTTTCAAGAAAATTGCTTTGCCCAACATATATATAAATTCATTAAAATCTCCTTTATCCTTCTTTGGATTAAATCTAGGTAAAAATTCAGGATTATGTTCTCTTACTATCTTGCGCAACCTCATATTCTCATCCAATAATTTTATAAAATTATCTTTTTTTGATATTTCCTCTAAAATAATTCCTACAAATCTTTTATCTTTACTAGCAATAGTTTCCCATGGTTTCCTCAATCCGCCTTTTAGATTACATGTTCTCAAAAAATATTTTATATTAGTCTGATTATTTCTTATAATATCCTGTATTTTATCTAGGATAGAAGCTGGAAGCTCATCTATACCTATATCTTTATTCCCACTCAAAATATTACAAATATTCCAAAAATAATAAAATCTCTCATCTTCGTCTTCAACAGCTTCCATCTTATTTTTATAATAGTCTATCAATGTTGTTAATATCTCTTTATGCTCTTTTCTTTCAAATCCATGAGTAAAATTATAATGAAATCCTCTTATAAACTCATCCATTCTTAGACCGGTATAATCATCATTATGTGGCTTTCCGGTCTCAAAATCATATTTAGCCCAAGTAGCATCTAAATCCATTACATCTAATTCTGAATTTTCATCAACATAAATAAAAGTATTCCAAGCATGCGTGTCATCACCAAATATTTTACCTTCGTTGGTAGGTTTGTGTTTTCTTGCACGAAAATCACCTATTTTATACAAACAATATAAATTTTGCGTTTTATACTTGCTTTTTTGATTTACCTTCAATGATTCAAATATGCCTTTTACTACACAAGCATAATTTCTACATATACCATTACCTTTCCATTCTTTATTGTTAATATTTTTTCTTCCCTCTTCGAGAATTTCTAAAATTGTAGATCTATCAGCTTTTTCTCCATACGGCTTACCATCCTTATAAGAATAACGCATTAAACTCATGGCTATTTCTATAGATAGACCAACTAATTGTCTAGCCGATAAATCATTTATATCATTTATCCCTAATCTTCTTCTAATTGCTTCCCCCTCATATGCAAGATAATTTTCTAAAAATTTATAGGTTTTTTCTTTCCAATTAGGATCTTCTGTTGTGTTTACATAAGTATTTTTATAATTAATATCACTCTCTGTGTTATCAATAATTTTTTTTAAGCTGCTGTTTAGCTCTACCTTATTATCATTGGGTTTTGGTTCTGGATTAAAATCATCAAAACTAATAAAGTTTAATTTAAAGCTTGGAAATTCTAAAGATTCGATAACTTTTTTAACCTCACTCTCTCCAAATTCATCTAAATTTTCTCTATTTATTGGCAAACCTTCTGCTCTCATTGTCTTGTTTATTTCTTAATATTATTACATTCTTATATATACCTACTCATGTATTATTTTCTCACCAAATTATATATCTTATACCACAAACTCTGCAAAGGCTGATCCCAAGCTCCAATATAATTTTTTTCTATTCCAAATTCACGAGCAAAACCTTCTTTAAAACGTGTTATTCCTCCCCAATCTTGATTTTTATTTTTTGCTTCTTGATTTTTTCCCTTGACTCCCCAAAAATCATAATAATTACACCCCTGTCTTTTCGCTTCCTTTATAGCTTCCCACTGAATCAAATGAGGTGCCATATATTTTCTATCTTCATAGCTTGAAGCACCATGTAAATAAATAGCATTTTGATTATAAAAAGAAACTATAATGACTGAAATTATTTTACCTTCCAATTCTGCTACAAATAATTTTATTAAATCTAATTTACCAAAATATTCTAACTGCTTTTTATAATACTCTTTAGGATGAGAACTAAATCCATCTCTTTCGGTCGTTTCTTCCATTAATTTCCAAAATGCCTCAAAATCTTTTTCACTACCACCAGATATTCTAATTCTAACTCCTTTGCGCTCAGATAATCTAATATTATATCTAGCCTTGGAATGCATCTGAGCTAATATTTCCTCTTCTGACTGAGATATATCTAATATTAAAGTATTACCCGGATTTACTTCTTTTTTAGATTTTATAAATCCTAAATCAGCTAACAATTTTTTATTTTTATCATTGTAATTCCACTCTGGGTCTATACGGAAAAATACACAATTTTCTGATTTAGCTATTTCTTTTATTTTTTTTATAAATAATTTTAAAACATCTTTACTTATATTTGATAGCACTGGTCCTCGATTACAATATAAATAGCCCTTCCCTAGTGGTAAATCATATTTTGTAATTAAGGCTGAAGCAATAATTTTATTTTCACTTAACACTGCTAACTGCCAAGTCTTTCTTCTTAATTCTTCTTGAAATTTCCCCCAATTAAAAGATTGGAATAAAGATGCTTTATTAATTTGCCAGAATTCTTCTGTTTGTTGTTTAATTTCTTGATTTATTTCAATTATTTTCAACAGTTTTTATTAATTATATTGCTACCCATATTCTTTAGCGCCCAAGTAATTTTATCCTCAGCCCGTTTTAAATTATCTGGAGTCTGCCTTACTATTTCTATAGCTTCTTTATTTGAATACCCTAGTTGTTTTAGAGCCTCAATTACCTCTTCACTATCTTTAATATTAGCACTTTCTTTTTCTGGTAATAATACTTCAATTTTATCTTTTATTTCCATTATAAATCTTTCCGCTTTCTTCCGACCTATACCAGAGACAGCATTGAAAAATAAAATATCTTTGGAAGCAACAGCTTTTTTTATTTCAGAAACTGATCCTTGCGCTAAAATAGCTAAGCCAACTTTTGGTCCAATGCCGCTCACAGATAAAATAGCTTCAAAAAAATTCATTTCATCTAAAGTCTCGAAACCATAAAGAGCCAAAATATCTTCTCGAACATGAGTGTGTATAAAAAGTTCTGTTTCTTCTTTATCTTTTAATTTAAAATAGGTTTTTTCTGAAATAAAAACTTTATAGCCGACATTGCCGGAATTTATGATGATAAATTTATCATTTTTGTGAATAATATTACCTTTTATCCAGGAAATCATATATTTAGAATTATGAATTTAGAATTTAGAATTTAGAATTTAGAATTTAGAATTTAGAATTATTTTTGTCATAATTCATAATTCATTCCCCTTAATTCTATTTTACACGACTATTATAAAAATACAAAAAAACGCGTGATTCTTATCACGCGTTTTTAAATTAATTTTGTCCTCTATTATTTCTTGTCCTTATTGGCTTTATAATCAGCAATAGCTTTAACAACTTTTCCGTCATCTTTTAATTGTTCAACAAATAAAATTTGATCTTTATTTAGAATCATAGAATCTTCTGGACCGTGTAATTCTTCACCTAATTTAATGAGGGTTAGACCTTGGCTATCTGTAGTTTGTCCTGGTTGTTCTAACACTTGTCCTTCTGTATTAGTATCTGTGGCTGTTCCTTGATCATCAGTAGCTTGTTGGCCGTCAGTAGCTGCTTGTGGAGATTGAGCTAATTGCAAATAGTAGATATCACTTAGAGAAGGATTAGTAGTATTATAACCTGCTATTTTACCGAAATAAACTTGCCCATTGCTTAAAAATACTGCATAATATTTACTGCTATCTAAATTTACCATATTAGCATTTTTCACTTTTTCGCTATAAATAGCTCCAAAAAGAATAGAAGCACCTAATACTAAAACTGCTAAAACTAGAAAAATCAATGTTAACAATACAGACTTAGACATATTTGGGCTTTTTTTTGGTACAAAGCTAGATTCTGTTCTTGTTCTTGAACTTGGACCTGAACTTGACGATGCTCTTGATTTTGATCCTGAGCGAAGATTTATTTCGCGCATAATTTTTATTGGTTAATTATTATACAAAATAACTATACATGGATATAGTTTTATATACAATTTATTGCTATGGTGATATTATCACATAAATACCTTATAATAAAGTAAAGGCTGTGGATAAATTCAAATTACAAACAAATTTTAAATCAACCGGCGATCAACCTCAAGCTATTGAGGCTATTTGTAATAATTTAAAAAATAACGTTAAAAATCAAACATTGCTTGGAGTAACCGGCTCTGGCAAAACTTTTACAATGGCGGAAGTAATTGAGAAATATCAAAAACCAACTTTAGTTATTTCCCATAATAAAACTCTAGCTGCCCAACTAGCAAGCGAATTTCAATCTTTTTTCCCTAAAAATGCTGTCCATTATTTTGTCTCCTACTATGATTATTATCAACCAGAAGCTTATATTTTAAAATCTGATACCTATATAGCCAAAGACGCCCAAGTAAATGAAGAGATAGATAGGCTTAGACACGCGGCCACTTCTTCGCTATTAATGAGATCAGATGTTATAGTTTGCGCTTCTGTTTCCTGTATCTATGGACTTGGCTCACCTTCCGATTATGAGAGTGTTAAAATATCACTAAAATTAGGTGAAGTAAGAATTATAGATTCAATTTTATCTCAATTGGCAGAAATAAATTATACTCGTAATAATATTGATTTGAGACGAGGCAATTTTAAAATCAAGGGAGATATTTTAGAAATATTTCCTATTTATGAAAAAGAAAATGTTATTAGAATCGAGTTTTTTGGCAATGAAATAGAAAAAATAAAACAAGTGAATTTCTTAACTGGGAAAGTAAATAAAGAATTAGAAAGAATAGATATTTATCCTGCTTCTCATTATGCTGTGCCTTTTGATAAGATGAAATTTGCTCTAAATCAAATCAAAGAAGATTTAGGAATTAGACTTAGTGAATTAGAAAGAAAAAATAAATTAGTAGAAGCGCAGAGATTGGAACAAAGGACTAAATTTGATTTGGAAATGATTAAGGAAACTGGCTTTTGCAGCGGCATAGAAAATTATTCTCGATATTTTGACGGCCGGTCTCCCGGTGATGCACCTTATACCTTATTAGATTTTTTTCCAAAAGATTTTTTAATTATGATAGATGAATCGCATATGACTATCCCCCAAATTAATGGCATGTATTGGGGTGATCGTGCTCGCAAAGATTCTCTGGTTGAATATGGATTCAGATTGCCCTCCGCCTATGATAATAGACCACTTAAATTTAGTGAATTTGAAAAGAAAATAAATAAAGTCGTTTATGTTTCAGCTACACCAAGTCCATATGAAAAAGAAAAATCCGGTAATAAAATAATTGAACAACTTGTCAGACCCACCGGCCTACTTGACCCAACTATAGAAATACAGCCAACTAAAAACCAAATTGATAATTTATTGGAAGAAATTCAAATGCGAATTAAGAAGAAAGAAAGAATTCTAGTAACAACTTTAACTAAGAAACTAGCGGAAAATTTATCAGAATATTTATCTGACATAGGCATTAAAGTACAATATTTGCATTCAGAAATAGATACCCTTGATCGTTTAGAAATAATTAAAAAATTAAGATCAGGCGTATTTGATGTTTTAGTAGGCATAAATCTACTACGCGAAGGATTAGATTTGCCTGAAGTATCTCTAATAGCTATTCTAGATGCTGATAAAGAAGGCTTCTTGCGATCTGAAACTGCCCTAGTTCAGACTATGGGACGAGCCGCCCGGCATATTAACGGCCACATTATCATGTACGCTGATAAGATAACTGGTTCTATGAGAAGGGCTATCAATGAAACTAAAAGAAGGAGAAAAATACAGGAAGAATATAATATAAAACATCATATTACCCCGCAGTCTATTAAGAAAAAAATAGATAACTTTGATTTTATTGAAAAAAGATATAAAAAGCCTCAAAAAGAATCTATTTTACCTAAAAATATAAAAGATATAATTATGCGAGCCGATGAAAAAGGAATTAAAAGATTAATTAGAGATTTAAATAATCAAATGGACTTGGCCGCTAAAAGCCTAGAATTTGAGAAAGCCGTAGTTTTAAGAGATGAAATTGAGAAAATAGAGAAAATTGTAAAATAAAAACTAGTGTGAGATATTCGAAATCCCTTCAGACATCCAATGTCTCTAAAGACATTGGATGTCTTTTTTGTTTTACTCTTGCCAATTTCAAGCATTAATGTTACCTTTTTAGTGCTCTAGAAAAGCAGAAAGGAGAAAATCATGCTTTCTAGGCTGATCTTTTTGGTTGTTTCTTTCACTTTACTAGCTGCTATTTGCCCCCAGCACCAGTATATTACATCGAACCACAACAACAATCCCAGCTCCAGCCGCTACCTCAAACGCAATCTCCTGTTTATCAGGAGAACTACCCAACGAGATACTATCAAACCTACCGACAACCATACACCTACCAACCAACATACTACCACAACTACAACAGACATTATTCAACACCACCTCAACGCCACTACTATAGACCTGCACCTCGATACTACCACAGACCGACTACACCACCAGTTCAACACCACTATTCAAGTCCACCTCGTAGAAGTTACAGACCACCACCCCAGCGCTATAGACCAACCCCAAGACCTCGATTTCGCCCTCCTCCTCAGTACCGCCGCCACCGAGGCCATCATGACCACGACAGAGGTGGTGGTGGACATCACCGCCGTCATTAGCTCCTTCCCCCAAAGACCCACCTCGCGGTCTTTTTTCATTTAATAATAATCTTGTCTTTTTTTAACTTTATGCTAAACTAAATTCAATTAAAAACTATTTATTTTAAATTATGCCCATAAAAGAAGCTGGTAAAAAAGCCTTAAGACAATCTAGGAAAAGAAATAAAATCAATACTGCAGCCAGAAGAAAACTGCACGAAACTATTAAAAAACTTGATGTTTTAATCAAAGGAAATAAAGCCGAAGAAGCCAAAAAATTACTTCAAACTTGCTATACGCTACTCGATAAAGCTGCTAAGAATAATATTATTAAGAAAAATACGGCTTCTAGGAAGAAATCAAGATTAACTAAAGCCTTAAATAAAGCTGGAACTAAAAAAGAAGAAAAGAAAAAATAAATTAATTATAATTTTAAAGTTTAAAAAGACCTTATTTAAAAGGTCTTTTTTTTAATTAAATAATATTAAATTTTAAAAATAATATATCACTGTGTAAACTTTTATTTAATTTCCACAAAACTTCATCACTAACATATCTAAAAGCAATTTTTTATTAAAAGCCCCACCAGTTTTAAAAGATATATCAGCTTCAAGTAAATCATGGTACATTATTTTTAATTTCTCTAAATTAAAACTATTAATTTGAGATATGGTTTTCTTTACTACATAAGGATGAAGCTTAGCCTGACTAGCTATTCCCTGCTGATCAATGCCTTGCTCACTCAAACTTTTTATAATTATCAAATTTCTTAATTGATACGAAATCATAGTTAACAGATATATTTCATTTTGCCCCTGCTCTATCTGTTCATGTAATAATTTCAAAGCTGCACTTTTATCCCTACGACCCAGAGCATCTACAAAATTAAAAATATTATCATCTAGCTTTGCCTTAACTTGCGAATCAACATCTTTTTCTACAATTTCTTCTCCTAATCTATAAGCAATTAATTTGTCTATTTCGCAATTCATTTGACTTAAATTATTACCAACAAAAGCACCAAGTTTTGATACTGCTCCCCTGCTTATTTTTCCTCCTCTGATCTTTACTTCATTATCAATCCACTGATTTAATTGATAACCATAAAAAGGATTAAATTCTTCCACTCTACCAACTTTATTTAACAATTTATAAAGTCGGGTATTTTTTTTAACTTTATTACTTTCAAATAAGATAACATTATTACTCTCAGGTATTTCTTTATTAGCAATCAAATCATAGAATTTTTCCTGGATACTTTTATAACCCTTAGATATTAAATTATTAATTATAATTAATCTTGATTTAGCTAAAAATGGCTGAGCTTGGATGGCTTCTTTTATGCTTTTATATTCTACATCTTCAATATCAAAAGTAGCTAAATTTATTTTAGATGGATCTTGTTTAATAAAATTTGCTTTAATTTTATTTAACCTTTGGCGAGATTGATATTTGTCTTCGCCGTATATTAAGTAGATCATGTTTTTTTCTTTCCCCTCCTTACCAAGGAGGGGTAGGGGTGGTTTACAAATGTGATTTCAAATACCTTTTAGTACTCTTTCTAAATCATAATATATTTCTAGATTGGTAAAGCGTAAAATATTAAATCCTATAGATTTTATATATTCTTCTCTTTTATTATCATATTCTCGAGCGTAATTATCAATAAAATGAGAATCACCATCTAGTTCTATAATAAGTTTTTCTCTAGGACAACAAAAGTCTGTTATATATTTACCAATACTATACTGTCTTCTGAATTTATAACCTAGTATCTTTTTTTCCTTTCAATTCATACCATGACAATATTTCAGCTGGAGGCATATTACTTATTAATCCTTGTCTTTTCTTTTTTATTTCATTCTTATTGAATATTTTGGTCATCTATCTTAAATCGCAAGAACATTGTGAAAACCCCTCCTACCTCCCCTTGGTAAGAGGAGGAATTAAATTTTCAAATCCTCCATACTTCCCCAACTATCCCCCACCTCCATATCAATCTTCAAAGGTATATCTAACTTATAAATATTTTCCATTATATTTTTAATTTTTTCAGCATATTTTTCTAACTTATCCTCTTTTATTTCAAAAATCAATTCATCATGTACTTGTAAAATCATTTTTAAATCACTATTATTCTTATCTAAATTAAATTCTTCAAAAATTTTAATCATAGCTAACTTTATAATATCAGCCGCTGTCCCTTGTAAGGGCATGTTAACAGCCATACGTTCCGCTGCTGCTCGAAGCATTGGTTGTTTAGCTGTAATTTCAGGTAAATATCTTCTTCTACCTAATTGTGTTTCTACATACCCCTTTTTATTAGCAAATTCCAAAGTCTCTTCTGTATATTTTTTTATACTCGGAAAAGTTTTAAAATATTTATCAATAAAATCTTTTGCTTCATCTCGACTTATCTCTAAATTTCTTGAAAGCGCACCCGAACCCATACCATAAATTACTCCAAAATTAATAGTCTTAGCAAATCTTCTTTCATCATAATCTATATCGCCTATATCCTTGCCAAAAACTAGGGAAGCAGTTCTTTTGTGAATATCTTCATCATTTTTAAAAGCTTCCATTAAATTTTCATCTTTAGACATTTGCGCTACTAATCGAAGTTCGATTTGGGAATAATCGGCTGATAACAATTTACAACCAGATTCTGCCACAAAAGCTTTTCTAATTTCTCTGCCTATTTCCGTTCGAATAGGAATATTTTGAATATTAGGATCAGAAGATGACAGCCTGCCGGTAGAGGTTATAGTTTGGTTAAAAGAAGTGTGAATCCGTCCTGTTTTAGAATTAATTAATTTAGGTAAAGCATCGATATAGGTATTTTTCAATTTATTATGCTCCCGATATTCTTCAATTAGAGGAATAATAGGATGAGCACCATGTAATTTTAAAAGTTCCGGAGCTGCCGTCGAATAACCTAGGGTTGTTTTCTTGATCCCTTTGGTGGGAATTTTTAATTTTTCAAATAAAATTACCGATAACTGCTGGGTAGAATTAATATTAAAATCTGAGGTCCTCGCTTGCTCATAAATTTTCTTTTCTAAGCTCGCTAGTTTATTAGCAAAGCTATCAGAAAGTTTTTCTAAAAATTTACTGTCTACTTTTATCCCATCCATTTCCATATAGGCCAAGACATTCAGTAAAGGCATTTCAATATCCTGAAATACTTTTTGCAACTTTTTTTCTTTGATTAATTTTTTAAAAAATATTTCCTTGAGTCGGTAAGTATAATCAGCATCTTCACAAGAGTAATAAGCCAATTTCTCTAAATCAACTTCTCCTATTTTAATTTTACTCTTTCCTTTGCCAACCAATTCATCATAGCTCATCATTTGATGGCCTAATTCCTGAAAAGCTAAATTATCTAAAGAATTTCCTCTGGAATTAGATGACAAAATATAGGAAGCAATCATGGTATCAAAATCTATATTAGATAATTCTAAGCCATAATTTTTTAAAACTATTAAATCATATTTACCATTTTGGGCAATCTTTTTTATATCTTTATTTTCTAAAATTATTTCTAGCTTATTTTTCAGATCTTCAAATTTATCAATAACATTTCTCGGCAAATACCAGGAGTTATTCTCTACCGAAAACGATATGCCAACTAATTCAGCTTCAACTGGTTTTACACTGGTCGTCTCGGTATCTATAGCAAATTCTTCAACTTTTTCTAAAATATTTATTAAATTTTTAAATTTTTCCTTACTATCAACTAATTCATAATTGAATTTTCTCAAATCTATTTTTTCTTTTGCATCTTTACTTTCTCCCATTAAGAGACTTTGCTGTTTTCCATCTGATTTACTTTCTGGCAACCTGGAAAGTAAACTTCTAAATTCTAATTCTCTTAAAAGTTCAATCACCTTATCTTTGTCATAATCCTTAACTTCACACTCTTTTAAATCTATTTTTAAGTCCATATCAATTATAATCGTTGCTAATTCCTTGCTCATTCTGGCCTGCTTTTCTTGCTCTAGTAAAATTTTTCTAATTCGATCTGATACCCCTTCAATTTTTTCTGACTTTTTTAATTCTTTATATAAATTTTCAATAGTACTAAATCTTTGCAATAAAATAGAGGCAGTCTTCTCGCCTATTCCTTTTACTCCGGGAATATTATCAGAAGGATCGCCTCGAAGGCCTTTGTAATCAATTAACTGCTCTGGTGTAATACCAAATCTCTCTATTACCTTTTTTTCATCGTAAAATACTGTGTCCTGCATACCACGACGCATAGTATAAACCTTGGTATTATTATCCACTAATTGTAATTCGTCCAAATCACCGGTAACAATAATATTATTTATTTTTATTTTCTTAGATAAAGTTCCAATTATATCATCAGCTTCATACCCTTGTTTCTCATAAATGGGAATATTAAAAGCTTCAACTATTTGTTTAATTCTCGTAATTTGATCATATAATTCCTGGGGAGCTTTTACTCTGGTTGCCTTATATTCTTTGTACATTTTATGTCTAAAAGTAGGCCCCTTCATATCAAAAGCAACCGCAATATGAGTCGGCTTTATATCTTCTATAGCTTTAAGTAAAATAGAGGTAAAACCAAAAACAGAATTAACTAATTCACCGGATTTCGTAGTTAAAGGAGGAATGGCGTGATAGGCCCGATGAATTAAGGCATTGCCGTCTATGAGAACAAATTTAGATTTATTTTTTGTCATATATTTTATTTTATCTTATTAAAAAGGTTAAAACAAGTTTAAAAAAGACCTATTTTATATAATAGATCCTTTATAATTTGGTATTTGAATTTTGAAATTTTAATCTATTCCTCCACCTCCACCTTCGTCCCCACCCCAACTATATAGAAGCCTTCATTAAGTAATTCGGAATCCTTAGAATAAAATCTGGCATGAGTAGGCCCTTGAATAGGAGTAATTATCATATCCTTTTCTTTTGAACCTCCTTGTAATTCGTCATTATGAAAATTAAATGCCTGCACTTTAGTCTTGCCATCTGTATGCTCTGGATAGGCCATGAAGCCGGCAGTAATAGGTTGGCCCTCTTTATTAAATATCCTCACATGAGCAGAATACATTTGAGCTACTGTTATAATTTCAGCCGGACCCGAAGTACTATCTAGGTCGGTGGCTTCTAAATCTATACCACCATGATAGGTTGGATCATAAGCGTAAAAATCAGGTCTTAATTTCTTACCATTTTTATTAAATATTCTAACTACGCTGGATCCTTTCTTAGAACCTACAACTATTTCTTTCTCTCCACCTGTACCATCCAAATCAGCTACCGATAAAACTATGCCTTGATTGTAATCAGTACTGTTTTTGTCAAAAGGAATAATGTCAGGAATAATTTGTTTTAGTTTTTTGGTCTCAGGGTCTTTACCATAAATCATAATAGTATTATGGTCAGAGACTAATACTTCCTTAGCCCCATTATTATTTTCTAGATCTACTACATCCAAATCGAAAAGTATATCCTTAACTGATTGATAATTCTGTAGATAAGGTAAAAAGGCAGTGATTGGAGACATGATTTCCTTACCGTCTCTATTAAAGACTTTGAGAATACCATCGGAAAAAAGAATAATAATCTCTAAATCACCACTGTCTTGATCTGGTCCTTCCAGATTAGCTATTTTAACTATACTGTTACCTCGGAAGGAGTCTTCTCGGGCGAAGAAGGAATTTAATACCTTCCCGTCCTTATTGAAGATACGAATGTGGGCTGCTCCATCCATAGGAGAAGTTACTATTTCTTGTTCTCCTCCTGTTCCCTGAAGGTCACCCACAGCAATGTTTACTCCATTGGTGTAGGATTTGTCATAAGCTAAAAAAGGAGGGGTTAAGATAAAGCCTTCTTTAGAATAGATTCTAACGTAGGGAGCACCACTTCGGGGAGCGGTGACTATTTCTTTAGTACCGTCGTAAGTTAAATCAGCTACTTCAATATTGGCTCCGTCATCTATTATGCCTTGTTCTTCTTCTAACCTAATGTCTTCTTCTGTTTTGGTTGTTTGGGCACGCCAGATTTCAGTTACACCCTCTTCGGTTAAACTATCTACGGTAGGTTCTTCGGCTGGAGTAATTAAGAAGATATAATCGGAAAGAATAGTTTGATTTTGAGCATAGTCGCGGATGCGGATTTCGAGAGTAACTTGTTCGTTTACTTCAAAGTCTCTTTCAGGAATAAGGGTTACTTTAAAATCAGAAGCCGACCCATCAAAGGCTTTGGTAATATTTTTATGTATTCCTGAACTTGAACCAGTAACAGTTGTACGCAAAGTTCCAATATCTACTCCGCTCTCGCTATCTTTGGCATGAAATGAAATAGTAGTATTAGGTGATATCTTTATAGCTCCCTTTTCCGGTGAAAGATCGGTAATAGTGGGCGGTGTAATATCACCGATTGCTCCACCTTCTTTAGTAGTGAAAGACCAGGCCGAAGTAGCAGAATTAGTTCCGTCAGACGCCAGAATAAAAACATTTACTTCTTGTAAATAATCAAAATCATTATCAGGATTAAGAGTTACATTATAACCTCCTGTACCATCAGAAGTAATGGTACAAGAATAATTACTCTCGCAAGAACCATTATTTATAGCCGGACTGCCTTCAATTAAAACATTTAAAGTACTTATATTTATACCAGTATAAATATCATCTAATTCAAAATAAATATTGGTATCTATACCCACATTAGTAGCTCCATCAGCCGGTGACTGATGAGAAATAGTAGGAGTTGTAACATCGGGATCAGCATCTGTCGTTCCAGAGTCCGTACCATCAAAAGCTGTCTCAATACCATCTTCATTGCGAGCCTTAGCGCGAGCAGTATAAGATGTTTCGGCACTAAGCCCAGTCACTGTGGTCGTCCCCCAGGCTGCTTTTGTCTGCCAAACCTCGCTGGCACCCAAAAATCCATCAGCTTGCACATAATAATCATTAGTACCATCAGATATTCGGATAGCATAAGTAGTATAAGCAGGATTACTATCACTACCTAAGGTAACATCGAGAGAATTATTAGTAACATTACTAATGTTAGGTTGTCCGGGAACTTCTGCTAGAGTATAAAGACTATCCGTTCCGCCAAAAGCTGTTTCTACATCATCACCATTACGAGCTTTGGTCTGGAAATCATAGGAAGTATTAAGGCTAAGACCAGTTACAGTGACTGTACTCCAAGTAGCATTATCTTGCCAGATAGCAGTAGCGCCTAGGGATCCATCAGCTTGTACGTAATTACCAGATCCAGTTTCTTGAATAGCAAATTCAGTATTACTAGGATTAGAATTAACATCAAAAGCAACATCTAAAGTAGAGGTTGTAGGATTACTCACTACTAAAGCGCCAGGGGTATTAGCCGCAGTGTAGGTAACTATCTCCGTAGCGTTAGCTTTATTTCCATAACTATCATACGTCCAAATATTAGCTACATACTGGGTATTAACATTAAGAGGATTAGTCGTTGTGGTACCACCAGGAGTATATGCTCCAGTTGCAATAGTAGTATGCAGAGTATCCGTCTCAGTTACACCAGATGCTCCTTGTTTATAATAAATAGAATAATGATCTAGATTAGTATCACTGCCGGCTGCACCCAAGGTATAAATAATTGAGTTAGCAGTAATAGAATCAATCATTAAATTACCAGAGGTCGTGGGATCTACATTGTCAAGAGTCAAGGTTGTATCAGCCGAAACAGAAGGAGTTAAACCGTTATGAGCAGTAGTCCTAACACAATAAGTACCGTCAGCTGCTGGCTCATCCGTAGCCGACAACCAATCAAAATCTACAGTGTTGGTACCCACATCAACCACCGAGACACTGCCTACTTGATATTCATTACTATTGTTAATAGTAGGGGTACCACTATCTGCGCTATATGTTCCCACGGTAGTATCTATAGTGGGATCAGATGTTCCTGCTGAACAATCAGCACCTGCTTTGTATTCTAGTTTAGCAGATAAAATACCCGAAGTATTTAGATCATCTAGTTCTAAACTTATATCAACTGCTCCAGTACCATCAGTTTTCTCTGCCACTGAATTGATAGCATTATACGAAGTAGCTATAATAAATGACATATTAGATAAAATGGCAGTTTCTCCTTCATCAGCATGTAAATAAGCCCTAACGTTAAAATCACCTCCCAAAGATAAATTTGCTAAACAAGTATTCGTAATACCAATAGCTGTATTAGTCTGAGCATAGTCATCAGCGGCTGAGGTTAGAGTATCCCCTACACAATAATTCCATGTAGTACCACCATCATCTGATATTTGATATCTTACTTCGCCAGTTCCAGAAGAAGTAGCATTAAAATTATAAACCGAGTAAAAAGAATGAGAAGCATCAAATACTATTTTCTGATCAATTGAAGAAGGAATATTTGTCTCGTCATCTAAAGTATAAAAAGTACTAGGATCCGATTGATTGGAATAAGCGGCTTTAATCCAGTTAGCATCTCTATTAGTACTAGAAACCCTTAACTCGTCTATACTGCCATCAAAATATCTATTTGGTATATCATAATTATGGTTATAATAAGCGCCGCCTATTTTACCTATATTGTGCCAGGTATTAGAATCATAAATAA
Source organism: uncultured bacterium (assembly GCA_963746775.1). Lineage (GTDB taxonomy): Bacteria > Patescibacteriota > JABMPQ01 > JABMPQ01 > CAVVCK01 > CAVVCK01. The sequence continues at coordinate 332,656 of CAVVCK010000001.1, forward strand.
TAGTTCCGCTTGATCCTAGGCTTATAGTTTGTAATAAGCTGCCATTACGATAAAAATAGCCATTGTTTCCATCTTTAACTACAGACAATAATTGCCATTCGCCAGTAGTATAAGCTCCAGGACTCGTTTCTGTTGTATCATCATCATTGTCACCGTTTATATCAAAAACAATAGTTCGATTATTAGTATCACCCGAAAGACCAAACATCCAGCCAGAATCTGTGCCAGGTATATCATACCTATTATCAAATATCACACCGGCATCATCAGAATCAGAATAAATCCAAGCTGATATACTAAAAGATTCGGTAGTAAAATCAGTATTAGCACCAGAAGTTACACTATAAAAAGAACTAGAACCATTAAAAGTATCAGCTCCATCAAGCCAAGTTGGACCACTAACATCCTGGGTAACACTAGTAGGAGTTGCGGTATTAGAATTAGCGGAATCATCTATATTTCCTGAAGTCTCATTCATATGCCAAACAGTTTCAAAATTACCATCCCCACTCCAAGTACCACTCACATTTTCCTGACTGCCAATAGTATTATTACCATAATACATATATATTTCAGTACCTAAGGCTAAAGAAGGAATGTTAACCCAAGCAACTAGCTCACCAGTTGCTCCATCAAAATATTCTATCTCATGATCTAATTTTACATCTGCCATAGAAGCAAATAATATATCCTCACCATTACTCTGAGCATCCGCTGCTAGATCTGAATCAGAAGATAAGGAAATCAGTACAGGAAAATTAGTCTGAGTTGCCGGCAGTAAAGAACTGTTGTTAGTAAAAGTAATCTTTTTACGCGAAGCCCAATCAATATCGTACCAATCACTAGAATATGAAAACTGAGCATCTCCTGCTGAATAAGTAATGTCATCATCAACAGTATATAAATCATCACTATAAAAATTTCTACTTATAGGTAAATATCCCGGATCGGTTTGAATAGTAAAATTATTTTCACTAGTATAGCAAGTATTGCTGCCATCATTATTACTACAAACTCTTAATTTAACAGTTGTACTGGATATATTAGGAATTGTCCAAACATAAGATTTTATTTCTGTGGGCGCACTAGTCGAGATAACCGAAGAAGTTACTTCTGTTGAAGATCCAAAGTCATCTGTTGAATAATATATGTTTACCGTCTCATTACTCTCCCCACCAGATGAACCCCATAAAATAGGTACTTGCTGTCCCTGCCCCACTGTTCCTCCTTGATCAAAGTTATATAATTCTATTGCCCTAGGTGCATAAAAGGTAGATTCCGTTGATGACCAAATCCCAGCCCCATAAGCATTGCTAAATCTTATGCGCCAATAATAGGTTGTATTATATGATAATTGAGATCCATCATAAGTTATATTACCGCTCCTAACTCCATCAGCTATATCGACAATATCAACATTACTTGACCACAAGGTAGAAGAAAAATCAGAGTTATCATCCACTTCTATATCTGCTGTAATACAATTACCAGACGGTGTATTACAGATAGCAGAAAAAACTGGAGTTAAATCTGTTATATTGGTAGGATTAATATCACCAGTTGAAGCATCAGTGCTATGCGAATACAAAATATCAGGAGCCGAAGGAGATAGTTGTGATGAGGAAAATAAACCATCGCTGCCATTTACTCCACCACCAGAAGTAGTACCGCCAGTTCGAGTAACATTTCCTGAATTAATACTATTTGAGATAATATACTCTAATAAGACACATCCCCCTCCCCCTCCCCCTCCACCATTCGAAGTATTTCCACCAGTTACCGTAAAACTAGCAGGTGTGCCAGCTATAGTATCAGCACTAATTTTTACACCACCACCTGCTCCACCCCCAGAATAGCCACTAGCAGCAGCGTTACTGCCATCAGCCGTAATAGTACCATCAATAGTTGCAGTTCCGCTAACATCAAAAATAATTAGACCACCACCATTACCAGTATTATAGTTACTGCCTGCATAAGTTGTTCTCCCACCACCAGAACCCATAGTATCAGGATCAGTAATATCACAATAAGCTGTACCACCAGCATCTCCTTCATCATCATTTCCTCCATTTCCACCATGCGCTCCTCCACTACCACTATTTCCGGAACCAAGTATTCCTGGTCCTAATCCATAACCATCTCTATGACTAGTCGTACCACCATCATACCCTACTCCATCAACACTAGCTGAGGCAGAAATACCAATATTTAAACTTGAGGCTACAATATTCAAAATATGAGTTTGGGAATCAAAATTATCTCCATGAGTTAGAATCCCTCCTGTCATTACTAAATCATCAATTGATAAAGCAGTTGCAGTAGTATAGCTATTTAAAGTTGTAGTACCTCCTGTTATGGTAAGATCAGTAAGGGAAAATGTAGCCCCGCTATCTAATCCTAGACTGCCAGCTGTAGTAATGGTGGTTATAGGCGTGTTAGCAGTAGCTCCACTCCCCAATATCAAACCGCCATCATTAGTAATATTAATAGTGGACGTATTATTAATTTGTCCACCAGAAACTATAGATACATCAAGATTATCATAACTATTGCCTGTATTATAAGTAAATGTACCCGCAACCTCTAACGTACCTGTCTCATCTCCCCCAAAAGGACTGGCATCACTGACTGTTAAAGATTTCCCATTAGACACAACATAATTTGCTTCACTACTTAGCGCTATAAAATCAACAGTTAAAGAACTTATTGCTTGGGTAGAATCTGCCCCTTTTGTACCATTATTTTCTACAAATAAATCTCCATTGGTTCCGTCTTGTTTAATTAGAACTTGCCCACCACCACCGTATTGGCCACTTGCCGAAGCAGTTCCACCATAAGTAGCAATAGAAGCAACATCAAGAATACTAGAAGAAGTGGTATATTCTAACAACATGCAACCTCCGCCTCCGCCTCCGCCTCCATTAGTAAACACTGCTGCCTGTGGCTGTAACACTAGTTGGCGTACCGGCAATAATATCAGCTGATATCTTGATACTACCGCCTGCACCGCCGCCAGCATAATTAGAATCATGTGTTACTGCATCGGCTGTAACAGTACCATCAATAGTAACTGTACCGGAAGCATCGAGAATAATTAAACCGCCACCGTCACCGCCGCCGTATGATCCATTATAACCTACGGCACCACCCGAACCTATAGTGGCTGGATTAGATATATCACAATAGGCTGTGCCGCCTCCTTCACCAGCAGAATCATCTCCTCCATCACCACCATGACCCGCACCACCACCAAAGCTATTAGCAATACCATATATCCCAGCACCAGGTCCATAACCATTCGTATGACTAACAACCTTACCACCATCATAACCCTTGCCATCAGCGTTGATAGAAGCAGCAGCTCCAATGTTAGCACTAGAAGCAGAAATATTAATTACGTTAGTCTGAGCACTAGAGTTATCACTATGAGTTAGAACCCCTCCAGTCATTACCAAATCACCTAAAGATAGAGCATCAACAGCGGAATAATTGTATAGAGTAACAGTACCACTACTTATATTTAAATCAGCCATAACAAAAGTAGCACCTTGATCTAAGCCTAAAGTGCCGGCAGTATTAACTGTATTCATTATTGTATCAACCGTAGCTCCATCACCAAGTATTAATCCACCATCATTAGTAATATTAATAGTAGTTGTATTACTCAAAATTCCACCAGATAGAACTGAAACAGTTAAATTATCATAATTACTACCTACTGTATAATCAAAACTTCCAGAAACTTTTAATAGTCCAGTTCCATCTCCCTCAAAAGGACTAGCCTTAGTAACTGCAAAAGATTCCCCGTTGGGAACTAAATAGTTAGCCTCATTACTAACAGTAATAGAATCAACTGTTAGCGAATTAGCCACCGTATCTTGACTAGAATCTGCCCCTTCCGTACCGTTATTTTCTATAAATAAATCTCCATTAGTTCCGTCTTGTTTAATTAGAACTTGCCCACCGCCACCATATTGGCCACTGCCAGTACTACCACCATACATATCGATAGCAGAAACATCGAAAACAGGAGTAGATGTGTATTCTAATAGTACACAACCTCCGCCTCCGCCACCTGGAGTAAAAGACGTATTACTACCAATCGCGGTAAAACTGGAAGGAGTACCAGCAATGACATCAGCACTAATCTTAATCCCACCACCAGACCCGCCACCGGCATATTGACTACTATGCGCTACTGCATCGGCTGTAATAGTACCATCAATAGTTACAGTTCCTTCAGCATGGAGAATAATTAGACCACCACCGTCACCGCCGTCGTATGATCCATTATAACCTACGGCACCACCCGAACCTATAGTGGCTGGATTAGATATATCACAATAGGCTGTGCCGCCTCCTTCACCAGCAGAAACATTTCCCCCGTCACCGCCGTGTCCGGCACCACCACCAGCATTACTAGCAGTATATATCCCCGCTCCTGGACCATAACCATTCGTATGACTAAAAACTGTACCTCCATCATAACCCTTGCCATCAGCGTTGATAGAAGCACCAGAATAAACTGTAATGTCGGTATGAGATGTTATGTCTATAGAATAAATTTGGGTAGTAGAATTATCTTGATGAGTAAGTACCGTTGTATCACCACCTACACTACCTACAACCAAAGAATTTACCGTAGCTGAATTAGTAAGAGTACAGGTACCATTGCCATAAAGAGTCAAATCATCACCACTATTAAAGTCAACACCTTGGGCAATACTAGGATTAGTAGAACAATCAATCGAAGCTGGAGCAGCAGTAGTGGACTTTAATTCATAGGTTCTTAATATTAAAAAAGCAATAAGAAAAAATACGGAAATAAAAAATCCCGCTTTTAAAAATTTTAATAATATTCTTTTTGTATTTTTATTTTTCATTTAAATATAAAAAACATTATATACATTATATTATAACATTTTTAAAGATTTTTCTCAATGATAATAAATGTGGATATCTGCTATCTTCCCAAAAACCCTATAGCTACATCAACACCACCCCGAAAATTTTCATCATAAGCAAAAAAATTAGTCTCTCGAATCGCTAGCCCTTCTGCTTTAAAGGCTCTAACTTGCGGACCTCCAGCATTCCCTGCTCCCACTATAATTTCGGCCTGACCATCATCATCTATATGGCCCATATCAATCAATCCCCCCACAGGAAAATCGGCAAATGCTTTCCACTCTCCAATTATAGTTTGTCCACTATTATATCGGTAAACTTTACACCAAGACTGTTCTTTCATTTGGCATACTCCTATTTCATCCTTGCCATCACCATCGATATCACCTGCGGCTACATCAATACCTCCCCGATAATCAGGGTGAAAAGCAAAAAATTGAATTGGTTTTAGAGTGCCGTCAGCCTCAAATACACGAATTTGAGGTCCTCCACCTTCTCCTGCTCCTACTATCACTTCAGCCCGGCCATCGGCATCTATATCACCCATGGCAATTGATCCTCCTCCTTCAAAATCACCAAAAGCATTCCATTCACCTACTATTTCCCTGGCCACATTATATCTATAAACTTTAACTAAAGCCTGACCTTGTGAGGCTTGAATTACGGCTATTTCATCTTTGCCATCACCATCGATATCACCTGCGGCTACATCAATCCCTCCACGAAAATCTAAATCAAAAGGCCAAAGGTCAATTCCCCGAGGAGTACCATCTTTTTCAAATATTCTCACCTGCGGTCCACCGCCTGCCCTTGGTGCTGTTATAATTTCATCTTCACCATCTGCATCTACATCACCTAAAGCTACCCTTACTCCCCCCTTAAAATCTTCCCCGTAAGCAAAAAGTTTATCAGGATCAGATTCTGCTTCACCTCCTGTAGTAAAAGCTCGGATATGAGGACCGCCACCTACACCCGCTCCTGTTACAATAGAATTATATTCAGATAGTTCCGTAGAAACTTGCCCCACTTCACCAAAATATTCATCTATTTTATTCCACATATCCGATCTTGTACCGTCATAACCTAGAGCCCAAATACCAATTCCCCCCAAATCCTTCGTATTTACTAAATTATATTTATAAGAAATACTGGTTGGATCTTCATACCAAACTTGATGATATTTTCCATATTTATAATACGGAGTCAGAGAATCTTCATCCCAAATGCGGGTGAAAGTATCCCGCTCAGACATAATTTCTGCATAAGTTTTAGCTTCTGCCGTATCAAGCGTACTAGCTGGAACACTATTACTATCAACTTCCCAATCATAACCATAATAAGGTACACCTAAAAATATTTTTGATTTATTATAATTAGTTTCTGCTAAATAAGTATTAATAGAATTAGTTACATTATAATTACCCCAGGTACTGCTATTAGAAAATGGTGAAACAGGACCTGCTTGCGGTGCAGTCGACCAATGATAATCATAAGTCATAATTTTCAAACCATCTGTGATTTGTGCCAGATACTCAAAATCCATCCCACCCGCCCAATCTATGGCCGGTGTAGAAATTGTTACTTTTGATCCAGTAATATTATTGTGAATTGTATTAGTTAGATCATGCATGAAATCATTGAATTCCTCCTTTTCAGCTTTTCCAACATATTCAAAGTCAATATTTACGCCATCGCAATTAGTACTTTGCACTTCCTTTAATATATTAGAAATGGCATTCTGCCTGTTAGTTTTACTTCCCAAGAGTTCTACTATTTGATCCGAATCAAAGTTCATAATACTTAAAACAACTCTTACTCCATTAGAATGTGCCTTATTAATTAATTTTATATAAGGCCAGCCATGCCTATCTGTAATCTCACCCCTTTGGTCTATAACTATGGCATGAAAGGCAATATCGGTTAAAAGTTCGTAATCATAATCTAAGTACGAATCAGAGCCCCAATAAGGATAAAAACCAAATACAGTCTTTTTAACCCTTGGACTCTCTGAAGTCGAGAGAGAAATTATTTTTTCACTAGATTCAAACTCAGCAGCTTTAACACCCTCATTTTTCTCTGAATCAATTTGATGAACACTTTTATAATTTGAAATATCGGCTGCAAAAATATTATTTCCATAAATTAAAAAAGACAGAACTAACAAGAAACTTGATATGATTTTTGTTTTTTGTTTCATTATTATAAATTTGGTTTAATATATTCTATTTCTCTAAAATCATCTTCTTCCCACTTTTCTTTGTCTTCTTCTAAATTAACTATAGCCATCTTGGGAGTTTCAACTTTATTTTTATAATGACTCAATTTACTATTATTTCCCCCGCTAGAAAAAATCGTTACCAGTTGATTATTAAATATAATGTCCGCACCATTTTCTTTTGGCTCATGGCTTCTTAACATAACTCTAGCTCCAATTTGACTCATAAATTTTTTAAAAGCCCCTTCTCCGAATTCAACAAATTCAGCTTCTTCTGGTTTATCTTTTTTTTCAGGCTCTCTATCAATATTAGGGATTGTTTCTGCGCTTTTAAACCCCGGGTCATTCCAGCGCATTTGTTCTAATATTCTCTCATTATTTAGTTGCCGCAAAGTATCTACTCCTTTGTTGGGAATACCACCATGAACTGCCGCTATTCCACTAGCAGTTAAAACTATTCCGGGCAGTTCTTTAAATAAATCAACATATTCTGACAGAAGCTCCAGGCCTTTAACACGATTATTATGCTCCCTTCTTGGATAAACCTCTTTAAGTATAGATTTAAATAAGCAATTATATCCATATATTGTTCCCAGCATGCTTTGATCCATCCCTTCATGATTCCCCCTCATTAAAATAACATTTTCTGGGTATCTTTCCTTGAGCTTTAGTACCAATCCTAATGCTCCGATGCTATCTTCCCCTCGATTAGCATAATCACCTTCGAAAATTAAAACTTTTTCTTGATCACCTCTTTCCATGCCCTCAATAAAACCACTCTGCTCAACAGCTGAAATAACAGCCTCTGAATCACCATGAATATCACCAATAAAAATACCTTCCCCCCGACGCGGCAAATAAGCTACCTTGCCATCAACAAAATATTCACTACCATAAGGACCATTTTCAATTTCTGAAATTTTTTTATTATCAGCCAAAAAACCTTTTCCCTTTTCTCGTTCTTTTTCTAATATTCCCCTAATATTAGTTATTAATTCTTTTATTTTTTCTGGCCTTCTTTCGCTGGCCATTTCATAAATTTCCCTCTTTGCACCAATGATATGTTGTTCTAGTTCAATTTCCTCCTGTTCTTCTGATCCTCTTTCTGTCATACAATTTTTATTAATTAATTGACTTACTCTTTACGACTCGCCTCCATCTTATCTTTAATTTCCTGCAAACGAGAAAGCCGTTCTGTTATAAATTGAGGTCCCCTGTCATTTGATATTTTTCCTATCTCTTCCATTAAATCATAGAATTCATTCATCTTTCTGCCATAAGGAGTATCAAGCATTTCTTCCCGAAATCCTTCAGCCTCTCTTTCTGCTCTTTCTAAATCTTCCTCCAAGACTTTTTTGTTTCCCTCTTTGGGAACATTTATTTTTCTTTTTATTTCCTTAATTCTTCCCAAGGCTACTTCGTAATATTTGCTTAAATCTAAACAAATTTCATAACCATTTGAATCATCTTCTTTAGATTTTTCTCTCTCGCTAATAAGCTTGCTTATTCGCTTTAAAATTCCCCGATACTCACTGATCTCATCATCTATAAAAGATTTTATTAAATTTTTACTATCTTTATTATCTTCTCTTTCTAAAATAACTTTTAAAATATCTTCTTTAAATATCTCTTCTCTTCCATCATTAGAAAATTTGGACAAATATAAATCTTTGCTTCTATCACCTGCCAAGGGAACTTCCGAATATAATCTTTCTCTTTCTTGAAGTTCATTCTTAATTTCATGAGCATAATTTAAGATATCGTCTTTCGGGTATCTTTCTAACTCGGGATTATCCCATCTAAAATCGTTAGGACCCTCCCTATTAAATTCTCCCATAAATTTACTTTTTTATTAAATTTTTATTCCTCTTAGATTCTTAATCCGATCTTCAACCAAAGGATGGGTAGAAAAAAGCTTATTCATAAAACCTTTTTTTCGAAAAGGATTACTAATATAGAGATGAGCCGTTGCTTTATTAGCTCGAATGACACTAGAATTCTGGGAAATCTTTTCCAAAGCAGAAGCTAAACCTTCTGGATAACGAGTTAAAAGCGCTCCATCAGCATCTGCTAGAAATTCTCTTTTTCGAGATAAAGCGGCCTGCATAACAGCAGCAACAATAGGAGATAATATTGATAAAACTATAGCCGCAATCATCATAATCATACCAAATTGCCCCGAATCTCTATCTTTTCCTCTGCGGCCAAAAAAACTCCAGCGCATAAACCAATCAGCAAGTAGAGTTACGAAACCCACTAAAACAACAATGACTGTTGATAACAAAATATCGCGATTGCCAATATGAGATAATTCATGAGCAATTACCCCCTCTAATTCTGATTTTTCTAAAGAATTTACTAATCCAGAAGTCAAAGCTATAACGGAGTGTTCCGGATTTCTGCCAGTGGCAAAAGCATTCATGCCGCTATCTTCTATTATATAAATTTTAGGGACAGATAGCCCCGCTGTAATGCATAAATTTTCCACCAAATGATAAATTTCTTTGTTATTTTCATGATTAATTTCATAAGCACCGCTCATCAATAAAACAATTTTATCCGACCACCAATAGCTAACAAAACTCATAATAACACTAAAAAAGACAGCCAAAAACAAAACTCCTTGGCTATCCATAACATAACTAAAAATATATCCGACTCCTATGACAAATATAAAAAATAAAGTCATTAAAAGCCAAGTTTTTCTTATATTTGAATCTTTATGAGTATAGAGTGTGGCCATAGATCAATATAACAAGATAACAAAATAACAATAAAAAACAAGTTTTATAAAAATTGTTATTTTGTTTTTATGTTCTTGCGTTATTTTGATTCACTAAAATCAACCTTAGGTGCTTCTTTTTCCCCTTCTTCTATTTCAAAGAAATCAGCCGGCTTGAAACCAAACATAGAAGCAATTAAATTAGTTGGAAATTGCTCCTGTTTAGTATTGTAATCTCTAGTGTTACCATTATAAAATCTTCTTGATGCTTGAATTTTGTTTTCTGTATCAGACAGTTCCTGCTGTAAAGCTAAAAAATTCTGATTAGCTTTTAAATCAGGATAAGCTTCAGATACAGCGAATAATGATTTTAAAGCTCCCGACAACATATTTTCAGCTTGAGCACTTTCTGCTGCATTACCAGATTTTTCTGCCTGCATAGCTTTTGATCTAGCTTCAGTTACTTCCTGAAAAACTTTATTCTCATGCCCAGCATAACCTTTTACAGTTTCAATTAAATTTGGAATTAAGTCATAGCGCCTCTTTAACTGGACATCAATGTCCGACCAGGCTTCCTTGACTCGGTTACGCATTTTTACCAGACCATTATAGGTAGCAATAAGCCAAGCTACCACTACTGCAATCGCACCCATAAAAACGAAGAAAATAATACCCATAGTTTTTATTTTAATTAATAAATTATATTATATTATATTTTATCATTTATTAGTCCATCTTTCAATCTAATTGTCTTTTTGGCATATTCGGCAATTTCTTCTTCATGGGTTACCATAATGATTGTTTTACCAGCTTTATTTAAATTTTTTAAAATTTCCATTATTTCTAGCCCTTTTCGGGTATCAAGATTTCCCGTAGGTTCATCAGCTAATATAATTGAAGGACTATTAATTAAAGCTCTGGCTATAGCAATTCTTTGTTGCTCTCCTCCGGATATCTCATTGGGCTTATGTTTCGTGCGATGAAATAAACCTACTTCTTTCAAGGCCTTTTCGGCTTTTCTTTTTCTATTTTTATAACTAATCCTCTTTTTATTATACGACAAAGGCAGCATTACATTTTCGAGAGCACTATGGCGTGATAATAAATTAAACATTTGAAAAACGAATCCTATTTTGTTATTTCTAATTCGAGCAAGCTCTTTCTTACTTTTCTGGTCTACTCTTTTACCACTCAACAAATAACCGCCTGCGGTAGGAGTATCCAGAAGTCCTATCAAATTCATTAAAGTTGTTTTACCACTACCTGATGGCCCCATTAAGGCTATAAAATCTCCTTTCTCAACCTCCAAAGAGATATTCTGCAAAGCTTCAACTTTAACTTTGCCCAAGCTATAAGTTTTCTTTATATTTTTTAATTCTATTAAGGGCATATTTAAATTTAATTAACTTTTTTATATTAAATAATTACACGCGGATTTAAAATTTATATTTTATACATACAGGTTTGAAACCTAAACATATTTTGTACATACAGGTTTGAAACCTGTATCTACCTACCTCAAATACTTCTCTACCATCTTCTCCTTCCCCTCTTCATCAATCACCCAAAAATACAAATTCTTTCCAAAATTTTCTACATACAAGGTTTCCCCATGTCCCGGAACAAAATCAGTTTTTATATCGCCTAAACTTAATTTTCCAAATCTTCTCACAAAAGTTGTCGCTCCAAACATTCCTGCTCTGGCAAAATCAATATTGATTTCAGCGTTATCACTTTCTTTCAAGTAATTATAAACTTTCTGCGCAGTATCTTTATTTTTCATTTGACTTAAAACTGCTCTAAATACTTTCCTTTGATCATCAGTTCTAGCAAAGTCCCCTCCAGCTCTATATCGATCACGCACCTGAGCTAGCGCTTTTTCCCCATCATAATACCCGTCATCAGTCCACACTCCACCTACCATATCCACAACATCTTTAAAGCTCTCAAAAGTAAATTCTACTGTGCCATTAATTTTTATACCTAAAAAATCTTCAATAGTCTTTTGGGTTAATTTAATATTACCAATACTAGATTTATCAGTTAAATCTCCATAAATATAAGCATGGGTAATTTTATCCAAACCATGTCCTTCAATATTTACCCGGCTATCTCTTGGAATGGTAATTAGGCTGGTTGGTTTACTAGGATTCTTGGGAATAGAAAAAATCATTAAAACATCAGAACGTGCCCGCTCCTCTCCCCTTCTATCACAACCTACAATTAAAATATTATATCGATCAGGCATTAGCGCATAAACAATTCCAAATAATAAAATTGGGATAATTATAATTAGAGGTAGGATTATTTTTAGGAATATTCGTCTTTTCTTTTTTTTCCCTTTGCCCGCCGTAGCTGCCTCCTTCGCCGAAGTAGCTACGGAGGCCGAGTTGGCGGAGGAGGGTTTGTCCGCCGAAGTTTTAACGAAGGATTTACCCGCTGTAGTTTTAACAGAAGTAGACTTGTCCGCCACAGATTTGTCAAAAATAGATTCTTTTTTATTTATATTTTCTTCACTAACTTTTCCAAGCTTTATGATTTTTGGCATATGTTTATATTATATTTTATTCTCTTCTGTAGGTTGGTTTAAGTGAAACGAACCTAACATTCAATTGTTGGGTTTCTTAACTTCAACCCAACCTACTTTATTTTTTTTGATTTTGATCCTATTTTAAAATTTTGTCCACTTACTACTTTTTTACCTGTTTTCTTTTCTAATTCCAAACGCGCATTTTTAGCTACTCTGCCACCCTTCTTAGCTGGACCTTTATTTTCTTTTAAACCTTTTGCCTCTACGGTTTCTGCGATTTGACGAGTAGAGAGTTCAGCTAAAGCAGTAAAAACTAATTCTGCATCGGTCATATGGTCACGCAAATTTTCTCTTTTTAGATTTTTTAAATTCTTATGTTCCCTGACTGATAATTCGCTCCATTCTCGATGAATAATATTAGTCAAAATAGCATATTCGTCTTTTTCCTTAACCTCATTATCTTTCCAATAATCCGTTAGTTTATTTCTGATTTCTTGTCCCATCATTCTTTGTTGAACCCATTTCTTGCTTCTGCCCATTTTTTGCCAATAATCTCGAGAACGATTTAGGGCTTTTTCCGGATCATTTATTTCTTCTATGCGCTCATAACCTACCCTAGCTAACCATAATTTTACCGGTTCGGCTTTAGGGCTGGGGATAGATTGAATTAGACGTAGTAGAGTTTCTGTATCGGCTGTATCAGTTTCACGCATTTTTCCATCTTCTGCTACCATTTTCAACCGGTGACATTTTGTCACCGCTTCACTTCCCTCTTTTTTAAGCCTTTCTGATAGTTTATTCCAATATTTTCTGACAGTTTGATAATTAGGTTGTTCAATTAAAATCTGAACAATATCAATAATAGAAAAATACCATTTTTCTTTTTTCTCATCCCAAATCCGCCTAATTTTTTTATCTTTAAATATGGCTAATTTTTGAGATTGTTTTTTCATGACTTTTTTTGATTAACTATTAGATTCCGATAGTTCAGCGTAATTCACATGTATTTTTCTATATTTTTCTTTATAAATTTCAATAACACTCCTTTTGTCATGTTTGCTTGAATCAATGCCAAATTCTTGTAAAAATTTATCAACCTTTCTTTTATCTGATAAATTAAATTTTACTTCCAAAAACATTCCTAGTTCCTTTGTAGTATCAAGATCAAAACGAATAAACTCATTTTTCCAAGTTTGGCGATATTTATGAAAGGTAAAAATTGGCAAATATCCCAGTCTCTCAAGAATAGACTGAACTTGATCAGCTCTTTGTATATCCGACTCAAAATGTTCCCACTCACCAGTTTTATTATCACGAATTTTCATATCTAATTTTTGTACACCTTGAGACTTCTTAATTCGCAAGATTGAATAAAAATTATCATTAGTATTTGGAACTTCAAAATATATATACGCATATTTAACAGCAGGACCAAACTCAACATTTTTTACTTTTACCTTATTTTTAAAATCATCTTCTACCTGAAATTTATATTGAACTTTCTTTTCCATAAAATATTTGTTATTTATACTCAAAATCACAAGAACATTGTGAAAACCCCTCCTACCTCCCCTTGGTAAGGGGAGAATTAAAATTATTCTATTCATACCGCAGCGCCTCAATCGGATTCTTTCTCGCTGCCTTAACTGCCGGAGCCACTCCAAATATTATACCTACTAAAACTGAAATAGAAAAAGCCAAAACCAAAGCATATAAAGTAATTTGTGGCTCAATTGGTGAATATTTCGATATAAAGAATGATCCTACATAAGCAAGCCCTACTCCCAATCCTCCACCTATTAAACTTATCACTGTGGCTTCAATTAAAAACTGAACCATGATATTGCCAGACGTTGCACCCAAAGCTTTTCTAATGCCAATCTCTCGAGTACGTTCTGTAACAGATACCAACATAATATTCATAATACCAATGCCGCCAACCAATAAAGATATAGCGGCAATACCAGAAAGCAAAGTGGTAATTAAGCTAATTATTTGCTCAAACATAGCTAACATATCTTGTTGAGTCATCACAGAAAAATCTTCATTGCCTTCATGTCTTTCCAATAATAATTCTTTGATTTGATTTTGTACGCTGCCAACTTCATCTTTATTACGTGCTTGCATAGTAATACGATTCAATTTATTAGTTTCAAACATCTCCTCAGCTACTGTAATCGGAATTACCGCCATTAAATTAGCATCGATTCCTATGCTACTTAATCCTTCAGTTTTCATAGTACCTACTACTTCAAATTCTTCTTTATTTATTTCTATCTTTTTTTCCAAAGGGTCTTCTTCTCCAAATAAATCTTTTACTATAGTATCACCTATTACCACAATTTTATTTTTATCATTCATGTCTTGATCATCAATAAATCTTCCTCTATTTAAATTATAAAATCCAATGAACTGCAATGTAGGCTCAGACCCTACTAGCATAGGTACTGCTTTTTTGCCCTCATAAATAAAATTGCCACCCACAAACATAATAGAAGAAACATTTTCTACCCCCTCAATCTTTTCTTCAATAGATTTTTTATCATCCAAAGTTAAAGTGGAAATACCAGCCACTCCGGCCATAGAAGACATACCGCCGCCATTACCATCATTATTGCCAGCTACTTGTCCCGGTAATACTATTATTAAATTAGACCCAATAGCTTCAATTTCAGAAGCTACTCCCTTTTTAACTCCTTCACCCATAGCTAGCAAAGTAATTACGGAAGTAACTCCGATAATAATGCCAAGCATAGTCAAAAAAGCTCTAATTTTGTTAGATAGAATTGACTTTACAGCTATTTTTAGATTTTCTAATATAAGCATGATAAGCTAGTATATAATTATTGTATTGTTATTATATCTAATAACTGCAAATCAAACAACCATCTAAAAATGACATCAGAACGCCTCCAAAAAATAATCGCCCAATCAGGACTTTGTTCCAGAAGATCCGCTGAAAAATTAATCGCTCAGGGCAAAGTTACTATAAATAATAAAATAGCTAAGCTTGGTGATAAAGCCACAAACCAGGATATTATTAAAGTTGAGAATAAAATTATTAAATCTCAAGAAGAAAAAATTTATATCGCACTAAATAAACCAGCCAGCTACACTACTACTAATAAAGATAGGTTTGCCGAGAAAAAAGTTATTGATTTAATCAATATTCCTCAAAGAATTTTCCCAGTTGGACGATTAGACAAAGATACGGAAGGATTAATATTCCTAACTAATGATGGTAATTGGACTAATAAAATTACCCATCCTAAGTTCGAGAAAGAAAAAGAATATTACGTCGAGCTAAATAAAATTTTAAAAAAAGAAATTTTAAATGAAATAAATAAAGGCTTTACATTAGAAGATGGATATATAAAACCTTTGGTAAAAATAATTTCCAATAAATCTTATTTAATTATAATTCACGAAGGAAAAAATAGAATTGTGAAAAGGATATTTAGAAATTTTGGCTATCATGTAAAAAGACTTGTTCGAGTTAGAATTGGAAAATTTGAATTAGGTGATTTAGAATCAGGAAGATGGAAATATATTAAACCAAACTCTATCTAACAGAAGTCCAGCTCCCTATAGGGAGCTGGACTTCTTATATTAACGATTTAGTTATTTTTTATTCGTAACATTAGTACTCATTCGTATACATCTCTCGAGTATTCTCGAAAGATTGGCATTATTATTTTATCAAGAAAAACAAAGCTCCCAATAAAACCAAAACAATTCCCATCCCCAGCTTCATTTCCTTCTGCCTTTTCTCTTGCCATTCTTTTAAATCTGCGATTCTTTTGCCTAAAATAATTAAAATATAAATAATTACTAAAGGCATTACGAACAACAAGTTGTAAATAAAAAGATAAGCAATCACATGCCCTCGTCCTAAGTTTTCATATAGAAGACTAATTGACCCGACATATAAAGGAAGTGAACAAGGCAGTTCAAAAAGCGTTACTATTATTCCTAAAATTATAGTAGCCGGTACAGAAGCTTTCTGCACAAATTTAGTTAATTTCATTCTTTGAGACTGCGGAATCTGTAAAGAGAATCCTTTGCCATACCAAAAAAAGTCTTTAATATTTATCAGTCCGGCAATGATAATTATAGTGCCTAAAATATATTCAATAATTTTCGAAACATCACGATAATAAGGCTGAGAAACTAGCACGCTAATAAATTTATAAAAAATTATGCCAATAGAAAAATAAGTCAGAAAAATAGTAATAATATAAACAGCTCCAATTTTGGGTACTTGCTCTTTTTTCTTGGCAAAAACAATCATATAACCAAGCAGCAAAATCATCATGCCAATAGCGCAGGGATTAATACCATCAATCATTCCCGCCACCACAATAACCGGCAAAGTAAAATTAGATAAAGTGGTATTAAAAATAGAGCTTCGTCCGCAATTTATTTCTGATTGAATGCCATTAATTTGACAATTTAAATCATCTGCAAAAGCAAAATTCGTAATAGAAAATAAACAAAGAAAAATAAACAAAAATATTACAATTCTATTCATTGTTTTAAAATTAATAAGTAGAAATTAGCCAGTAGTCAGTAGAAATAAATAATATTCTCTACTAACTACTAGCTAATCACTATTCTCTAAAATAAAATTATATCACTTCCAAAAAATAAAAAAACCTTTTATCTATAAGAAATCCGAAACCCTATAGGATTTCGGATTCCCGCACTCACCTCCTCAAAAAATAAAAAGTCCTGCTTTATTAGCAGGACAATTGTTAGCAATAATTAATATTTTATTACTTTAATTCTTTCTCTATCATTCCAACTAATTCATCCCAAGTTTTATAATTTTGTAATTTCTTGCCATTCAAATAAAATGTTGGGGTAGCACTTATTTTCAATGCTTGAGCTTTTAATATTTTTTCATTTACATAAGATTTTTTCTCACCTGAATCTAGAGATTTATTAAATTGTTCGGTATTTAGGCCTAAACTTTTAGCATATTCTTTAAAATGTTTTATAGCTTCTTTTTCATTTAAAGATTGTCCCCAGATACTTTGATTTTGAAACAATAAATCATGGTATTCCCAATATTTTCCTTGATCATTAGCACACTGAGCTGCCTCAGAAGCTAATATTGAATATTTATGAAAAGGTGTATCTTGGAAAACTACTTCTAGCTTATTAGGATATTTATCTTTTAACTCATCAACTATTTGTGAAGCTTGAGCACAAGCCGGGCATTGAAAATCACTATATTCTTCTAAAACCACTTTCCCGTTATTGCTTTCCAAAGGTTTGGCTATTTCTCCTTCTAAACTTTCGTTTTTATTCTTAAAAGAAGCATTGGCATATATTAAAATCCCAGCAAATATCACTAAGATTCCTAATCCAATTATTATTTGTGTTTTATTTATTTTATTCATTAAATTATAATTATTTTTTATTACCTTAAAAGATACTAAAAAAGAAAATAAAAATCAACCCAGAATTACAGGGTTGATTTTTTAAATATTTTTTTAATCCTTATCCTTTCTACGAAAAGATATCATTCCTTTTTCTCTGTCTACTTCCATTTCTAATTTTCCTTCACTTTGTTTTGGTTTTGGTGGATAAGGATAACGTTCAACATTCCCACCCTTTATAATTCTCGATCTAAAAAAACTTTTTTTTAATGGCGGTTTTCCTTCTTGATCCTTTCCTGATGTTTCTGGAATTTCTTCTGGCTTCGGAAAACCTTTTTCTCCTTCCATATTTTTTTGATTAATTAATAAGCTTTTATTTTTAAATATTGATCTTGATTTTCTCTAATCTTTCCATTTCTTTTTCTGAAGATTCAATTTTTCCTTTCAGTTCTTCCCTCTCTCTTGCTGATTGCTCATCTCTTTCTACAATTTTTTCTGCACTACTTTTTAAAACTATAAGCTTTCGCATAACCGCCTTACCAGATTCTTTTTCTGCTTTAGTTTTGTTAGCTAAATGTTCCCCGGCTAATTCCACAACCTTTCCCCATTGTTCTAACTCAGCTCTATTCATTTCGATCTTTCCTTCTATTCCTTCCGCTCGTTGTTTCAGTTCTTCTATGTTTATTCTAACTTCTTCCTTTTTACTATCTAAAAAAGCTTGGGCTATTTCTTGATCAATTACATTCCCTCCTTCATCTAAAGCCATACCTACCACTATATCAGCATCATCAACCACATTTGTTGTTAATATCAATTCTTTTAGTGTTTCAATGCTTTTTTCTTTTGTTTGTCCAGGATATGTCCTGTCAATAAATCTACCTAGGCTATCATCGTTAGAATCTCCTGATCTTCTTCCTAATATTTCTCTCATTTTATCGCTTGGCCTTCTAGAACTCATTATCACTTTTTTGCGTTTACTTTCTTTTGCTTTTCTTTCTGCAACAAAATCAATTACCTCTTTAAAATAAACCTGAGAATCATAATTTTCTCCTCCCTCTCTAGCTCCTTCTGGTATTGGTTTATCAACTGACATATATTTTTAAATTAATTAATAAATTTTTCTATCTCTTCCTTTGTAATATATCCCTTATAAAAATTATCAATAATTAACTTTTCTATAGCTTCCTTTCCAAAATATTCGATAAATATTTTATTCCACATAGCTTCTTGGTGATGATATAAATACTTAATCATTTCCTTTTCTTTAACCAAAGACATCACGCTATCAATCAAATTCATACTGACCAAGCTCTCTATCTCCCCATTTTTTTTTATTATTTTATTTTCCATTGTTCCATTAACATGTTTCCCTTCTCCCTTAAAAAAATCACCTACAAAATTTAGATTTTTCCAAAAAGTAAAATCTAAATCAGAATCAATAGCATCGAGCTTGGAAATATCATTTTCTGCTTTATCCCAATGAATTGTTTCGGGATTTACGTGTGACTCTATTAATCTAAAATCGTTAGCATTATCTTTGGCTAAATATCTTTGTACGATTCGCCAACTACCCTGTGGTATATTTTTTTGATCAGAAACATCGCCGCGTAAGGCTGAAATTAATTTTTCTAAAAAATTTTCTTGTTTGGAATAATTTTCAATAATTTTTGAATAAAAATCAATCTCATGCAAATAATGTAAAAGTAAAGAAAAAACTCTTAAGGTCTCACCAGACGAATTAATTTGTAGAGGTATAACAAATATAATTCCCAATTCTTTTAGATGACTGACATTGTGATATTTCTTTTTTATAAATTTCTCTGCTACCTTAAGCCATTTGTTATTTAAAATCAAAACTTTTATTTCTCGCCTTTCAAAATCTGAGACCTTTATATCACGATACCCCTTACTTAAAAATTCAGTCATCCATTCCTCACTTTCCACGAAACGCAAAGAAGAATACACTTCGTCAAAATCTTCTTTAGCTAGAAGATCTCCTACGTTTTTATAGCCTAAAGCTTTTATAATATTTTGCGGCGGATGCTTTTCTAGTATTTCCTTAGCTTTCTCTTTTTTTAAAAAAAACCCATCTCTAATATTAGCTATTTCCTTAGCTTTAGAAATTATTTCCCCGCAATGATCCTGCGTTTTACAAGTAGGCTTTCCTAAAATTTCAAAAAGATCACTATCATCATTTTTTAATTTAGAGATTATAGCTCTATATACTTCCTCACTAGAAGAATTTTTAGAAAGTTTTAAATAACCTAATATTTCTTTAACTTTAAAATCGTTTTCAGCAATTATTTGATCTAAAATGCCAGATGTATCACACATCTTATCCAAAGAAAGACAAAGCTTTTGTAAATATTCTGGTTTTGTTCTTAATATTTTAGATATTTTTTCTATCGCGTATAGATGTTCCATTTATTTCTTGTTTACTTCTACTTTTTCAAAATTATTTAAATCTTTTTTATTCAATAATCCATTCTTGGCCCCAATTTTCTGAATTACCGAAGTAGCATTGGCCGATCCTAATTGGATAGCATAGGAAATATCATTTTTTAAAATCATACCGGATACAAATCCAGATCCAAAAGCGTCCCCTGCTCCAGTTCGTTCAATGCCTTCTCCACCCAAAGAAGGGGCATTATAAATTATACGGTTATCAGCTACCCTAACCCCTTTATTCCCCCTAGTCATAACTACTACATTCGGTACTAGACTATCTAATTTATTTAAAATTTCTTTTTCTTTCTCAGTATTTTCTCCGATTAGACTTGCTGCTTCTTCCTGATTTAAAATTAAAATATCAGTCTTGTTTAATAATGGCTTTAATTGCTCATCTTTTATTTCTTTAGAACCAGGATTAAAAGCTATTTTTGTATTATTTTCCTGAGCCTGTTCAAATATTTTATTAAGCAATTCAAAATTACCATTAGTTGAAGCAATATAAAACCACTTAGCTTTTAATTTATCCCAATCTATTTTTTCCGGATTGATATGGCTAGATGCTCCACGATAAACTAATATGGTCCGACCTTCGTATTTAGACGACAGAATAACTGAATAGGCAGTTTTTTCTTTTCCATCTTTCATCACGAAAGATGTATCAACGCCATTTTCTTTTAACTCCTCTATTATGTATTTTCCCGATAAATCTTCTCCGATTTGTGCAACACAAATGGTCTCAAACCCTAATCCAGCAAAAGATACTGCTGTATTCGTACCTCCACCACCAGTTGTAAAAACTACATTATCTATCTCAACCTTCGATCCCAAGTCCATAGCCAAAGCTTTGCCTGATAAAAATTCTTTATTTTCTAAAATTTTAAAATCAGGGCTATAGAAAAAGGCGTCCCTGGTGGCTGATCCAAATGTAATTACATCGTACATATTTTATATTTATTCGCGAATTGATTTTATTTAAATTCATCTCTGGCACATACAGGTTTTAAACCTGCCTTGTACATACAGGTTTTAAACCTGCCTTGTACATACAGGTTTTAAACCTGTATCTACACCTTAATTCTACTCGCCTTTAATATATGCTCCAATAAAGTCCAAGAATATCCCATTTCGTTATCATACCAAGCTAAAATTTTTACCAAATCTCCATCTACAACATTGGTAAATTCACTATCAACTATGGAAGGGCATTTATTTCCTACGATATCAGAAGAAACTAGAGGTACCCCAGATACTTTTATAATATTTTTCCATCTTGTTTCTTGTGATGCTTCTTCTAAAATTTTATTAACTTCTTCTTTGGATGTTTTCCTCTTAGCTATAAATGTAACATCAGCTATCGATCCACAAATATTAGGAACCCGAAGAGCTAGACCATCAAATAAATTTTCCAAAGATGTAACTACTTTCGTAACAGCAATAGCAGCGCCGGTTGTCGATGGAATAATATTTTCTGCTGCTGCTCTGCCACGACGCATATCTTTTTTCTCCGAAGGACTATCAACCAAGCTTTGGGTTGCTGTATAGGCATGAACGGTATTGAGAATGGCTTTTTTTACACCTAATTTTTCCGATAAAATATCCATCACCGGTGCTACTGCATTAGTTGTACAAGAACCATTATTAGTAATTATATTGTCCTTTAATTTTTCTTCATTAATTCCTAATAGCACTGTCTGCGCATCTTTAGAAGGAGCAGAAATAATTACTCTCTTTGCTCCTGCTCTAACATGTTTTTCCGCATCAGCTTTCTTGGTAAATACTCCTGTTGATTCAATAACTACATCTATACCTAAATCTTTCCAAGGTAGCTTCTCCGGTTCTCTTTCTTGGCAAAATAATATTTCCTTGCCATCAACCATTAATTTGCCATCACGGGTTTTAACATCTCCCTCATATTCCCCATAAACAGTATCGTAATCTAGAAGATAAGCTAAATTTTCTAAGTCTCCCAAATCATTTATACCAACAATTTCTATTTCCGGATGCTGAAAAGCAAGACGAAAAAAGCCTCTTCCTATACGACCAAAGCCATTTATAGCTACTTTTATCATATGTTTTTTGTTTTATTGAAAAAATTAAAGACTATTATCTCTTTTATATATTATAGCATATTTTTGCCTTTAACAAAAGTAGGGAACAAAAATTTTTGTTCCTTACTAATACATAAACAAGGTTTTATAAAAAGTGTAATTTGGGGGAAGCAGCCATCAATTTTTAATAAGCTACGATTATTAGGAAGGTTTGGTTAGTTTTCATACCATTCATTGCCGCTATTCCGGAAAACAGTAGCCCAACCAATAGTTACCGTTTAGAATCTGGTTGGTATTTAGAAATAATTTCAGGCATATTGGCCTGTTTTTTAATTGTTAATTCAAGGGGATATTTACCATTTAGATATTTGAATTTCTGACTACAATCAGTATATTTTTTTGTTCTTCTACGGATTAAATAAGCATTAAGAAATCTTTCAGCATTCTTAAATGATTTGAATCCTTTAATACTTGTTAGTCTAGCGTTTAAATGTGAATTGAATAGTTCTATTAGATTAGTATCTCTAGGACAGTGGGGTATATTTTGGTAAGTGAATAGGTTTTCTTCTTTCTTGTAGATATCTATTAGAACACTTTGTCTTAATAAATTCTTTCTCGCATACTTGGTAAATATATTATGTAAAGATTTGTTTAATTCTTCTTTAGTTTTTTTCTCCTCTACTTTACTTTTAAAAATATATTCATTAAGCTTGTGAAAAAATAGTAGGTGTTGTTCTTCCGTCCTTATTCTTGTTTTTTGTCTTATGTTTTCTAGATAATGATTGTGGCAAAGCTGTATTTTGGCTTTAGGATAATAGTACAAAAGCCCTGGTTTTAGGGCAGGCAGTATATCGTCACAGATAACTACTTGTAGTGGATAGTTACAAGTCTTTAATAATCTAAAGTATCTTCTAAAGGCTTCTTCATTCTCTGAAGGAGAAAGTATTCCTACAGGAAGATCATGCTTTAGATAATCAATACCGTAAATGAACGGTATTTTTTTATGGTAGCCTTTTACTTTTATGAACTTACCATCAACTACAATAACACCTGAGAAGCGATTGCAATAGCTCATTGTTAGCCAAGTGTTATTAGATAAGCTATTCATTTCTTCTTCTACCTGAAGAAAAACTTTAGCAGGAGATATATTATTCTCATCAGCTAGTTTTCTAAAAGATATTCCATCAACATGTTAAATCCATAACTTTTTCTTTTTACTCCGATGATCAATTGAAAATGAGCTTTTACATATTTTACAATAATATCTTTTCCTACCATCTCTGCTACCCCATTTAATAGTTCTTTTACTTTTACACTTAGGACACTTTAATTTACGTTTTTTTTGTCATGTTTTGCTTAATTAACTAGTTAAATCAGTATATTTTAACTAAATTAAGCTTTAAAATCAAGATTTACCAACCGAAATCTAAACGGTATCCAACCAATACGAAACTGAGCATTCCCCGCTCTAGCCGGACCTTGATGATCGGTCTCTGTCCTCTGACAGTAGACACGGCCTCCATGACTTTCCGGACAATGTTGTAATTCACTATCCCCAGAAGTTTCAGCCACCATCACAGGCTCTGCATCTCCTTCTCTTCCAATCTTTAGCCCAAGCCTAACACCGTCTCCTATCGAAAAACCGGTATCAACCACATGATCTCCTTTTCCCATCTTCACGTCACTCATCCTTCCCTTCCTTTCGTTATCCCCCTCAAAAAAATGTGCAAGTTTATATAATAATTATATTTTAGACCTAGTCAAATAAAAAAGACTCCGATAAGGTCTTTTTTATAAAATTCAAAGATACTTAAACCAAACTCTCTCCTGTCATCTCCTTCGGCTTTTCTAAATTCAACATCTTCAATATAGTCGGTGCCACATCCTGCAACCCTCCTTTATTTCTCAAAATTTTAGAATATTTATTACTTATTAATATAAACGGCACAGGATTGGTCGTATGAGCAGTCATAGGTTCGCCTGTTTCCATATCTACCATTTCCTCAGCATTACCATGATCAGCTGTAATTATAATATGATAGTTTTTCTTCAATCCTTCCCGAACGATATCACCAATTGCTTTATCTATAGTCTCCACCCCTTTAATAATTGGTTTAGGATTAGCTGTATGCCCCACCATATCTCCATTACATAAATTGGTAAAAATTACTTCATGTGCTTCGTCTCTAGTATCTTGTATAATTTCACGAGCAATATCCGGAGTACGCATTTCTGGTTTTTCATCATGGGTTTTTATATCGGAGTACGAATCCAACATTATCCTATCCTCACCTTCCAAGGCCTTCATTTTTTTACAATTTAGAAAATAGGTTAAATGGTTAAATTTTTCTGTCTCCGTTACACGTAATTGTTTTAAACCTGCTTGAGATATTATTTCACCTAAAGTATTTATAATCTTCTCCGGCTGGAAGGCAACCTCGCAGTCAAATTCTTCTCTATATTGTGTCATAGTCACATATTTTAAATTCTTTATTTTTGATTTTAAAAATTTATCCGTCATTTGTACTGCTCTATCTGATCTAAAGTTTACAAATATTACTGCATCGTTAGATTTAATACAGCCCTCTTCACCTTCACCAATTTCAATATGGCAGGGCCGTATAAATTCATCAGTCTCGCCTGATTTATAAGCATCATCAATAGCTTCGCAAGCATCTTTATATTTTTTTCCCTCTTTACCAACTAAAATATTGAAGGACTTATCCAAGCGGTCATAATTATTATCTCTATCCATAGCATAATATCTGCCCGCAATTGAGGCTATTTTGCCAAATTCAATTTTATCAATATAGTCTTGCAGTTCTCCTACATATTTCTTAGCGCTCTTAGGTAATGTATCCCGTCCATCCGTAAAAACATGCACTAAAACATTTTTAACACCCATCTTTTTAGCTAAATCCAAAAGAGCATAAAAATGTTCCTGATGAGAATGTACTCCGCCCGGACTTACCAAACCCTTCAAATGCAAAGTGCTGTTATTTTTCTTAACATGTTCTATAGCTCCTAAAATCGCTTTATTTTTTTCAATATCCTTAGATTCAATTGCCTTTTTTATTTTTAATAAATCTTGAAAAATAATTCGGCCTGCACCAATAGTCATATGATTTACTTCCGATGTACCCATTTGGCCAACTGGCAACCCCACACTTTCTCCCGAAGCATTTAAAATTGCATAGGGATATTTTTTTAGAAATTTATCATAATTAGGGGTATTGGCTTGTGCTATAGCGTTATTTTCTGCTTCCTCTAAATAACCCCAGCCATCTAGAATTATTAAAATTAGTCTATCTTTGGTCATTTTCTATTATTATTAATTATATTCTAAGTATATAGTTTTTTATTAAATATTCAATAATTTCGAAAAGATAATTTTATTTTTTTTACCTTATTATAGCCAATTTTTGACTAGTTTACACTAAAATCCTTGACATAAATACAACTATATGCTATTATCTGCAAGTTATGCTTCCAAAATGCATATTTTTCTATTAAATTAGCATTTCATAGAAATAACGCACATTGGAAGGGAGGTGGCCGTGTTTTATTACGCGGTCCGGTTCGATTGACGAAGGGCCCTTGCGCCCAACACAAACGTCAAAGAGAAGAACCCGAAAACCACAACCGGCTCTCGGCCATCGAGCGACGAACAGCCAGAGCCATAACTGTCCCTTTGGGACAAGGAAGGAAGGTAAAGCACCACCTGTTCTGACATACTCTGTCTGATCTGCCTGGTGAGCAGAGATGAAAGACAGAGAGAGCTCGTGCATCTGCGCGAGCTACCATCTCCTCCAAAAAAGGAGGTGGATCAGGCACGGTCAATGGTGCTGGAGTTTTCTCTCGCAAGAGAGAAATACCCCGAAAAAAAGGGAGGTCACTGAGCTATTGCAGTTCAAACCTCCAGTCTCTCCCGCTAAAAGCGGGACTGATGAGTCCTGATTATACAATTTATAAGGACGAAAGACCATAAAAAAGAATTTGGTAAAATCCAGGTTCTTTTTTATTTGAAATTATACAGATATTTATTTAAATCAATTTTGCCTGACTTAATTTCTACTCCCTCTTCTTTTAATTTCTCTTTTTTCTTCTTATGCCCCCACCTAAATCCACCTACAAACCCATCAGATCTAACTACTCTGTGACAAGGAACCTGCTTACTTCTATTTTTATTCAAAGCATTGCCTACTGCTCGATATGCTTTTGGCATACCTAAAGCTCGAGCTATTTCTTTATAAGCAGAAACTTTTCCTCTAGGTATTTTTTGCGTAATTTCAAATACTTTTTCTTTAAAATTCATATGTTAATATAAAAGGCAGGATAAGATCCTGCCCTACACTGTTTTTTATAGCAAAAACATATTTTATTCACTTTTCCACAATTCATGAATATTACAATATTCTCGAGCGCTAATATTATCAGCTTTTACACAAAATTCTGCTTCAGGACTATCACCGGGCTTTAGATATTTACGATAAGTTACTCCATCAGCCTCAATAGCAATCCATTCAATATAATGTTCCTCCTCCATAGGATGAAGAACTGAGCCAACCTTTACTTTCACGCCATTTTCTGTCTTCTCGATTACCGGCACATGTTTTTCATTGCCTTCGTCTTCACTCTTCTCTTTTTGCAACTTCATAGGCTCTCCACAACAAACTAATTCTCCTGCACCTCCATGTAATACCTCTACGATATTGCCACAAACTTCACATTTATAAACTTGTTTTTGTTCTGCCATTTTTTTTTATTTTATTCCTACGAAACCCGTAGGATTTATTAATATATTATTATATCAAAAAATCGATTAACATAAAATATGCTTCGTACTTCCCTTCGTTCAAGGGAGAGAGGTACGAACTCATATTATTTGTCACACTGGCATTCACTTTTTACTTTACCACATTTTTCACATTTTTCTTCCATGTTTTCTCCACAACACTCCTTCATCTCATCTGATTCGGTGTGACAATGTTTACATTTATATTTGTTCATTTTAATCACCTCCTTTGTCTGCCGAAACCTTAGTGTGAGTGGACATTGCCCACTTTAACTTCAGCCAGGGCTAATTTTTTATATCCCTTTATATACTTAGTTAATTCCTAAAATTTCTGATATCTTTTCTTTATCAAAACCAATTATAATTTCTTCCTGGCCATCTTTTTCAATCATTATTACCGGCACTGACATTTGTTCTGTTTTTTTCACCATTTCTTCAGCTGCCTCTCTATTTTTCGCTACATTAATATCAGTATATTCTATCTTATTTTCATCAAAAAACTCTTTAACCATTATACAATAAGGACAAGTTGGAGTCGAATAAATTTTTACTTTGAGCATATTATTTTTTAATTAATTTATAAATTCTATTTCTCCTTGAGTCTGCGACACGAAGGGCAATATTTATGAACATTACTTCTTATTTTAGCATCTCTTTCTTCCTCGTAATCAAAATCATTTACCCATGTTTCAAATTGTACTTTACACATATCACATTCTCTTTTTATTTTTTCCCCTACGGGATTTGTAAAATTATCTTTTTTCATATTTTTATATTTTTAATTTTTTATATTTTTAAATCTTAAATTTTTCCTACTAAATTCAAACCTGGTTTTAGAGTCTTGCCTCCTGGTATCCAATTAACCGGGCAAGCATAACCTTTGTGCTCTGCTGTAAATTTAGCTGCCTGTAATTTTCTCAATATTTCTTCAATATTGCGTCCAATATCATTATCATGTATTTCATAAGATTTGATTACACCATGAGGATCAACTATTATAGTGGTACGCAATGACACGCCTTCTTCTTTCAAATAAGTACCCAAGGCTCTACACATCTTGCCAGCCGGATCTGCCAGCATAGGATATTTAATTTTCTTAATAGCTTCTGAATTATCATGCCAAGCCTTATGGACAAAAACCGTATCTGTACTAATACTCACAATTTCCGCTCCCTCGCTTTTAAATTTATTATAATTTTCAGCTGCTGCTTCTAATTCTGTTGGACAAACAAAGGTAAAATCTGCGGGATAAAATAGCATTATAAGCCACTTGCTTCTATAGTCTGATGGCTTAATCTTCCTAGTCTTACCTTTATAAAATGCTTCTAGCTCTATATCAGGCACCATCTGCCCTATAATTGGAATATAATTTTCTTCAAAATATACTTCTTTCATAAATTTTTTGTTAACCCCGTAGGGGTGTTTTTAATTAATTATTTTTATTTTGGCATTTTTTACAAATACCATATAAATAAATTTGATAATTTTTAACTTTACCTACTTTTACACATTTACAATCCAACTTACAGAATTTTCCAAAAAGATCATAAATTTTATTACATTTCTCACAAACAAAATGTCCATGAGGTGAAATATCAGCATCAAAATGTGAGATCTCAGTATTTATTTCACAAATCTCACCCTTTTCTTTAAAATTTTTTAATATTCTATAAACCGTCCCCTGACTGATCTGAGGTAATTTCTTTTTTACATTTTTATAAACCTCCTCAGCCGAAGGATGAGATTCAACGCTCTTTAAATAATCAATGATCACTTTCTTTTGATTGGTTAATCTTTCCATATTTCTTATTAGTAATTATTACTAATTAAATATTATTACTATTAATATTTTATGTCAAGAAAATTTGTGGATAACTAAAAAATGGGTTATAAACCCATCTCTACGATATCGTACATGCAGGTTTGAAACCTGTATTCCCAAATATACGGGTTTTAAACCTGTATTCCTGTACATGCAGGTTTTAAACCTGCATCTACCTCTTTCCCGCCAAATACCGCGCCACCTTCAACAAGGCCATACACCCCTGCCCCGCTGATATTACATATTGATATTCATGGCCTGAAGCAACATCACCAGCAGCATATATGCCTGGCACATTAGTTTGCATTTGACAATCAACTTGAATATGCCCATCTTCATCTAATTCTACTATATCTTTAAAAGACTCCGTATTGGGCCTACGGCCAATTTCTATAATTACTCCTCTAACATTTATCTCTTTTACCACTCCTTCTTGTTCAAATTTTAAACCAGATACTATTTTTTCACCTAAAATTTCTTTGGTATCAACATTATATAATATTTCCACTTTAGGATCATTAATTGTCCGTTCCATTAAATATTCATGGCCCATTAATTTATCATCACGTACTATCAAATAAATTTTGGAAGCAATATTTTTCATAAAATCAACTGCTTCCATAGCTGAATTACCTCCACCAATCACAGCCACCGGCATATCAGGAAATAAGGGGCCATCGCAGATAGCACAATAAGTTACCCCCCGACGAGCAAATTTATCTTCTCCTGGCACATTTAATTTACGTGATTTAGATCCAGTCGTTATAATTATTGATTTTGTTCTATATTTACTTTTATCAGTAATAACTTCAAAATCTATCCCTTCTTTTCTGACACTTTTTACATATTCACTAACAATTTCTACTTGATTAATTTCCATTTGCTTCTTCATAATAGATCTCAATTCAATACCAGTCGTCTGGATAATGCCAGGATAATTTAATATTTCTCCACTAACTAGAAATTGACCACCAAAATCTGGTGCAATGATTTTATAATTCATTCTCTTGCGAGAAGCATAAATAGCAGCCGTTAAGCCCGACATACCAGCACCAATAATAATTGTCTCTAATTTATTTTCTTTCATAAAGCCTTCTTAATTATTTTTTTAAAATATTTAGATGAAATAAATTTCAACTTATTTCAATACCAAACCACTTCAACTTTTTCTAAATTTAATAATTCTCACTCTTTAATTGATAATAGCTTCTGGGATGATCACAAGAAGGACAAGTCTGAGGTGGTTCCTCACCAAAGTGAACATAACCACACTCCATACAAACCCACCATACTTTCTTTTCTTTTTTAAAAATAGTACCTGCTTCTATTTGCTCTAATAATTTTTTATATCTTCCTTCGTGGTGCCCTTCAGCCTTAGCAATAGATCTTAGCCGATCAGCTATTCTATTTAATCCATCTTCCTCTGCCTGCTTAGCAAAATCAGGGTACATTGTATTATATTCATAATTTTCTCCCTCGATAGCTGCTTTTAAATTATCAATAGTTTTGCCATATGTTAATGGTGCAGTTGCTTCTATTTTAATTTCTTTGAGGTCTTCCCCTAATTTTTTTTTCACTTCCTGAATATGCTCAAACAATCTTTTAGCATGTTCTTTTTCATTATCGGCTGTGATTTGAAAAATTTCTCTAATTTGTTCATAGCCTTCTTTACTAGCTAATTTGGCATAAAAAGTATATCTATTACGAGCCTGACTCTCTCCTATAAAAGCTTTGGTCAAATTTTCTAATGTTTCTTTCATTTAATTGCTATTTAAAAAATATTTATTCCCAAATATAGTTTGAAAATCCCCAATTTATCAAATCCTCCATGGTCCTCTGTAAATCGCTATAACTATTATCTCCCATTATAACTCCAACGATTTCATGTCCTTCGCTATTTTTTGCCTTAATCATTAAATTATAATTTATTCCACCCCAGGAATAAGGTAAATAGCCAGTTTTTCCACCTGTGATATAGAGACTAGAATTTAACAATTTATTAGTATTATTACAGTCCAAATATCTACCTGAGTTAGTTGTATAAAATCCGTAGCTTTTAGTTGTGCTAGCTTGCAACATTTCCATTTTTCTATAGGCATAGCTAGATAATTCAGCATAATCTAGAGCTGAAGATTGATCACGGGAATCAAGTCCAGTCATTTCTACGAAACTAGTATTACTAAGACCCAACACGCTAGCTTTTTCATTCATTTTATTTACGAAATCTGTTGTTGACATTCCAGTTGACCGAGCCAATGCTTTAGCCGCATTATTTTTTGATCCTACTAATGTGGTATAAAATAAATCACCAGCCCTCACTACCTCTCCAGCATAAAAACCTATGCGCGCTCCCTCAGCATCATCGTAAGGAGAAATCATTATTTCTTTATCAAAGCCTGGATTATTTTCCAAAAATATAGTAGCCGTCATTACTTTGGTCATACTAGCTAGTGGTAATTTTTGGCTACCATTCTTTTCCCATAATACCATGCCACTTTTACTATCTATTAGAGCAGCTGACAAAGCATTAACATTTATACCTCGGCTCTCACCAATTTTCTCCGGACCATTAGCATTATTTAGGTCTTCAAAAACAGCTACTTTAGAATAAGGAAAATGGATATAGGCTCTGGCTTCTTTATTATTATAATCAACCTGGGTAGGTATAGCTTGCCACTCATTCGTTACTCGATTATAAAAATTTATTTCTTTTTTATAAATACTATCAGAATCATATTTTATCGCTAAAACAATCGGATCATCCAGCACATAAGGTTTATCCATGGAAATATTATATAAATAAAGATCACTAATTAATTTTTTTTCTTCGGGCATATTTTCTACTTCATTTTCATCTAATTTCTCTAGCTTTATGGAAGATTCCTCTTTAAAAACATTAGGAAATATACCTACTCGAAATTCCTGATCTAGCAAATCAACCGTATACCCTTTTACTATAGTTTTAGCATCTAAATGAATGCGGCGAGTTATGGTTTCAGCTGAAGATATTGAGGGAAATAACAAAAATATACCCAAAATGACTAGACTTAAAATTTTTGATTTTCTTTTTATTTTCATATTTTTAAAAAATTACTTTAAATACATAATAACACATTTTTACCAATATCCCCACCTTCTATTGTACTTTTAATATAAAGATGTATACTATATTTGAGGTAGGTTCATTCATTGAATCTCTTTTTTAGAAATCCAATAATGAGTGGTCGGCCTACAATTTAGTAATCAATATTCAAAAATGGAAAACAAGAAATTATACGTTGGAAATTTATCATACGACACTACTGAAGAAAGTTTAAAAACTACTTTTTCAGAAGCAGGTACAGTTGAGACAGCAAACATCATTGTTGATAAATACACCAATCGTTCTAAAGGTTTTGGATTCGTTGAGATGTCTACTCCAGAAGAAGCTCAAAAAGCTATCGAATTATTCGATGGTAAAGAGCTTGATGGAAGAAATCTTAAAGTAAACGAAGCTAAGCCAATGGAAAAAAGAGCTCCTAGAGATGATTTTAATCGTTAAACCTTTGCTTTTTAAGCTACGGTTTACTAAGTAAGGTTAAGATTTAAATAGGTAAGACTCAAAAACCCCGCTAATTGCGGGGTTTTTATTATATACTCAATTATTTAAGTAAAGAAAAAGATATCCTATAGCTACTGTCTTTATTTAATTCAAATTCGGATAAAAAATAAACGTTTTTAAAATATTAAAATTTAGAATTAAAAAAACGAAGGGGTATGAATTATATATTTTTTAATGCTTTTAAAATTTTACTATGTATTAACCCATTAGAGCCCAAAATATTTTCATCATTAATATTCCATTCTTGATTATCATAATTAGTTACCCTACCACCAGCTTCTCTAACAATTAAAGCTCCCGAGGCTACATCCCAAGGATTAGTTCCTTTGATCATAATAGAATCTATTCTTCCACAAGCAACCCAAGTGAATTCAACTACCGCACTACCCAAATGCCTTGTTTCAAAGCTATTCAATTTAAAGTGATTATAAATTTTAAGCAATTCCTTAACATGTGCTTGTTTATAACCATAACAAAAAGCTAAAAATGCTTTTTTTAAATCTTTCGTGTTTGATACTGCTATTCTCTTATTATTTAAATAAGCACCCTTACCCTTCTCAGCCCAAAATAGTTCTTTAGAAAAAGGAATGTATATAACCCCTAAAACAATCTTATTTTTACAAAGTAAAGCAATAGATACTCCAAATAAGGGATTTTTAGAAGAAAAATTTGTCGTCCCATCAAGGGGATCTATAACCCATAAGTAATCTGAATTTTTATTTTTTCCTAAACCTGCTTCTTCTGATAAAAATTGATGTGTAGGAAATTTTTTCTTGATTGCTCCTAAAATCATTTTTTCCGACTCATAATCATATTTGGTTACAATTTCGTGCTTGCTTTTATGTTCATAATTTATTTTCAAATTATTCATAAAAACATCCCACAAATAATCACCTGATTCCTTAGCTAATTTTTTTGCTAATAATAACTCCTTTGAAAAATCCATTTTTTGTACTTTATTTTTTAATATTTTTATTATGACCTTTTTATTTTAAATGGCAAACGAAAAATTTGTAGGGGCAGAACAGCCCCTACGTTAATAGGACTAATTTTCTTTGACTTTTGGACTAATAAAAACTATTATATTGCTACTAGTCTAAGCATATTTTGGAATAGCGAAATGAAACGAAGTGGAATTTCGCGCCAAACCACGAACGCGAAATTTCGCTCCGCTACATTTCGCTAATCCTTAATAAAAATCCATGAAAAATATACTTAAAAAATTACAAGAAGGACACATTAAGTTTCACGAAATAGAAAAATATGCCTCAGCCAAAGAAGCATCTGAAATTAGATTACTTTTTATTGAAAAATTAGCTAAAAATAACTATTCCGAATTAAAAAACTATAATTTAGATCCTAAATTATTACAAAATAAAAATATAGAAAATTTTATAGGCTCAACTGAATTACCCCTAGGAATTGCCGGACCGATTAAAGTCAAAGGAGAAAATTCCAATGGAGAATATTTTCTACCACTCGCAACAACCGAAGGCGCACTCGTTGCAAGTGTTAGTAGAGGCTGTAAAGTTGTAAATTTATCAGGAGGAACAAAAACTGATTTAGAATATATTGGCACCACCAGAGCACCGCTTTTTAGTGTTAAAGATTTAAAAACTGCCAGAGAATTTATAAATTGGGTTAATAAAAATATTGCTAAACTTAAAGAAGTCGTGGAAAAAGTTGATCCTTTTGTAAAATTAATCAAGATTGAACCATTTTCTTCCGGAAAAAATATTTGGCTTAGAATATATTTTAATACTTATGACGCTATGGGTATGAATATGGCTACCCAGGCTTCTCAGAAAATAGGAGAATATGCTGAAAAATATTTTAAATCCGTAAAATTAATTGCTACTTCAGGTAATTTGTGTGTTGATAAAAAAGCAAGTTCCATAAATGCTATCCTTAGCCGCGGCCGCAAGGTCCAAGCCGAATGTTTTATTAAAAATGAAGTTATAAAAAAATATTTACACACTACCCCAGAAAAATTAGTAGAAGTAAATCACAAAAAAACTTGGCAAGGAGCAGTTCTCTCTGGCAGCATCGCCGCCAATGCTCATATCGCTAATATTATTGCAGCTATCTTTATTGCCACTGGACAAGATGCCGCTCAATTAGTTGAATCCAGTTCAGGTAATACTACTTTTGAATTAGACAAAGATGGAGTTTATACTTGCGTCACCCTGCCTTCTTTAATGATCGGCACCGTTGGCGGTGGCACAGGTTTACCTAAACAAAGTGAAGCTATTAATTTAATGTTAAAGAATATAGGATCGTCCAAAGAAAAATCTAAATTAAATCGTACTAATAAATTAGCAGAAATTATAGCTAGTGCTTGTCTTGCAGGCGAGATAAGTTTGCATGGAGCCTTGGCTTCTGGACATTTGGCTTCTTCTCATATGAAGTTGGGGAAGGGATTTAAATAAATGAACAATATTATTGAGATAATTATATCCACTATAATAAGTACTGGAATTATTGCCGGAGTAATTAACTATTGGTTCGACAAAAAACTACGCACACACGAAATAAAACTTAAAAAATATATCGAATTAATAGAAGAGCTGGCTAAACTTATAGGAAGTGAAGCAAACTGGGATGATTTAAGGCCGCTACTTAATGAAGCTCTACTTTTTGCTTCCGATAATGTGGTCAAAGAAATATTGAAATTTAATATCCGGTTCAATGATAAAAGTAAAGATGCAAAAGAAGGTAAATTTCAAATGACAGAGAAAGATATACAACCTTTAATTATTGCTATACGAGAAGAATTATATTTAAAATCAAAATCTATTAAAGAAAGTGGATTAACATTTTTTCGAAAAATAAATTGAAATGAAACCAAAAAACACCGTCGGCCTAATTTCCTACGGCACCGACATTCCTCAAAATAGAATAAAGATTAAAGATATAGCTCTCGCTTGGAATAAAGATCCTAAAGCAATAGAAGCTTCTTTAGGTGTGATTGAAAAAGCAATACCTTCTAAAGATGAAGACACTGTAACACTTGCTACTAATGCAGCTCTTGAAGCAATGGAAAAATTAAAAAATAAACCAAATATAGGAGCAATTTATACCGGCTCAGAAAGTCATCCTTATGCAGTTAAATCCACTTCCTCAATAGTCGGTGAAGCCTTAGGTATTGGTAATAATTATACAGCCGCTGACCTAGAGTTTGCTTGCAAGGCTGGAACAGCTGGTGTACAAATGATAACAGGAATGGTCTCTTCTGGTATGATTGAATACGGAATAGCTATTGGAGCAGACACAGCTCAAAGTAAACCTGGCGATGCACTTGAATACGCTGCCGGTGCCGCCGGTGCATCATTTATTATTGGATCAAAGAAAGAAGAAATTATCGCTAAAATTTTATATACCGAAAGCTTTACATCCGATACTCCAGACTTCTGGCGCCGAGAACATCAAGTCTATCCTTCCCACGCTGGCCGCTTCTCCGGAGAGCCTGCGTACTTTAAACATATAATTAGAGCAGTTCAGAATACTTTAAAAAATACCAAATCCCGAAGGGTCGCCGGAGAGGCGACAAAAATATCTGATTTTGATCATGTTGTTTTTCATATGCCTAATGCTGCCTTCCCCCGCAAAGCTGCTAAAATCTTAGGAGTTACAGATAAACAATTACAAGCAGGCTTTATCGGACCATATTTAGGAAATAGCTATTCTGCCTGTTCTTTGGTAGGTTTAGCCTCCGTTCTAGACCAAGCTAAACCCAAAGATAAAATATTATTATGCTCATACGGATCAGGTAGTGGCAGTGATTGTTTTGTAATGGAAGTAACAGAGAATATTAAGAAGCTTAAGAAGACAAAAACAGTTCAAGATAAAATTGATAATAAAGAATATATTAGTTATACAGAATATTTAAAGAATATGGGGAAATTGAAGATGTAAACGCTAGATGTAGGGGCAGAACACTGTTCTGCCCCTACAATAAATAAAATCAATGAAAGAAATCTACATAAAAGGCACCGGCCTAACAAAATTCGGTGAAGTTTGGAATAAAGATTTAAGAGATCTTGCTTTTGAGGCGGGAATAAAAGCTATTAAAGACGCTAAAATTGATTTGCAAGAAATCGATGCTATTTATGTTGCTAATATGAAAGCCGGAGAATTCGCCGGACAAGATCACCTGGGAGCCTTAGTTTCAACTATTTTTAATTTAGATATACCAGCTTTCCATATAGAAGCTGCTTGTGCTTCCGGAGGTGTAGCTATAAACCAAGCCTATCTGAGTTTGCTATCTGGAAAATACAAAAATATCTTAGTCCTTGGAGTTGAGAAAATGACTGACCAAGATGCAACCAATACTACTAAAGGATTAGCCGGAGCTGCTGACGAAGAATGGGAAGCACACTACGGCGCAACCTTCCCCTCCCTTTACGCCATGATCGCTCAAGAACATATGCGTAGATACAAAACCATCAGAAAAGATTTAGCTCTTATCGCTTGTAAAAATCATCACAACGCCACTTTTAATGAATACGCTCAATACCAAAAAGAAATAACCGTTGATAATGTCTTAAATGCTTCGCCCATCGCTGAACCTTTAGGATTGTTAGATTGCTCCCCTATCACTGATGGTGCTGCAGCAGTTATTTTGTCAAACAACAGAAAAAGTAAAGTTAAATTAATAGCCTCAGAAGTTACTACCAGTACTCTAGCCCTTCATGATAGAAAAGATATTACAACCCTAGATGCAGCCATTAAAGCTTCCCAGAAAGCTTATCAGTCCATCAATATTAAACCACAAGATATAGACATAGCCGAAGTACATGATTGTTTTACTATTGCCGAACTTCTAGCTTATGAAGATTTGGGCTTCTGTAAAAAAGGTGAAGGAGCAAAATTAATCAGATCAGGTAAATTAAATTTAGATGGATCACTACCTATCAATACTTCCGGTGGACTTAAAGCCTGTGGCCATCCAGTAGGTGCAACTGGTATTAAACAAGTCATAGAAATAGCTACTCAACTAGAAGGTAAAGCTGGAAAACGACAAGTTAAGAAAAATTTAAAATACGGGCTAACACATAATATTGGTGGCAGTGGTGCCACAGCTGTAGTAAATATTTTAACCAAATCATAATGTATAAAGGTTCATCGCCTAAATCCTGGCGAAAATATAAAACTAAATATAGACTACTGGGCAATCAAGGAACAAAATCAGGTAAAAAATATTATCCACCTGTTTTTGTATCTAAAAAAAATCCCTCAGAAAAATTAAAAGAATATAAATTTAAACCAGAAGGAAAATTAATCACTTGGTCTATTGTTCACGGCGCACCTAAGGGCTATGAAGAATACGCACCCTATATCATTGGTATAATAGAACTAGAAGAGGGTGAACGAATAACCTCTCAAATAGTTAATGTAAAAAAATCACAATTAAAATACGGCCTTAAATTGAGAGCCGTCTTTAGAAAAATATATCAGGATGGTGATAAGGGAATTATTGATTATGGATTGAAGTTTACTTTAAAATAAAATTAACAATCATAAAAAGAGGCTAAACTTTTTTAAGTCTGAGTCTCTTTTTTATTCTTAATTTTTATTTCCTATTTTAAATTATTAGTTCACACCATGCCAGTTTTCTATAACTGCAATCCCTACTCCATTTCGAAGGGTAGGATCACCAAAAGCAAAGAAATTAGGAGTCGGTCTGAGGATACCTGAAGGCTCATAACCTAAGATATGAGGACCATTAGAGCCTATAGGAGAAATAAGTAACTCTTGGGCTTCATCGGCAGGATCCAATTGAGCTGCTCGAATAGTAAAGTCTCCTCTAACTTGTTCTTCATAGACCCACCAGAAATTCTTTCTTTCTCCCTCTTTGTCAAAGGCGTTTACTTGGGAAGAACCGTTATTAGGAGTAGTGTAGATCCTTTCTCCGGCACCGACAGCAGTTAAACCTTGATTAATAGCTGTTTCATAAGCTAGAAAATGATTATACAATAATGACCCATCTGCTTTGTAAATATAGACGTAGGGATCAGCCGGACCATGATTAGGGGTAACTAATATTTCATCAGCTCCATCATTGTATTGGAAAGTACCTAAATTACAGCCTACATCTTGAAAGGGTGCTTCAAATTCAGCAGACTTTACCCAGTTATCTATACCTGATACATCGGTATAAACTCGGACCAAAGGAGCCCTGTCACCAGTTAGACAAAAAGCAGCATCATCTTGAAAACCATCATTATCAAAATCTCCTGATGTGGCCGATAATCCATCTCTAATAGATGAATCAAAGACAAACATTTGACCTAAAGAAGATAAAGAACTATCTTCTTTTAACCCACGAACAAGAGCTTGAGGACCACCATTATTAATAGCAAATAATAAAAATTGATCTAAAACACCATTATTATTCTGATCTATAGGAATAATCCCTGCTCCACCTAGATATGATTCGGGAAAAAGATCGGTAATATCTTCTTCTAATAAAGAATTACTGCCATCCGTAGTTGCTTTGGAGTAAGCTTGAAGACGAGTTGGTTCGCCAGGACCAGAGGTTGTAAGAATTTTGGGAGAAATAGTTAGCCCTTCCGTCTCAGATTTTTCTTCGTCGGATTGTTCAGTGTTTGTAGCTACAAAATAAGTGGCATGATCAACCGTAAAACTACATTGCTCCTCACTTACAGTACATTCAGTTTCATTGGCCCAAGCCTCCCCACCTTCTTCAAGTGACTGGATTCGCAAAGTCATACCTTCATATCCTGAACCAACATTTAGAGAAACAGTAACATTTTTACTAAAATTAAGGTTTAAACCAGGAATTCCTAATCTAATAGCTAAAACAGGATCACCTATTATATTAGTCGAAGGCAGATTATCAATATCGACAACCTGATTAACCATTCTATAAAATTCAAAGCTCCCTCCTTCACTACGTGTTACCACAGTATCTACAGGAAAAGTTACCGTCGTTCTATTTGAGCTAAATTCCCATTCTTCCTCAATAGTAACATTTGATGACTCGGCAGTATTAGCAATAGTTACCCCTTTAGCATCCGGTAGAGCAGCAAGTTCCTCAGGGGTATACCACTTTTGATTATTAAGCCTATCAGAAACAAGAAACCAGCCCACTTCCCAAATCCCCACTTTAGACCATCTCGGAATAGTTGCTGTACCAGTATAAGTTCCAGATTTATCATCGCCCGAAACTCTTGTAATCTCAAAACTAGTATACTGCGTCCCAATCAACGCCTTTATAGCCAACCAAGGAGGACTTCCAACCTGAGTACCATCCCAATCACAGTCGTCATAGACACAAACCCCCGAAAGGTCATCAGAAATAACAGCTTCAAAGGTAAGAGTTTGAGCGCTATCAGAAGTATTGATTTCTGCCGGCATTATACTAAATGACTCTATAACCGGAGGTGTTCGATCTTCTTCTGCCTTAACTTTCGGCACATTTATTGATAAAGTCAGAGAACAAAATACAATCATCAAAGCAACTACAATCAAATTACTTACTACTTTTTTCATTTTTATAAATTAATTATTAAAAATAAAAAACCCGCATTAAAAAATACAGGTATCAATTAATCAAATCTATATAAACTTTTTTCATTTTGTTTTAATTTGTTTTTTTATTATAGCATGAAAATATTATTTAACCAAATTATTTTTCGAGACTCCCTCTATCTAGTAATATTCACCCTATAAAAATCCATTTTATTCTCTTTTAAAAAATTTTCTATCTTCTCCTGATCCCCACCAAAACAAATCAAAGCTCCACTCCCTTCACCTTTATGCGCTCCCGCCCCAGATACCTTTGTATGACCACCTAAATTACTCAGATCATTAATTAACTTTTGCGTCTTAGAAGTTACAATCCCTAAATCAATTAGTTCTTCTCCTGCCATATCTATAATTTTATAAAATTTTTCTTTGTTATCTTCCTCCAAGGCATCAATTAAATCGTAAGTTAATTTTTCTAAATTCTTAAATATTTTCCCTGCTTTAGCAGGATCTTTTTTAATATTATTTTTAACAAATTCAACTACCTCGCCAGTCAAAGCTTCCGGATTTCCAGAATTTATTATTAAAATGTCATTCAAAATATCTGACTCTATTTCTAATTTCTCATAATCAAATCCCTCTTTCTTCTTCCGATATTTCATCAACCCTCCATAAATTATAGCAATTTGATCTAGTCCACTGGACTTGTAACCATGAAATTTAGTCTCCACTTCCATGGCAATCTTAAACAAATCTTCTTTGTTCAATTCTTTTTTAAAATTTTTTGATAAAGCCTTAGCCATGCTCACAATAACGCTAGTCGATACTCCGCATCCTCCAAGAGGTGCTTCTTTTTCAATCTCTATCACTATTGGTTGAACATCCTTAACCTTTAAATATTTTAAAACTACGTTTAAGCTAATTTTAAAAAGTTTATCCCTCTTATTATTATATTTAAAACTATCTCCTAGCTTTAAAATTTCTTTAATATTATATTCGCCCCTATAATTGTTCTCTTTGTCCTCAACAATAATCATTTCTCCATTAAAAAGCTTAACTTCACAATAACAATACATATTTATCGCACAAACTAAAGCAGGCTTACCATACACAACACTATGCTCTCCTATTAAAATTATTTTTGTTGGGGATTTTTCTCTTATAGGCATTGTTATATCTTTATTTCCATTAAATCTTTTGCCAAAACAATTTCCCCTTTAAATTCTTTTGCTGCTTCTTTTTTTATATTAATTTTTTCTACTTCTGGATAAAAATGAGTTAGAACTAATTTTTTCACATTAGCTTTATTCCCAATTTCCCCTGCCTGACTTGGAGTTAAGTGTCCGTCAAATTTAGTAGGCAGAGCTGCCTCAATTAAAAGTAAATTTGTATTTTTGGATAAATCTATAATATTTTTACAAGGACCAGTATCACCAGCTATTACTACTGATTTATTATTATCTTTAAATCGATAAGCTGCTGTATTCATCCCTGGAACATGCTTTAAATATTTCACCCTAACTTTTCCAAAAGAAAATTTCTTAGATGCTTCGCTCATTTCGAAAACTTTTACGAATTTTATTTTCTTTAATAAACCAAAGGCTAATAGATATTTATTATAAAATTCCTTAAATCCCTTTGGTCCGATAATATTTAAAGTTTTTCTAGTTACACCCCATAATTCATCTACATAATATAGTTGTAAATAGACAATAAGATCAGACACGTGATCAGGATGAATGTGGGTAATAAAAATATAATTTATTTTTTTATAATCAAAACCTGCATTATTGAAATTATTAAAAGTACCACAACCCATATCAACTAAAATATTTTCTCTACCAATAGATAGAACATAACCTGGACTTTTTCTCTTTGGATTCGGCATACATGTACCTGAACCTAGGATTGTTAATTTCATATTTTATTTCTTATTTTTTTGTACGTAGTACCGGCCTCTCCAGGCCGGTA
The DNA here is from genome assembly GCA_963746775.1 of uncultured bacterium. Lineage (GTDB taxonomy): Bacteria > Patescibacteriota > JABMPQ01 > JABMPQ01 > CAVVCK01 > CAVVCK01. Next base: position 374,591 of record CAVVCK010000001.1, read on the forward strand.
CACATTATTCACCAAACGAACTAATATCTATTTTTTTCAAATCATTTGGTTCTTTATTCAAACATAATTACCCAAGCATAATATGCAAAATGGAATTTATTTTTATAAAAATTTAAATTTTCTAAAATAATTTTACACAAAATTTGATCTTTAAAATAAGGGATTCTCTTATATGTACAAAAAGTTAAGAAATATATTTTTTTATTTAAAATTAATCTCAGTGGATGCATATATCTCATTAGCATACCAACCCTGGGGGGGTTGCTACTACGAAAACAAATAATATTTATTTTCTCAATCCCTTTAAAACCTCCAAATCCTTCATTCTCTCCCTATCTCCCGGCGTTTCGATAACCATATTAACATCTTTCAATCGACTATCTCCCACAATTGCTCTAAATCCTTCCAAACCTATTTTTCCCTTACCAATATGTTCATGCCTATCTTTCTTAGCATTAAAATCAACCATAGAATCATTGCCATGAATTAATTTTAAATATTTTAAACCTATTATTTTATCAAAATCATCAAAAGTTTTTTTGACTGTTTTTTTATCCTTTAGGTCATAACCAGAAGCAAAGGCATGCGCTGTATCAAAACAAACTCCAATTTTATTTTTAAAAATTTTTACCTTTTCTACTTCCTTGATAATATTAGCAATCTCCTGAAAATCATCACCAATAATTTTCCCTGCTCCTGCCGCAATCTCTATTAAAAATTGTGTATTGCCTTTATAATTTTTTAAAACTTCACAAATTCCCTTAACTACTTTTTTAAAAGATTCTTTCTCACCTAAATCTTTGGCACTACCCAGGTGAGTCATTAAGTATTTAGCGCCTAACTTTGATCCTCGCTCTAATTCTTCCTTTAAAACAGAAATAGAACCGTGATAGATTCTATTATTTTTCGATCCCAAATTAATATAGTAAGGAGTATGAATATAAAATTCCTTCTGTTTATATTTTTTTAAATTATTTTTAAAATCTAAAACAACATCTGAAGTTAACTCTGGAGCCTTACCACCTCGAGGAGATCTAGAAAATATTTGAAAAACTTCACAACCTAAATCCAAAGCTCGCTTGGGAGCATTTTGAATTCCTCCAGCTATTGAAACGTGAGCACCAAAATACATTTGAATTAAATTACTAATTTCCAATACCCAATTTCCAATAAAAATTTTAATGTTAAATTACAAAAATAATTTAGACATTAGACATTTTGATTTTTATTAGAAATTAAAAATTATTAATTGGAAATTATTCCGCCTTTTATAAATAACTTTTAACAAACTAAAAAATTATTCCCTAATCAACAGCTTCACAATATCCGCTCTACTAACAATCCCCAATAATCTACCATCTCTAACAACCGGTACTGGATTAATATGTTCTTCTTCAATTAAAGAAGCTACATCTTCTACGGAATAATCAGGATCTACCGTTACTACCTCAGCTGTCATCAATTCACACGCTTTGGTCGCTAATATTTTCTCTAACTCGCTTTCAACTTCAGAAGGATCCTCTAAATAAAGAAAACTATTTAAAAGTTGAATATAACTAGGCATATGCAATTTTGCTTTTTGCATAATAAGATCTGCTTCAGTAACAATTCCCACAATTTCCTTACCTTTTACTACGGGTATGCCTGTTAAATTATTTTCAATCAAAAGTTTAGCCACTTCCTTTATAGAAGTATCTTCCCTACAGGTAATAACATTTTTCCTCATTATTTCCGATATTTTCATATTTTTTATATTTATTTTAATAATCGATACTAATATACAAATTTATACTAATAAATATTCATTTGTATAATTCGTATTCATTAGTATATTTGTATCGTGTACTTATTTTACCATTTTCTTCACTAAATATTCAAATACTTTTCTGTTTTGTATTAATGTTCTTATATAATCCTCATACTCTGCTGATTTAATTTGTTCTATTATTTTTTTGTCATACGCATACCGAGCTAAAGTTTTATTTTTTTCTTCTTCAACTTCCTTGTTATTAGCTTCAATTTTTTCAATTTTAGCTATTTCTCTTAAAATTAATCCGTATTTTGCCCGCTTAGAAGCTTTATCTTCAAATTCTTTTTTTAATTCTTCTTCTGTTTTTTTAATACTTTCTAAATATTTTTCATATTCACCACCTGAGGCAGCTACCATGTTTTTTAATTCAGCTATCATTTTATTTATTTCACCTTGAACTAAAACCTCTGGAAGTTCTAGCTCTGTTTTTTCAGCTATTTTTTCAAGCATTGCTTCCTCTAATCTTGATTTTTCTTTTTGTTGTTCTTCTTTCTCTAAATTTTCTTTAAGCTTTGCTTTTAAATCTTCTAAATCCTTAAATTGTCCCAAAGATTTTATAAACTCATCATTTATTTCAGGTAAATTTCTTTCACTCACTTTTTTCATTTCTACTTTAAATTCAACATCCCTGTCTGCTAAATTATTTTGGTGATATTTCTTAGGAAATCTCACACTAAATTCCTTCTTGTCTCCAACTTTCATACCAATTAGATTATCTTCAAATCCTGGTACAAATTGTCCTTCGCCAATTATTATGGGATGATTTTTACTCTCACCCTTATCTACGGGTACTTTATTTAAATAAGTCTTAAAATCAACCTCAACAACATCTCCTGATTTTGCTTCTCTTTTTACTTCAGAATTTTTAGCTCTGCTTTTTCTTAAATTTTCAATCATCTCCTCAACTTTTTTTTCCTCAACTTTTATTTCTTTCTTTTTAACACTAATTTTATCATATTCGGGTAATTTAAATTCAGATAAATAAGAAACTGTTGCCTTAAATTCAAAAGGATTGTCTGGAACTAATTTTTCCATCTTTATTTCTGGTTGAGCAATTGCTTCTATTTTATTCTCGGTTATCGCCTGAACATAAAATTTAACAATTGCCTTTCTGGAAGCTTGTTCCCAGAGACCAAAAGTTCCTACTTCTTTTTCCACAATATTACGTGGTACATGACCCTTTCTAAAGCCAGGAATACTTAAAGTATTAGAAATTTCTTTAGCCGCTTGTTCTAAAAAAGGTTCCATTTCTGAAACTTCTGCGGAAATATTTAATTCTACCTTACATTTAGGTAATTTTTTAACTTCTACTTGCATAAATTCAATTTGTTAATAATTTAAATTTAACTAATTTTTTATTAATTAAGATACGTATTTTAAGAATATAATTTTTAAGTCATAAAATCAAGTCTAACTTGACAAAAGCATCTATAACCTTAAAATCTAGGCATTGGAAGTCATTAGCCATTAATAATTCAAAATAACAGCTAATCTACTAATGACTAATTAACTAATTACTAAACTCTATGGATTTAATACCCACTGTAATAGAAAAATCAACTTATAGCGAACGTGCCTATGATATTTATTCCCGCCTTTTGAAAGAAAGGATTATTTTTTTAGGCGGTCCCATAGACGATAACGTTGCCAATACCATTATCGCCCAACTTCTTTTCTTGGAAAGTGAAGATAAACACAAAGACATTAAATTATATATTAATTCCCCTGGTGGATCAGTTACGGCTGGGTTAGCTATCTATGATACTATGCAATATGTTAAATCAAACGTCTCAACTATTTGTGTAGGTTTAGCTGCTTCTATGAGTGCAACTCTATTGGCCGCAGGAACAAATGGTATGAGATATGCCCTGCCAAATTCGGAAATTATGATTCATCAGGTCATGGGTGGAGCCCAGGGACAAGCTACTGATGTAGCCATATCAGCCAGACATATTATTAAAGTAAAAGAAAATTTAAACAAAATATTATCTAAGCATACCGGACAGAATATAGCCCGCGTAGAGAAGGATACTGACCGAGACAATTATATGAATCCGCAAGATGCCAAAAAATATGGTATAATAGATCAAATTATTAAATAAATTATGCTTACTAATATACGAATTATAATTATATTAGTAATATTATTAGTATAATTCATACGTATTAGTATTGATATATTCACATATGACTAAAAAAGTTAAACAAAAAATAAAAAATGCTAAAACGAGACTTAAGAAAATTCCAATAGCTATTATATCTCTAATATTCGGAACTTTTTTCTTTGCTTTTTTAGCTATTTTTATCAGAAAAAAAGGTAAAAATAAGAATAAATAAACTACGTATGAAATTCTGAATATATTAATATTAATTTTTTCTTTTAGAATAGTCCTGTTAACCAGAAAAAAGTGAACTTGTAAGCGTTAGAATTTAATACGTAGTAAATATCGTTGCAATTATTTCATAAACATGCTAGATTTTAAATAATCAATTTATTAAATAATAAATCGTAAACTTTCGTAGAAATTGAATTATCTTGAAATTATTATGTTAGAAAACAATACTAAAATAAGAGAGCTTGGAGAAGATACAGTTAATTCTGTGGATTTTTTAAATTATCTTTCAAAAAAGACTATTAATTCTCTAATTAAGAAAAAGGCTATTAAAAAACTAGCTAAATCTCATATTTTAGTACTTTAAAATACTGTAATTCTTGATCAAAATTACGAAATTGCTTACGAAAGAAAGGCAAATATATGGAAATTTTAATTGTTGTTATTCCTATTGCAACTTTGTTAGGAGGACTGGGAACTGGATACTTCTTGCGTAAAAAACTTGCTATAAAACAAAAAGAGAGCGCTGAGTTCGATGCAGATAAAATCATTGGCGAAGCTAAAACTAAAGAAAAGGAAATTATTATCGCTGCCAAAGACCAAGCCCTAAAAATTACTGCCGAGGGAAAATCCGAAGAACAAGAAAGAAAAAATAAAATATCTCATTTAGAAAATCGCTTAGAAAAACGCGAGGAGTTTTTAGATTCAAAACTTGATGAAATAGAAAAAAATAGAAAAGACTTAGAAATCAGAGCTAAAAATGCTCAAAGAATAAAACAAGAATTAACCAGTATAAAAATAAAACAATTAGAAACTCTGGAAAAAGTAGCCGCTCTATCTAAAGAAAAAGCTAAAGAAGTATTATTAGAAATGGTAGAAAAAGACATGCAAGATCAGGTATTAGCTCGCATAGAGAAAGTAAAAAGAGTAACCAAGGAGAAAGCTGATGTTGAGGCTAGAAATATTATAGCCCAAGCAATACAGCGACAATCTCAATCTCAAGCATCTGAGACAACCACCACAGTTGTAGCTCTTCCTTCTGATGAAATGAAAGGAAGGATTATTGGACGCGAAGGAAGAAATATTAAAAAACTTGAAGAAATGACTGGAGTAGAGATTGTGGTTGATGATACTCCTGAAGCCATTGTTATTTCTGGATTTAACCCTATTAGACGCCACGTAGCTAAAATGACTTTAGAAAAATTAATTTTAGATGGCCGAATACATCCCGCCAGAATTGAAGAAAAAATAGAAGAATCAAAAAGAGAAATTGCTAAAAGTATTAAAGAAACAGGAGAAAACACAGTTTATGACTTAGGTATTGCCGACTTTGATCCTAAATTAGTTCAATTATTAGGAAGACTAAAATATAGAACTAGTTATGGACAAAATGTGTTACAACATTCTGTAGAAGTAGCTAACCTTTCGGCTATCATAGCCGAAGAGTTAGGTGCTAATGTTTCTGTAGCTAAAAGAGCAGGTATTATGCACGATATTGGTAAAGCGGTTGATCATGAAGTCGAAGGAACTCATATTGAAATTGGCCGAAATATTTTACAAAAATTCAAGGAATCACCAGAAGTTATTCATGCTATGGAATGTCACCATGATGATGTCGAACCAAGAACAGTTGAAGCAGTCATAGTTGATGCTGCCGATTCTATTTCAGGTGCCAGACCCGGAGCTCGTAAAGATACCTATGAAAATTATATAAAAAGACTTGAGGAACTAGAAAATATTGCTACTACTTTCAAAGGTGTTGAAAAATCATACGCCATTCAAGCTGGCCGAGAAGTAAGAGTTTTCGTTATGCCTAATGAAATTGATGATTTAGCTGCTACCAAACTTGCCAAAAACATAGCTGATAAAATAGAAGCTGAACTTAAATATCCTGGTGAAATTAAGGTTAACGTTATTAGAGAAACTAGAGCTATTGAATACGCTAGATAGGGAATAAATCGAAATAAATTGAGATACAATAGAGATACATAAAAACTGATTATAATACATCTAAAACAATGTATTTCTACAAATTTTAACTGTATTTCATTTTTTACTCTATATTAATATTAAGAGATGAAAATAATTTTCTTCGGAGATGTGGTTGGCCAACCAGGCCGTAGCGCTCTTCGCCAAATAATCCCAGAAATTAAAGAGGAATACAACCCTGATGTAATTATTTGTAATGGTGAAAATTTAGCTCACGGTAAAGGTATTACAGAAAAAACACTACAATCGATTATTGATGCTGGCATAGATGTAGTAACTTCTGGCAATCATATCTTTAAAAAGAAAGAAGGAATCGAAATTTTAATGCAGGAAAAATTACCTGTAATTAGACCAGCTAACTATCCCCCAGGAGTTCCGGGCAGAGGTTATATTTCTATAGATATTGGCACCGAAAAACTTCTAGTTATTAACGTTATTGGACAAGCTTTTTTTGGAGAAGACTTTGATTCCCCTTTTAGAAAATTAGATGAAATTCTAGATTCGAAAGAAGCTTCAGGCGCTAATGCTATTCTTGTGGATGCCCATACGGAAGTAACTTCAGAAATTAAAGCTCTGGGATATTACTTAGATGGCCGAGTCTCCGCTTGTCTCGGCACCCATACTCATATTCCTACTGCTGACAGTAGAATTTTAAATAAAGGCACTGCCTATTTATCAGATGTCGGTATGGTTGGCATTAAAGATTCTGTTTTAGGTGTTAGAAAAGATGAAGTTTTAGAAAAATTTCTAACTCAAATGCCCGCTAAATTTGAAATAGAAGATCATGGAATATGTGAAATTTCCGGTGTTTATATAGAAACTGAAGAAGGATCAATTAAAGCCAAAAAAATAGAACCAATATATAGGGAAGTGGAAGTCTAATAGTTTAAATTGTTAAATATTTTATTTTTAAAACCACTATTTAGGTTATCCACAATATAATTTGCTTAAATTTAAGTATTTGGCTATAATTAGGTAAATTTAAGATTCAATATTAATCTATAAGAAAGGGGGTGAGAAAAATGAATAAAATGGAATTAGTTGCTGCCTTAGCTTCTAAGGCTGGCATTTCAAAGAGTGATGCTGAAAACTGTCTTAATGGTTTAGTTTCTATCGTTACTGAAAAAATGAAAGCTGCAGAAAAAGTAGCTATTACAGGTTTTGGAACATTTGGCATTACTGACAGAAAAGCAAGAACAGGTGTTAACCCTCAGCATCCTTCACAAAAGATCCAAATCCCTGCTATGCGCGTACCTAAATTTACAGCTGGCAAGACCCTAAAAGATACTCTTAAGAACAAATAAGATAAATCTTTTATATAATAAATAAGACCCATATTAATAGGGTCTTATTTATTTTACAAAATGTAAAATAAAAAATGATTATTTATCTTATCAGAGCACAGGGATTCTTCGCCTCCTCGGCGGACCAGCCGACAGAGGCTGGGAACCCAGTACTTATTTTAAAAGGTTAAATTAAACAAAAATAATTGTTACATCTATCGGGGCACAGGGATTCGAACCCAGGCTAAATCCTCCCAAAGGACTCGTGCTACCATTACACTATGCCCCGGATATATAGAAAATATAGGTCATAATTAATTCTCTGTCAATTAAACAAACATATTACTAAAATTAAATGACTGCCTGACCTATTCACTATAATAATTCATCTAAGGTCTAATTCACCTAATAAAATAATCAAATCTTAAATTAATAATTAAAAAAATATTTATTAATTTTGATATTTTATTATTTAACCTTTTATTAGGTGAATTAGATAAATTGTAATTTAGGTGAATTCATTATTTATTTTTTAACTCATAAATCCACTTTGGCAACAAAAAATAAGCAGTACATAGAAAAGAAAATATTAATAAAACAATCACATTCCCTCCGGCCTGAGGAATATTTCCGCCAATTTTATTTGTAATACTATCTAATATCCCTCCTTCTCCATTTCTTATATCGCTTTGATAACGAGGCAACACTCTATACCCGGAGGAAGTCTCACTCTCAATCCCTAAGATTGTTATTTTATCACCCTTTTTCATTTCTGGTTTTTCTATACCAGTATTGGTATTAATATAAACCTTAGCCTGTCCGCTGCCATCATCTACATAAAAAACATTGCCAGATGTTTTAGCTATTTCACCAGCAATTTTAATTAATTGTCCCTCATAATCTTCTTTTATGTCTCCTGTTTTAATTTCCCTAGGCTGCGGAGCAGATTTATGGCTAAAAATTTGAACATCTTCTTTGGCTGATACATTTATTTTCTTTTCATTACCACTTTCTGATGTTTTGCCAAAAACAGTTACTTCATCGCCTAATTCTAATTTGGGGAAATCTTCTTTAGAAAAATATATTTGCATACCAGCACTTGAATCCTGAATATAAAAAGTTTTCTTGCTAAATAATCCCGGCTCAGATATTACTGTGCCTTTTATTTTTACTTCTGTATTTTTTTCTTTAGCTCGGGCTTCTTTGATAGAAATAATACCTAAAGCATTACTATCTGACTGCTCACTACTTTCTTCAGAATTAGTTGTTGTATTAGAAGTGTTATTACTATCTTCATTAGTAGCATCATTTTCTTCACTGTTTGTATCTTCATTACCCTCTTCATCTTCATTTGAAATAATATTTTCTTTTCCTGGTGTCGGCGTGTTAGTCCACTCAAAATTATTTTCATCATTTAGAGCATAAGCATATCCTTCTTTGGCACTTTCTTTATAATAAACTTCTGAAGCAATCTCACTATCAGGATAAATTAATCTTGCTTTCTCATCACTATTATTTAAGGAAAGTTTGGTTTCCCCTCTGTAAAACACTAAATATTCATTAGCTTTAATTGCTTTATCTGTGATAGTATATGGACTACTACCACCATCAGTATCATCAATTTGCCATGATTCTAAATCAACCTCTTCGCTTCCTTTATTATAAATTTCAATAAATTCTCCTTCGTCAGCTGTATCACTACCTGCTGGATTAGGTAATACTTCCGTTATAATTACATCCTTGGAAAAAGATTCAGAAATATTTTCTTCTGAATTTGTATTCGTGGTTGTATTAGAATCAGAACTTGGCGTTGTTTCATCTTCTGTTTCTGGCTCTATAATTTTAACTTTTAGAGTATCGCTATCTTCTCCTCCCCGGCTGTCACTAACAATAAGTTTAACTGTGAAACTGCCTGCCTTAGAATAGACATGCGTTGTTTTATTACCTTCACCCTTATTTCCATCGCCGAAATCCCATTTGTAAGCTAATTCATCTCCATCAGAATCAGAGGATTTACTGCCATCAAAAGTAATTTTCTCATTAATCTCTGCTTCCATATCGTTCCCTAATAAAGCTTCTGGATTATGATTTTCTGAAATTATTTGGTTCATTTGACCCGGAGTCGGCTCTATACTCCACTGCCATAAACTTTCTAATAAATTATATGATTGCCCCTCGGGTGCTGATTCGGAATAAGTAACTGTGTCTAATAAATTACTATTGGGCTGATGCAAGTTTACGGTTTCCCCACCTGTATTATTTAGAGATATCCCACTAATATTTCTATAAATTATAAAATACCCCTGAGCAGCTATTGTTGTAGAAGTAAAATCATCACCAGAAATAACATAATTTGTACTAGAATCACCCACTTGCCAATTCTTTAGATCAACTGCTTCATTGCTTTTATTATAAAGCTCAATATATTCTCCCTCGCTATCACTACCAATTGGATTGGGTAAAATTTCATTAATTATTATCTGATCAGAATAAGTAGGTTCTATAATTTCAATTTCTATACTATCTTCTGCTTCATTAGAAGCGCTATCTATAACACTAATCGGTATTTCATAATTTCCAAAATTAATATTAACAGGTAGGCTATATTCATAGTTATAAATACCATCACTAGCCTCTATATCACCATTAGTCCCATCATCAAACATTGATTGAGTATCACTGCCGCCTATGGCTGACAAATCAAGATTAACTGATTCAATATCGCTTAAACCATCTTCATCGGAAATTTCAGCTGTAAATAATATAGAATTTTCTTCACCTAAAATAAATGAATTGGGATTGGCTTCCAAAGATATTATTTCAGGCGATTCATTTACATATTCATTAGAAATACCATAAGTTGGACTATTAAATTCTTGCCAATCACTAAGTTCATTGTTATCTTCACCATCAGCTATTAAACCTAAGGAATGTCCACTAGAAATATCTTCTAAATATTCACCATCTTCCCAAATTCCAGCCAAAACTGCATTATTGTCATCCGTTCCGCTATCTCCACCCCAAGCCATAAAATCAACTATGGTTGTACTATCAAATACTGTTGAATTATTATAAATAGATACTTGATCTGAAGTATTAGCATAATGCGATTCATGTCCATAATTAGCATATATTATTCCTAAACTATCGGAAAAATCTAAATCTTCTGTCCCACTATCTGATCTAATTATTAAAAAATTATTAGCTGGCAATATAACTGAGCATGTAAAAATATATTCAGGTGCTGCATCTTCATCTGTTATTGCCCAATCGTTTAAATCAACATCATCTGCTCCAGCATTATATAATTCCACCCACTCTACTCCATCTACCGGATCATACATAACTTCATTAATTTTTATATTGAAATCAGCTGCTTTTATAACTTTCACCGGTAAAATAAAAAAATTTCCTAAAGAAATTAAGGAAATCATAAAGACATTAAAAAGTTTTTTGATCATAGTAACCTCCTATTACTATTAATTAATTTTTATCTAAAATATTTATTTTATACACTTGGTTGACTAGGAAAAGGGTTAAAATTCTTTATTTCGGCAATATCTTCTTTTGATAATATTTTATTTCTACTGTGAATTTCAATTTCTTTATTCAGCTTATTATCCACCTTTTTAACTAAAGGTACTTGTTTTTAATCTTGCATTTTAGCGCTTAATCCATCAATCTTTTCTTCTAAATCTTCTTTTACTCCTCCTAAATCTTGTTTTACTCCTTCTAAATCTAGTCTTACTGTTTCCAAATCTGCTTTTGTAGCTAATTCTTCTAAGTCACTTTTTGTAGCTGTTTGATCAAAACCATTTTTAACCATAATAGCTAATTTTTCTAATTCCTCTTTTGTTTCCTTATCCATATAATTATAAATTTTTATTTTATATTCTCCATTTTAATACCTTCTAAATTCAAGTCAAAAAAATTTTAATCAGCCATTTGTTTTTTAAAATCCTCTACCATAGCTACTGGTGTCGGATCCTGACCTGCTCCAATAGCTAAATAATAAGATACCCAATCAAATAAAATAAGAGCATTAAATATTTTTTCTAAATCATTTTCTTTATTCATATCTACTATAGTCACCTTCACTCCTTTTTCTTCCAATATTTTTGCAGTAATATCAAATCTTTTTAAAATTCTTTCATGGTCCGCATAATCTCTAAAGATAATGACATGATAATTGCCATTTAACCTCGTATAACCCACCATTTCATTATGATTCATTTCTGGAAAAGCATTATAAAAAGCTTCAGTTTTAGAATTCTCATTTATTTTTATCTTACAAATCTGAGCTACAGACTTTCTATATTTTTCAGAAGCATAAATAATAGGTGTAAATCCATGCAAATCTTGAGCAATTTCCTTGCCACGTTCTTCCAGTTCTTCTGGCTTTAGAGATTCTGCTAATTCTTTTATTTCTTCATTAATATTATCAATTACACCACAATTAGATAAAACTTTTATCATAGAAGTAAAAGAATAACCTAGGGCGCAACGAGGCTGAAAATCTGGTCCATCATTAGGATATTCTACAAAAGGCATGTTATAATTTTGACAAGCATTAGCTAATTTGCTGCCACCCCTAGCAAAGCCTACAGTTCTATAATTTTTACCCGTTAATTCTTTAAAACAAGACAGTGGTTCTTCAGTGTTTCCTGAGTAAGATGAGGTAAATATTAAAGTTTTTTCATTTACCCCAACTGGCAGAGTATAATTACGATTAACTATCGCTGGAAAATCTATATTTTTATAATCTAAATAAGCTTTGACTAAATCACCTGGCAAAGCAGAGCCACCCATCCCGCAAACTACTAATTTATTAAATTCTCCTTCTAATTTTTTATCTTTGGCAAAATCTAGTGCTTTTAAAAATTGATTAGGAAAATCTAAAATAACCTGTCTAAAATTTGATTTGTCGATTGGATTATTCATAATTAATAGCTATATTTTAAAAAAATTTGAATTAGTGATTGAGTAGAATTTATTAGAACTTTAACCCTACTCTATATAAAGAAGTGCGAAAAAAGAACTATCGCTTGTCATTCAATTCTACAGAAATTAAGAAATTTCCTTTTGACATTTGTTCATCCGGAGAAATAATAATCTTTTCTTCAAATCCTATACAAGTAATTTCAACTCCATCTCTTCCCTCTAATAAGCAAACGAAAACTCCTCGCCCCACTGGTACATTAATACCGGTTTTCAAAGAAATATTCCGCTGCCTACCGGATCTTTTATCTTTGATTGTTAGCTCAGCTTCCATCTTCCTCTCCTCCTCTCAAGGAAACTCATTATTTAATAAAATAGTCTTTATTAAATAATTAATTTCCTTATATTTCAAAAAATGCCCAGGGTGGGACTCGAACCCACAAGAGTTGCCTCACTAGCTCCTAAGGCTAGCGTGTTTGCCAATTTCACCACCTGGGCTCAATATAATACTAATCTGCCTCTAACGTCAGACATGTATACGAATTATACCAATTATACTAATTATCTATTCGTATCATTAGTACCCATTCGTATATTGGCATTATAATTATACTATCAAAATATTCACATTTGGCAATTACTTTTTATCTTTTTTCTTTCTATTTAAAGGACTTCTAAATAAATTTAAAATCAATAAAACAATACTTCCAATAAAAAAATATTTAGTATACTTATAAATCTCTCTATAAATATCTTCTTTCTTTTTAATTATTTCAAAATCAGTCAAATATACCACTTCGCAGGCATTATTACCTGTATCTAACCTAGTAGTGCTTGTACTGCGCTTAAATTGTCCGTCATTAGCAGAATATTCCACTAAATATCCTTTGAAATGAATTTGATCCCCTATCTCTACCGACATAATTTTTTTAGCAATTTCTTCATTATCAGCTAGCAAATGATTATTAGACAAATGACTAAAAGAAAATTTAGATTGTACTTCCTGTCCTGCTCCATTTTTACTTTCCATATAGCAAGTCCAGCTACCGCTTTTAAATTTCATTTGCTTATAAACTTCTGTATCAATATTACTCCCCCAAATAACACAAACATCTTTCAAATTAATAAAATCATTCCATGCTTTATGATAATAGTCCCACCATTTATTGGCATTATGATAAGTTACCACTAAGCCATAAAGCTCATAACTAGTTATTGGTTTTATATTATAAGTAACATCGCCTACCCTTTTTTCAAAAGACTCTTTGTCAGTATGCTCTTGTATCGGCTCCTGGAATAGCCTCTCATCAATTTCTCCTTTCTCTGGTAATTGATCTTTTAGAAAATATGAAGTAATTAAAATAATAATGCTGAGCAGTAGAATAATTTGTAATATTCTTTTAAACATGGTTTTATGGTAGGATTATAACATAAATTTTATAATTTTATTGATATTTTATATGTAGGTTGGGTTGAGTACTCGAAACCCAACATTAAATTAAAATAGACATTTTTCACCCCCAAATTACGTATAAATAATATATTTAAAATATTTTTAACTTAAACTCTTTGAAAACCATTACCGAAAAACTAAAAAAAAATCAAGGATGGATCCTTGTTATTCTACTCTCTATCATCCCCTTCCTGCTTTGGCTCACTACTTCTAAGCTTGATCCTCCCCTAGAAAATATTAAAACCCTTAGCGCTAGTTTAGGTGAAATATTAGGACTAACAGGTATTGTTTTGTTGTCACTAAATTTTATACTTGCTTCCCGCCTGCCTTTCATCGAAAAATTATTTTACGGACTCAATAATGTTTACAAACAACATAACACAATAGGCCAACTGGCTTTTATTTTTTTACTTTTTCATCCTCTGCTGCTTATCGCCCGCTACGCAACTAATTCTACTGAGGCAGCTAAATTTTTATTGCCAAGCCAAATTTGGTCACGCGATTATGGCAATATTGCTCTTGGTGTAATGATTATATTAATTATTCTAACTCTTTACCTACAACCAAAATACAATATCTGGAAAATAACTCATAAATTTTTTGGTCTAGCTATTTTATTCGGTTCTCTCCATGCCTATTCAATTCCCGGATATGTTATGAAAAATTTCTTTCTTAAAGGTTACATTATAATTATTACCCTGTTAGGAATTACCGCTTTCCTATATAAAGTTATTTTTGAAAAATTTTTATTAAAAAAATATAAATACCAAGTAGAAGAAATAAAAAAACTTAATGACTTCATCATTGAAATTACTCTCAAGCCTCTAGATAAAAAAATTAATTTTAGGCCCGGTCAATTTGTTTTTATTTCTTTTAATCAGAGAGGATTATCCAAAGAAAGTCATCCCTTTTCTATCACTTCTGCACCTTGGGAAAACAATTTGAAATTAGCTACCAAAAAGCTTGGCGATTATACTAGCAATCTGCCTTATGATTTAGAGAAAGGCGCTCTCGCTCAAATAGAAGGACCTTTTGGAGTTTTTTCCTATACTAATATCAATAATCAAAATCAAATTTGGATTGCCGGAGGTATTGGCATTACTCCTTTTATTAGCATGGCCAAGGATTTGCTAAATCAAAATTATCCTTATCATATTCAATTATTTTATTGTACAAAGGATGAAAAAGAAGCTATCTATTTAGATTTTTTAAAGGAAATTCAGGCTAAATTTAGTAATAATTTTCAAGTTATTCCTTTTTTATCAAATACTAATGGCCATATTAATTTTGAAAAAATTAATAATTTAGTTACCAATCTACGTAGTAAAGATATATTAATTTGCGCCCCGCCAGTTATGATAAATGCCCTAAAAAATGATTTTATAAATCATGGATTAAATAAGGATAAGATGCATTCAGAAGAGTTTAATTTCTAAAAAACTATGAAAAAAGTAACACTAATACTATTAATGATTTTCTTCGCCGTAAGCGGTTTAATATTTATTTTGGGATCTCTGAACCGTCAAAATAATTCTAATACTGCTCTTAACCAAAACACGATTATTAATACTAATAGCTCATCTCAAACTAACACTTCTCCTACCACAAATACCCCCACCACAAATTCAACACCAACTTTTACGCTAGCTGATATTTCAAGCCATAACATTAGAAGTAATTGTTACCTGGCTATCAATAACAATGTCTATGATGTTTCTTCTTACATTAGCTTTCATCCTGGCGGATCAAGTTCTATTACTTCAAATTGTGGAAAAGAAGTAACCGGAATATTCAGCAGAATTCATTCTAATAGAGCTTGGGATTTGCTGGCTAAATATAAAATAGGAGTTCTTAGTAATTAATGCCAGGAATTTTCCTTGATAAATAAAATAAATCTATAAAAAGGTTTATTTTTTTTAATTTAATTGCAATATTCCCTATTTAACTTAAAATAATAAATAACATCATAAAAATATGAGAATGTTAAAATTTCCTTTATTTCGTCAAACAAAAAGCTACGACTGTGGTGCTATTACCACTCAAATGGTTTTGGCTTATTTTGGTATAAATATCAGGGGTGATATTATTATTAAAGAAGTTAAAACCAATAAATCGGGTACTAAAATTGAAAATATTATAAAAGTATTAAAAAAGTATAAATTAAAATATAAAGCAGGCCAATCAGACATCAAAAATCTAAAAAAATTTCTTAAAGAAAATAAGCCAATTATTATTCCCCTGCAAGCCTGGACAAACAAAAAGGAAATTAATTGGCAGAATGATTGGTCAGACGGACACTATGTTGTCGCTATAGGCTATGATAAAAATAAAATTTACTTTGCTGATCCTTCTTCTATTTATAAAACCTATTTAACTTATACTGATCTAGAAAAAAGATGGCATGATATAAGCGTAGATGGTAAAAAATATATTCATTTTGGAATTGCTGTTTCAGGCAAAAGAAAATATACTCGTCATAAAATAATACATATTGATTAATATGCATAGTTTAATTTTAATATTTGTTGGTGAAGTAAATAAAGTAGGTTGGGTTGAGTATTCGAAACCCAACCATTAAAATATATTAATAAAAAATAATTATGCCAGAAACACCACCAGAAAATAGACCAAATGAACAAATTGAAAAATCAAAAGAAATAAATCTTGCAGAATTAAGTTTTGAGGAATTAGAGAAATTACTTAAAGAAACTAAAGAATTAGCTAGAAAAACATTTAAACAAGTAGAAAATGGATTTGTTAACGCTAAAGGAGAGGGTATTTATATTGGTAAAGTATATGATCAATATAAAATAAGTGAAGCCTCTAAATCAATACCTGAATTTCATCGTTTTCTAGAAAATAATACTAATCCAATCTTAACCAGAGGTTCTTCTAATAAAGAAGAAATGATGCAAGCATTAAAAGAAATGATTGAGGAGTTAGAATTTAGAATAATTAAATAAATATTCTTTAATGAACATTACCCCCATCAAAACCCGCAAAATAAATCCTCCTCAAGATGATTTATATAAAATATTAGACAAATATTGCCCTAAATTAGAAGAGGGCGATATTCTTTTAATTACTTCGAAAATTTTAGCTATACATCAAGGTCAATGCTTTCCTATGAAAGAGGTAAAAGATAAAGATAAGTTAATTAAATCTGAAGCAGACATTTCTATTCCCCGTAAAGAATGCCCAGGAGAATATGCTATGTTAACTATTAAAAATAACACCCTTATCCCCTCGGCCGGCATTGATGAAAGCAATGCTAATGGCTATTATATTCTATGGCCCAAAAGTCCCGAAAAAGAAGCTAAATTAATTTGCCAATATTTAAAAAAGAAATTTAAAATTAAAAAATTAGCAGTTATAATTACTGACAGTCATACTACTCCACTGCGTTCAGGAACACAGGGTATTTCCATCGGTTTTTATGGCCTGAAACCATTGCGAGACTACAGAGGCAAATTAGATTTATTCGGTAGAAAATTAGAAGTATCTCAAATAAATATTGTCGACTCGCTAGCTTCTATAGGAACTCTAGCTATGGGTGAAGGGAAAGAATGTACACCCCTAGCTCTAGTTAGAGAAGCTAGAGTTCAATTTACCAATAAAGAAACTTTTAAAGATCTATTTATTCCTTTTAAAGAAGATATTTATTACCCTTTATTAAAATATTTTAAACAATAATTCTTTTATATAAATGACAGGTATGCTTGTCATCTATAAAAATATTTAAGAAGATTTGGATTAAATTTAAAAAATAGTCAAAACTATGCCTATAAAAAAAACCTCCACCATCCATGACCTTATCCATAATCAAGACATGCATTATTTTGAATCTAAAAGAAAAAATCGCAGCCGCTATACTGTGCTTGGCAATCCTAAAAAAATTAGAAGAATTTTGATCCATAAAGCAAGATTCGTTATCACTGTTAATAAAGATGATCGTTTGAAAATTTTGCCAGATTACTCTATTTATATCATCAACGGCCGCATTAAAGAAGTTTTTCCTGGAGATAAGAGTAAAATTTCCATTAATGACATAGATTTAATTTATGATGCTTCTAAGAGAGGCGGTATAGTTATTACTCCTGGCTTTATTAATGCCCATACCCATCCGCCTATGTATATGCTCCGCTCTTCTATGACTCTTGATAAAGGATCTATAGAGAAGCAAGTAGAAAAAATGGCTAGATTGGAAAATAAGATGAATGACGATGATTTTTTTCTTGGTGCAGTTGGTGATCTAACCGAAGAACAAAAAAACGGCATTACCACTACCCTAAGCCATTACGGAACATTTGAACCCGTTGAAAAAGCAGCCAAACTTATTAAACAAAACGTAATTAATGCTATTTCAGCTGTATCAAATTCTCATCCTCAAAATTCACCAGAAATGGTAGAAAAAATATTAAATAATAAAAAGAAATATTATACAACCCCGGCTATCGCTATCCACTATTTGCATAAAGCTGATAGAAATCAAATAGAAAAAATAAAGAAATTAATTAAAAAACACAATGTGCTTTTCACTATGCATGCAGCTGAGAGTGAAAAATGGGCGCAAGAGTGCGTTAAAAAGTTTGGCAAAAGAACAGTCGAGGCAGCCGTTGACTTAGGCATTGCTAACTCTAATTTATTATTATCACATTGCGTTCACTTCAGTGAAGAAGAAATAAAATTAGTTAGAAAACATAAAATTGGCATAGTACATCTCCCTACCTCCAATAGAATTCATAATACCGGGGATTTTAAATATCCTGAATTTGCTGCTATCGGTGCTAATAAACAAATTTGCCTGGGAACTGATAGTGTTATCTCTAAAAATAGTCTAGATCTATTAACCGAAGCTCTACAAACTAGAATTGTCCACATAAATAAAATGAGAGTTCTGTACGAAGACCTATTTAAAATGATGACTTCCCAGGCAGCTCATATTTTAAAGTTGGGTCGGGTGGGTAAAATTATGGCTAATCATCGAGCAGATTTGTCTTTCTGGAAATTAAAAGATAGAGGTTTTCTCCCTTATAATGAGAAAGAACCCTTGAGTTTGGTTGGCAATATGATAACCCATGGCGGACGCAATATTAGAGACCTAATGATTAACGGCGAGTTCGTTATTTCTAATAGAATGCATAATTTAATTAATGAAAGTGAACTTTTAATTAAACTTCAGGAATCTCATATGAAATTAAGGAAAAGAGCTAGAATATAGAAAATAGAGATTAGAAATTAGTTATCAAATTTCCATACACCAATTATAAAAAGGAATCCGAAACCCTATAGGGTTTCGGATTCCTGCATCAAATTTCTTTAGTTTTCAACAATTTAACAATTTATTCAATAATTCGGCGCCTTCTCTACCCTCCCTAAATCATGCGGATGACTCTCTTTCAATCCCGCATTAGTAATTTTTACAAACACCGCTTTCCTCCATAAATCTTTAATATCTCTAGCCCCACAATAACCTAAGCCCTGTTTTAATCCACCTACTAATTGTTTTATAATTTCTATTACACTGCCTTTATATTCATTATAGCCTACTACCCCTTCAGCAGTCATATCTCTTTTATTCTTCTTATCACTTTGCATGTATCTATCACTGGACCCTTTTTGCATAGCCTCTATTGATCCCATACCTCTATATATTTTATATTTTTTTCCTTTGTAAAGTAAAATTTTACCTGGTGCCTCATCTGTTCCAGATAAAAGTCCACCAAGCATTACGCAACTTGCCCCAGCCGCCAAAGCTTTTACTATATCACCAGAATATTTAATCCCTCCATCAGCAATGATAGGAGTTTTTGTTTTTTGGGCTACTTTAACTGCTTCCATGACTGCAGTTAATTGAGGTACGCCAATACCAGCAATAATTCTGGTCGTACAAATGGAGCCAGGCCCTACTCCTACTTTAACAATGTCTGCGCCAGCTTTAACTAAATCATTAGTTGCCTTGCCTGTAGCTACATTTCCTCCAACTATTAAGACTTTTGATCCATATTTTTTCTTCAGTTTTTTTATAATTTCCTGTACTTTATAATAATGGCCATGAGCTACGTCTATAATTAATAAATCCACACCTGCCTCAACTAATAAATCTGCTCTCTCTAATGAATCTTTGCCTACCGATATAGCTGCTCCACATTTTAAATTTTCTGATTTTACTTTTTTTACTTCTTCCGCTTGCTTTTCCGGTGGTAAATTTTTATGTATTACGCCTAGTGCTCCCATTTTTCCCAATTCGATGGCCATTTTACTTTCAGTTACAGTGTCCATAGCAGCTGACAAGATTGGCACTTCTAATTCTAAATTTTTACCTAATCTTGTTTTTGTACTTACCTTGCTGGGTGAATATTTTGATGCTTGAGGTACTAATAATACATCGTCGAAGGTTAGAGCTTCTTTTATCATATTGTTTTATTTAAATATTTTTACTGTTTGTATAATGCTAATATACTAATCTATACCAATAATACTAATTGACAGTAGGACAATTCGTATCATTGTAAACATTCGTATATTGGCATTATTGATCTTTATTTTACCTAAAAACTCAGCTATAATCAATATACTATTTTTTAAAAATTTATGACCAATCAAATAGCCATTCTAGACTTCGGCTCTCAATATACCCATCTTATTACCCGTCGAATAAGGGAACTAGGAGTTTTTTCGAAAATTTTCCTACCCAATATTAAATTATCTGATTTAAAAGACGTAAAAGGAATTATTTTGTCTGGAGGACCACAAAGTATAGGAAACCAAAAAATTAAATTCAACGGAGATATATTTAATTTAAATATCCCTATTCTGGGACTTTGCTATGGCCACCAATTAATCGCCCATCATTTTGGAGGAAAAGTAAAAAGTGGCCAGACAAAAGAATATGGCCTCGCTCAAATTAATATTTCAAAAGATAATGGATTATTTAAAAATCTAAAAAAAAGTGAGCAAGTCTGGATGAGCCATGGTGATTCTGTTATAAAATTACCCAAAAATTTTCAAGCAACCTCCAAAACTTCTAACTGCCCTATTGCCTCTATAGCTAACATTGAAAAAAATATTTATGGTTTGCAATTTCATCCTGAAGTAACTCATACTGTAAATGGATTAAAAATTATAGAAAATTTTGTCTTTAATATTTGTAAGTGCCAAAAAAATTGGTCTACGAATCAATATTGGATTGAGCTAGAAAAAAATATTAAAAAGCAAGTCGGAAACAAAAATGTATTTTTGTTAGTCTCTGGCGGAGTAGACTCAACAGTTTGTTTTGCTCTTTTAGAAAAAGTATTAGGTAAAAAAAGAGTTTTTGGTCTTCATATAGATAATGGATTTTTAAGACACCGAGAATCTAAATGGGTTAAAAAAAGCCTATCTAGAGCCGGCTTTAGCGATTTAACCGTAATCGATGCCTCCAGGGAATTTCTTAAAAACACTGCCAAGATAACTGATCCAGAAAAAAAGCGAGCCATAATCGGTAAAACATTTTTATATATCAAAGATAAGATAATGAAAGGAAATAAAATGAAACAAGATGATTGGATACTCGCTCAAGGCACTATTTATCCAGATACCATAGAGAGCGGATCAACTAAGCATGCCGATAAAATTAAAACTCATCACAATAGAGTTAAGGAAATTTTAAAATTAATGAAGGCTAGAAAATTAATAGAACCTTTATCAGAATTATATAAAGATGAAGTAAGAGATTTAGGGAAAAAATTAAAATTACCCAAAAAATTATTAGCAAGACATCCTTTCCCTGGCCCAGGACTTGGCATTAGAACGCTCTGTAGTAATGGTAGAAATACGATTAAAAATAAATCCAATCTTGATAAAAAATTAAAGAAATTTGTTGGATCTAAAATAAATATTACTGCCCTCCCCATAAAAAGCGTAGGCGTACAAGGAGATAATCGTACTTACAATCATCCTACTTTAATTTCTGGAAACTTGAATTGGAAAAAGCTATCAGAACTTTCTCCTAAAATAACTAATAAATTCAAAGAAATTAATAGGGTCGTTTATTTAATAGCACCTAGCAAAATAAACTTTAAAAAAATAAGGATAAAAGAAGCATATTTAACTGAAAAACGCTTAAATTTGCTAAGAAAAGTAGATAAGATTATTATGGATGAAACTAAAAAATATAAAATATATAAAGATATATGGCAATTTCCAGTAGTGCTTGCTCCTCTTTCTATTAATTCCGGCGAAACTATAATCTTGCGACCCATACAATCCAAAGAAGCCATGACTATTAATTTTTACCAAATGAATAAGAAAATTTTAAATTCTATAGCTTCTAAAATTATGAAAATTCCTGGAATTGATATGGCTTTATACGATATCACTAATAAACCACCGGGTACTATTGAGTGGGAATAATTTTATGACTAAAAACAAAGAAAAAACAGGAACAATTTTAATAATTTTAAGCACAGCTATTTGGGGTATGTTTCCAGTACTCACAAATTATGGTACAAAAAATATTTCTCCCCTAACTTTTGCTGCTCTAACTACTTTAGTATCTAGTATTGCTACTTTTCTCTACATGATTTCAGAGAAAAAGTTCTACCAGCTAAAGGAAAGAAAAACACATTTCCCTCTTTTAATGATCACCATTTGCATCGTAATAATTCCCTATACTCTTTTGTTTATAGGTTCAAGTATGACTTCCGGTATAAATACTTCACTTTTGCTTTTGTCTGAAGTCGTTTTTACTCTTATTTTCACCCCTTTCATAGGCGAGAGAACTACTGGCTACAAATTATTAGGCGCAGGAGGAATATTCTTTGGTGCTTTATTTATACTTTATAATGGAACACTGGCTATAAATACTGGCGACTTGCTTATTATTCTAAGCACTTTAACCTATCCTATTGGTAATTTTTATGCTAAAAAAGCACTAAATACTCTATCACCTTCTGTAATATTATTTGTTCGTTTTCTTTTTGGTGGATTATTTATATTATTTTTATCAATTATATTTGAAAAAGACGCCAATATAATTCATATTTTTATTAATTTCTGGCCCATAATCATTATAACTGGATTTCTTGTCTTAGGTTTAAATAAAATAATCTGGTATGAAGGTCTAAAAAGAATAGATATTTCTAAATCAATATCCCTAGGAGCTACCTCACCTATATTTAGTTTAATAGTCTTAATATTATTTTTCGGAGAAAAAATATCTATATATCAAACTATAGGCATATTCATTATGGCTATCGGAGTCTATTTTTCTATAAAGAGAAAATCAGTAGACAAGAAAATAACTAAATATGCCCAAAGTATTGATAATTAAACTTATTAATAATATAATTAAGTCTCTCCTAAAGAATAGTTATTTAAAAATTTAATATTTTCTTGGCAAATGAAAGTTTTGGACAATAGAGGTGAAAAACTTCCGTATGCTAAGAAACATTTTAAACTTAAAAAGACCGCATTAATATGGAACTATGCGGTCTTTTTTGGTTTGAGGAAACGGAGGAAGAAAGATGGCTCTTTGGTCAAAGTTATGGTCGTACCTGTATTCTCTAGAAATAAGAGCTCAAATAAAATACTGGAAAAGACTTGGCGAAGAGCTCAAAAAATAGGTTATGATGATGTTAATATTCATAACCTAAATAGGCTTCATAGAGGAATAATCAGGCACATCCAAATAAAAATCGCTTCTGGGTAGCAATCTTATCCGGAATCAGCTGGATAATCATCTTCCTTTCCACCCACGTTTATTAGTTCCAACTAAAAAGGAACACAAATTTCTCGCCCGTGTTCCCTAAAATTTTGTCTAAAATTATTTTTTAATCAAATAACTTTTTATATTCCCCATACCCTTCTTTTTCTAAATCCTCTTTGGAAATAAATCTCAATGAAGCAGAATTAATACAGTATCTCGGCTGTCCTTTCGGCCCATCATCAAAGACATGGCCCAAATGTGATCCTGATTTTTTTGTTTTAACTTCTACTCTTTTCATGCCCAAACTGCTATCTTCTTTTTCCACTACGCTTTCTTTATTGATAGGTTTAGTAAAAGAAGGCCAGCCTGTACCGGAATCAAATTTGTGGTGAGAACTAAAGAGTGGCTCGCCGGAGACAACATCAACATATATTCCCTTTTTTTTATTATCCCAATATTCATTATTAAAAGCAGGTTCAGTCCCACATTGCTGGGTTACTTTATATTGTATCGGTGTTAATTTTTTCTTTAAATCTTTTTTCATATGGTTAAAAATTATTTATTTATATTTTTATTATAGCATAATTCAAGTAGGTTGGGTTGAGTACTCGAAACCCAACAAAAAAGGCAGGATACGATCCTGCCCTACAATATTGTTGTACATACAGGTTTCAAACCTGTATTTCTAATTAGCCAACAACCTTCCTCCCAAACCTCCCCCTAAACCACCCAAATATTCTCTCCACCATATTAATTACAATCGGCAAAACTATCAAATTACCAATAGTGGCAAAAGTTAAACCGAAAATTACAGTTGTCCCCAATCCTCTCCAGAAAGGATCTTGAATTGTTAGGGGTACAATGGCGGCAATAGTAGTAATAGAAGTAGAAAAAATAGGTTTAAATCTCATCTTGCCAGTCTCAACTAGCGCTTCAGATAATTTTTGATTTTTATCTCTCTTTCTTAATCTATTGAAATAATCAATAAAGACAATGGCATCATTAACCACAATACCTACTAGAGTTATTACACCTAAACCGGAGATCATATCCAGTGAACTTCCTACCGCATAAAGTGCTGGAAAAACACCAATCAAAGCCACTGGTACTGCCAACATAATCATTAAAGGCTGTAAGTAAGAATTAAATTGATAAGCTAAGATCAAAAAAACAGCTATAATAGCAATAATAAAGGTAACTAAAAGCTTGTTAAAGTCAGTAGCAATATCAGAAGCAAAGCCGCCGTAAGCAATACTATCTTCATCTAGACCAAAATCATTCAGTCTGTCTTTATTTAGATAATCTTGGATATCTTTTTGTACTTTAGTAATTTCAGCTGCCTTATCCTCATCAGCTACATCTAAATATATTTGGTAAGAAACCGACCTTGCCCCATCAATAAAGTTAATCGATTGAGCCTTGTCCTCCGACTTTACTTCCGCTATATCAGACAATTTAATAGGCTTTATACCTTGCACTCCTACAATTAAATTTTTTATATCATCGATAGATTTTTTAGAATTTTCATTGAATAATAATTTTACTCCATCTTGCCTACCGCCTTCTCCAATAGTTACTTTGCCTAAATCAGATTCAGAAAAGACGCTATTTACAATCATAGAAGTAGTCAGCGGTGCAATACCATATTCTTCTATTTTATTTTTATCAAAATTAATCTCTATAGAAGGAACTAAATTATCTTTTAGCTCATTGCTAATCTTATTAATTTTAAAATCTCCATTATCTTCTTTTCCTACAACAAAACTGTCTAACCCCTCTATAGTTTTTTTAATAGCTTCTCCATCGGTATTTTTTACTTCTACAATAACATCATAAGAGGAAGAGGTTGGGCCATAGCCTTGAGCACCAACACTAATAGTAGTATCTTGAGGTGCCCTATCTCTAATATAATTAATTTTTTCGTTCAAATTATCTACAATAGTATAGACTGTAGTATCTTTATCATTTCTTCTTTTTGATGGATCAGTTATTAAAATAAATAGCTGCCCTTGCATCATAAATGAACCTTCGAAATACGGTACTTTTATGGCTTCTTTCATTAAATCAGAAGTTATTTCTTTCTTTACTTCATTGCTTGTCCCTACTGGAAAATCCATGCTTATACTAAATTGCTGGGTATCAGTCATAGGAAATTGAGAAGATTTCACCTTGCCTGTTCCTACTAAAGACATACTATAAATAAATCCAGCCAATAGAATCAAAACTATAGCTAATTTATAAGTCCATTTTCTATAAACCCTAGACATAAATCGGCCATAAACTTCCACTAGTTTATCAATCATTTTCTGGCCATAAAAAACTATAGCTGGCAAAACTAAATATTTTTGTGATTTGGTTAATCTTCTTTCTTTTCTTTCTTCTTCTGTCTCTTTCTTTAAAATCCATTTACCTAGAAGTGGAGTAATACTAATGGCTAAAAAATAAGATACCACTAACATAATAATCATAGTATAGGGAATATATTTCATAAATTCCCCTATAATTCCACCCATTCTGGCAGCCGGAATGAAAACTACCACTGTTGTCGCTGTAGCTGAAGTTACCGCCGGACCTAAATCGCGAATAGTACTCAGTGCTGCTTTTAATTTGCTGTCTCCGTACTTACTCATGCGATGCTGCATACCTTCAGCAATAACAATAGCATTATCAACTATAATACCTAGGGTCAAAATCATAGCAAAGGTTGTCAGAATATTAATAGTAAAGCCCAGCTCGTAGAGAATAAATAAAGTTATTAAGAAAGAAAAAGGGACAATCAGTGATACTACTAAGCCTGCCCTAATATCAATAAAAAACATAAAGACAACCAATATAATAATTAAACCAAAAATCCCATTGCGAAGCAGCGTTGATATTTGAGTCTCTACATAGGTTGAAGAATCATAAGTTAAATCGATATTAATATTTTCATCTAGAATATTTTTATCATAAATTTTATCTATGGCCGCCGTAATATCTTTTTTCATCTTAATAACATCTCCCTTGTCTTGTTTAATCAACATTAGATATACTGCCTGATCACTATATTGAGGCTGCCCATCTCTTAAAAATCCAGCTGCCAATTGAGTATCACCTGACTTCGCTTCTTCCGTTATCTCGGCTATTTCCGATAATTTAGAACCATCAGCCAAAGTTATATTTTTAATATCGTCTATTTGGCTTACAGGATTATTAATAGTAATTTGCTTAGAAATATTAGTCTCCTCATCTGTAATGCTTCCTCCAGGCAAGACCTGTAAATTAGCTTGGATAATTTGCTTTACAGTATTTACATCCAATCTTTTCTCCTGAAGCGCTTTGGCATCAAGCTTGATTTTTACATCAAAATCAGTTTCTGGCATTACCTGCACTTCTTTGATTTCTTTACTTTCTTTTTCTAAATATTCTTTTACCTTGGGTGCTTTTTTAATTATTTCATTGTAGGAAATTTTATCACTAGATAAAACGTAAACCAAAGAAGGACCAGCTGCATCCTCTGTACCCACATTAATATCCACACCATCCGGCAAGCTAGCTTTATTAGCTAGCTCATTAAATTCAGTAATAGTTTTATTAATAGTTTCTTTATCAAAACTCTTAGTCTCGATTACTACGCTTCCATAATTAGCATAAGCTGATGATCTCATCTTTGCTACTTCCTTATGACCCTTGATTTGGTTCTCTATAGGTTTGATAACATCAGAACCTATTACTTCTGGACTAGCACCAGGATAAGTGGCTGATACAAAAATATAATTAATAGGAATAGAAGGAAAATCCTGCCTTTGGTTATTACTTGCTCCGAAAAGCCCCAAAATAACTAAAGCAATTAGTAAAATAATGGTTAATTTATATTTTGTAATAAAAAATTTAGCCCATTTGCTAAAAAAGTTTAGTTTTTCTTCTTTTATATTATTATTTCTCATCTATTTTTATATTTAAAATTAATAAAAAAAATCCCTTCCAATAATTTAAGGAATAAATAAATTGAATTACTATTTACTCGTCTTGCTCTATCCCAAGCATTCTTCTAACTTCTTCTTCGATTGCACCTAGTCTTTCGCTAAAATCATCAAATTTAAAATCACTACCCAATTTTTTCTGAGCAGCTAATAATTCTTGTTGCAATCTATAAACCACGCTGGTTGCAATCTCTTTTTTTCTATCCTCTATGCTTTTTTCTGATTGACCGCTCTCTTTTTCAAATTGATTTAACATTTCCGACATAAAATTGTATTTATTACTATCTCTATTTAATTATTTTTTAATGTTTGTGTCAATTTTAAAATCTTCGAAACCACATTCTTATACATGCAGGTTTTAAATCTGTATTCCAATATATAACCTATATTCCAATATATACAGGTTTCAAACCTGTATCTACCGTTCTCCTGCCAATTGCCCGCAAGCTCCTTTAATATTTTGCCCAAATTTATATCTCTCCACAACTGTAATATTTTCATTTTCTAATATTCTTTTAAATTTTCCTATCTGATCAGGATAAGATGATTTGAATTTACCAGTTTCATTATAATTAATTAAATTTACAAAAAATAAATGTTTTAAATTATCTTTCAAAAGATTAGCTAGCTCCCTGGCCATATCTTGCGAATCATTTATATCCCGAAGCATTACATATTCTATCATTACTTTTCTATTGGTTTCTTTTATATATTCTTTGACCGCCTTTAATACTTTTTCTATAGGATAATTGGTATTAACAGGCATTAATTGGCTGCGTAATCTACCATTTGGTGCATGCAATGATAGAGCTAAATTAATCTGCTTGCCCTCGCTAATCAATCTCCTAATCCCCTCAGGAATACCACAAGTAGAAATAGATATTCTACGTGACCCTATATTAAACTTTTCTTTATCATTTAAAATATGAATAGCTTTTATTACTTCTTCATAATTAAGTAATGGCTCACCCATTCCCATAAAGACAACGTTATCTATTTTCTCGTCAGTCTTTTTTAAATAACGAGCCCAATATAGCACTTGAATAATAATTTCTTCCCCAATTAAGTTTCTCTCAAAACCAATATTGCCAGTAGCACAAAAAATACAACCCATCGGACAACCAACTTGGCTGGAGATACAAACAGTATTTCTAGTCCTGTGTTTCATTAAAACTGTTTCTATTTTGAAGTTATCATCTAAATAAATTAAAGTCTTAGCACTTTTTTTGTCTTTTTCTTCTAATAATTTTGCTTTAATATCTAAAGAACAGTCTTTATTTAACTTTCTCCTTAAATCTTTAGAAAATATAGTAGCCTCACTCCAATTTTCTATTAAATCAACAAAAATAGCCTTTTCGGCTTGTTTTAAACGAAACTTTGGTTCGTTCGATAAGATTTTTCTGATATTTTCTAAAAACATATATTTTATACCTTAATCTATTATACTCTATCATAACCCCTTCCTTTATCAATAAAATATACCCCTTTGCCAAAAAAAATAAAAAGGCATATAATTTAAGTCTGTAAATAACAATAATTATGAAAATAAATAATCAAAAAATACCTTTCTTCAAAAAATGGGGATTAGTCTTTATTTTGAGCTTGTCTTTAGTCATTATGATCTTTGACACAACTATGCTCAATGTCTCCATTAAAAATATAGTTCAGGATCTAGATACATCGCTTAAAAATGTCCAGTGGGCTATTACTATTTATGCCCTGGTTATGGCCTCTTTTATGCTGCTGGGTGGTAAAATTGGCGATCTTTATGGCCGCAAAAAAGCTTTTATGACTGGAGCTGTTATTTACGGTGTAGGAACACTGCTGGCCGCCATTAGTCCTAATATAACTACCTTAATTATTGGCTGGTCCTTAATCGAAGGAATTGGCGCAGCCCTGATGATGCCAGCTACTGTATCTTTATTAGTTGCTAACTATAGCGGCAAAGATAGAAAAATAGGCTTTGGTATTTGGGGTGGTATGGCTGGCTCCACAGCTGCTCTTGGCCCTCTTTTCGGCGGCTACATGACTACTCATTACAGCTGGCGCTGGGCTTTTGCACTGGAGATTATTATTGTTATAGCTATACTGGGACTTTCTTTTTTAATTAAAGAAAGCCGAGAAAATAAATCAGAAAAATTAGATATCTTAGGCACTATTTTATCTAGCACCGGCTTTGCTTCTTTAGTCTATGGCATTATAGAAGCTAGCACTTATGGTTGGTGGCAAGCTAAGGAAATTTATAAAATAGGTAGTCTAGAAATAGATATTTTTGGCCTATCCATCACTCCCATTTTTATATTGCTTGGTTTAATAATTTTAACTAATTTTATTCTCTGGCAGAAAAAAATTAGTAAAACCAGTGACCCTCTTTTGCATCTATATTTATTTAAAAATAGGCAATATACAGCTGGCATTACTACTACAGCCATATTAGGCTTAGCCCATTCGGGAATTTTCTTTACCCTACCTATATTTTTACAAATAGTTGGTGGTTATAACGCCCAGCAAACAGGCATTGCCTTACTTCCTATGTCTTTATCGGTTTTTACAGCCTCAGCTATATTTTCTAAATTCGGCAACAAAATCCCCGTAAAATATATTATTCAATTTGGTATTCTATTAATTATTGCTAGTGTTTTTGTTTTGAGAAATAGCCTTAATATAGAAATCACCAATTGGGATATAGCTCCTGGTCTAGCTCTCTTCGGCCTTGGCTTTGGTATTATTATGTCTCAAATTACTAATCTTACCCTCTCTGCCGTTCCAGTTGATGAAGCTGGTGAAGCCTCGGGCCTATCAACTACTATGAGAAATCTAGGAGGATCCCTAGGTACTGCTATTATTGGTACTGTTTTAGTTTCTGCCCTAACAACTAATATGATCCAAGGCATTAATGATAGCCAAATATTACCTGCCTCCTTAAAAGAACAGATTGTAAAAGATGTAGAAGAAAATGGACAAAAAATAACTGAGGATAACACAGCTAATAATTCTCAAATTCCCCAAAATGTTTCTAATGAAATTAATAATATTAAAAACAAAGCTACAGTAGAAGCTAATAAAGAATCACTAAGCTACACCGCTTTCTTCGCTTTCTTAACTTTCCTAATTTCTTTCTTTATACCTAAAAAGAAAATAGAAGAAAAGAATCCACTTTTAGTAGAGAAATAATTTTTTATTGACCTAAATGCTATTTTAACTTAAAATCATTAAATATATGGCCCGTTCGTCTAGTGGTTAGGACACCAGGTTTTCATCCTGGTAACAGGGGTTCGATTCCCCTACGGGCTAATAAAAAACTTTCCAAACTTGGAGAGTTTTTTATTTTGAAAAATTTATAAGAAAAAGAAGCGCTGCCCGCAGGCAACGCTCCCAATATAAAGAGCATGCACTTCTTACATTTCAGTACCCTCCACCGCAGCATAGGTATCACGAACTGCTGTTAAATCAGAAAGAGCATTTCGAGCATCTTGATCACCCTGGCCAGATCTTCTAATTAATTCTTTGCGAGCTTCTTCGTCCCCTTCTTTAATTTTCCTCAAAATTTCCTCTAACTCTGCTTCTTGTATATTCATAGCCTTCTCCTCCTTTTTTTGTTCCTCTCAGAGTACAATCTCCTTTTTGTACTCTGTAAGAATAAAAAAAACCGGCTTTTTTTAAAGCCGGCTAATTATAAATAAAAACAAATCAAAAATTAGCCAACTCTAAATTTAGTCCACCAACTTTCTCTACAATTTTTATTAATTATGTTTTTCACTTTAAATTATATTATAAATTCTGACCCTTTTTCACAAAATACTCCGCATTAAGAATAGAACAACCCGCCGCCCCTCTAACCGTATTATGCCCCAACACTTCCATCTTTATACCATTCTCCAATACACTATCTTCTCTAACTCTACCCACACTTACACTCATACCCTTGCCTGCATATCTATCAATGATTGGTTGAGGTCTATCTTCTTCTTCACGAACTATAATAGGATTGGATGGTGCTGAAGGTAATTTCAATTTTTGTGCTTCTACTTTAAAACCAGAAAGTACTTTTTTAATTTGATCTACAGATGCTTTTTTATCCAAACTTACATGCACATCTTCTAAATGACTTTCTCTAACTGCTACCCGATGGCAAGAAGAAGAAACACTAAATTTGGCTTCTTTTATTTTTCCATTTTCAAATTGACCCAAAATCTTCAATGGCTCTGATTCCATCTTACCCTCTTCTAAATCTATATAGGGAATAACATTATCGACAATCATCATGGAAGGTACCCCTGGATAACCAGCACCAGAGAGAGCTTGCATAGTTGAGACTATAATTTGCTTAATGCCAAATTTATCTTGAATAGGCTTAAGCGCTAAACACATTTGCACTACGCTGCAATTAGGATTAGTAATTATAGCTCCCTTCCAGCCTCTTTTCTTTTGTTCTTTTAATAATTCAAAATGTTCTGGATTCACTTCTGTAATTAAAAGTGGCACATCCTTCTCCATTCTATGCGATCTGGTATTAGAAAAAACATAATGCCCAGCTCGAGCCAAAGCTCCCTCGACTGGCTTAGCAACTTCTGCCGGAATGGCTGAGAAAACTATCTTTACTCCTTTTAACCCTTCTGGTGTTGATGCCACCACCTTTTTATCTTTTACTCTCTCATATACTTCATCCGGACCATGCCACTCAGTTACTTTTCCATATTTTTTTCCAGACGATCTACCACTTCCTGCCAATTTAACTAAATTAAACCAAGGATGGTCAATTAAAAGCTCAATAAATTTTTGGCCTACTGCTCCGGTAGCACCAACGACACCCACATCAATTTTTTTCATTTTTTAAAATTTTATTTAATTAATTCTCCCAAAGCATTCTCAATTATAATTTTCCAATCTATTTCAATATTTTCTTCTTTATATTTTTGAGTTAAAGCCTCCATAACTTTTTCTCTTATAACTTCCGAAGTAGCCTCCCCTTCCTCAATATAAAACACCGCTTCTTCGTTTTTACTTATTATATCCACAATAGAATTTTCAACTAATTTTTTAAAACTATTAATTTTTTGTTTTATCTTTGGCGGTTTTTTATCATCTAAATTTTCAGTAAAATCTCTAAATTCATTAATCTCACTGCTGCTTTTTAATCTAGTATTATTAGCGATCCAGATTAAAAATTCGATTTCACCTTTAAATTCTTTATTCTTTTCAAAATTCTTTACACTTTCTACATCTTGTACTTTTTCCTCCTCTTTTTTGAAATTTGCATCTACTAATTTTATCTCCTTTATAGTACCGCCATTCCATTGTTTGCCATACACATCTCTCCCTTTCAATAATCTTATTTCATTATCATTAAACCAATTTGTTCCTCCTTTATTTTTACCTAATCTATGACCCCTAGTTGTTAATACCAATTGAACAATAATTTCACCATTTTCTGTTTCTAGCTGTGATATTATTAAATCTTCTCCTCCATTTTCTTCGATCTTTTTTAAAAATTCTATTTCTTTTCCGCCTTCAATCATATCTCTATGATTATAAGTGCCTGAACATTCATAGGTTGTATATCCTTCCTCATCACGCGAAGAAGGCACGTTATTAACTTCAATTTCACCATTACAAACAGGACAATTAGAATAATGCTCCTCTATAGCTTTATCTATTTTCTCTAATGATATTTTTCTTTCTTTATTATATTCAATGGCTCCAGCTAATCTGCTGTTTATTTTTAATAATTCTTTATCACGCTCTCCTGGTTTACTATCTAATTCTTTTCTAGCAAGAGATACGATTTCATCCATATCCTTAATTTCTTCCCATTTTAAACCATATTCTTCACAATTATAGTTATTAATAAGGCGTTGTTTTTTCTCTATATCTTCTAATAATTTTTCTGTTTCTTTCTTTTTCCTTTCATTTTCTATCTTTATCCTCATTTTTTCTTTACCCTCTTTATCTTTAAAAAATTCTAATTCAATAATTTTAATTGATCCATCCTCAATTTTTTCTTTTAGTTTCCTAATAGAAAAAACTCCTTCTCTTTTAAATATTTCTGCGTAAATACTATAGATGTCTTTAAATGCTGCAGATTTTTCTACTTTTACAGCACAATTATTATGCCATAACACACTATCCATATCTGGAATATTTATTCTTATTTTCTCTTTTAAATTATCATCGATATACTCTTCTGTTAATACTCCTGCAAAAGCTGACGTTGCCTCTTCAAGCTCCATCTCTACATCATAAGTAAATGCATCTAAACGAACATTACTCACATCTTCATCCATATAAATTATATGATTAAAGACATAAGAATGCCTACTCATCGGCCTATCTCCTTCTATATCAAATATTATCTCCGGTTTTTCTATTTCAAATATTTCATCCTCAATAACTTTTCGTGTTTCATTTCCACGCATTAAATATAAATCATTCGTCGTAGTAAGCAGTTCTTCTAAAATCCATTCTTTTTTTAACCTTTGACACATTCCACTATCATTAGTTCCTATAAAATCATTAGGACTAATCTGTCCGTATTGCATTAAAACTGAATCTGGATTTACAGTAGTATCCTTGAGAGTTCTAATATTAAAACAGTGATCTTTATTTTCTCCTCTATAATACACATGCTCATTATTTTTATCATCTCCTCTAAATAATATGTTCCCTCTCAAGGCTGGTAAAATTGTTTTGCCAATTACATCAGCCTCATCATTTGTTGATACTTTAATTTCATTACCTTTCAATTTATCTAATAATTCTTTGCGATATTCACCAGCTTCTTCTAGTTTTTTCCTATCTATATAATTATTTTGGCACCATTGATCAATTTTTTCATTTTTTTTGATATCATCAAAATCATCTGCTTCTTTTAATAGTTTTTGATAAGCTCTCCATGCGTTTAGTACTGTTATAAAATCTGAATCTTGATTAACAAATTTTTCATGTGCTTTCTTCGCATTATTTTCTCCTTCTCTTCCGGTTAAAAAAACATCCTTGCCTCCCCTGAAACCCAGTATGGTAGAAATTGTTTCTGTGCATCCATTTTCTATAGCCTCAAGCATCATTCTACTGCTTCTTAAATCTAATCCTAATTTTTTTCCTAATTCTACTATTTTTACCCCTAACTCCGTCTCTTTTCCATTATCATAAACAGCATTCAAGGCTGTTAGTGTCTCTTGTCTTTTTCTTTCTTCTGCAATTTGTTCTTCTTCTAATCCTGTTCTATTTTCTACACTCATAGTTTTGTTAATTAAAAAATAAATAAATTATAATCTGTAATTAACTTCTTTTTTAATTAATTACTTTTTCTAAACCAACCCAAAAGATTAATTCTAATAACTACTATTTTATACCAATCATTTCCCTATGCAAAGCCCTAACAGTCCTCTCCACATTCTTAGGATTAATTAAAGCCTCCATCCTTACACAATCTCTATAAGGAAAAGCTCCCATAGCTGGATTATGATTCAATTTAATTAATAATTCATTAAATTTATTAGCATGGATCCATTCTAAATTTCCCACCAAAGAAACCATGGCCACTTCCTCCGTTTTTAATCGGCTACCAAATTCTTCAATTTCTTTATATAAATTTATAGCCTCGCTGTGATTTTCAATTACTATGTATAAAGCATCGCGGGTATTCCTAATTAAAACCATATTTATACCCCGTCTGCTTATCATTTCTGATATTTTATATAAAAAACCATATTGCTCTACCTGAGGACTCCTAACTTCAAGTAGAGTTAATTTTTCTTTAGAATTAATCATTTTAACGCCTTTTTTATCCTTAAATTCCCGCTTAATAATCGTCTTAATTTGAGGATCTTTTATAAAACAAACTTCTGCTTCAATATCAGATTTCTTTAGAAACCTAATAGCTTTATCATGCAGCACTTGACCTGATTCTTCAGCTTCGTTGTAAGTTATTTTGCTAATAGTTTTTGCCTCACTCACAATTTTAGGATCAGCTGACAACACTCCAGGCACTGATTTCCATAACTTTATTTTATAAGCACTAAGAGCTGCTCCTAAAAAAGTAGCTGTCGTATCAGACCCGCCCCGGCCCAAAGTTGTAATTTGTCCCTTGCAAGTCTTGCCATTAAAGCCAGTAACAACCGGTACAATTTTTTCAGAAATTATGTTATTTATCTTCTCTCGAACACAAGACACTGATTTATCCCAATCAATATTAGCATCTTTAAAATTATTATCAGTAATAATCCCAATCTGGCCACCAGTTAAGCTCTCTGCTCGAACTCCCCGATCAAATAATAAGGATTTAAAAATATAGCTAGCTGGTATTTCTCCGCAGGATAATATTTTGTCCTCAATTACTTCTATTTCTCCATACTCTTTCAAATTTTCTAAATCATGTTCTACACAATTTAAATATATTTCAATCTGTTTTATAGTCTCACCTGGTTTTTTTAAAACTTTTTCACAAAATTCTATATGCTTTTTTAAAATTACTTCAATATGCTTTTTGGAAGAAAAATCTTTATGAGTAAAAGTGCTCAATATCTCTTCTAATTCGTCAGTAATGCCTTTCAAAGCCGATACTACTACAATAGGTTTTTGACCATGCCTAATCTGATTAGCAATATGTTTTACTGCCAATTTAATCTTATCTGCAGATCCCATAATATCTCCACCAAATTTATTTATTATTATTTTATTATTTTTCATTTTATTTATAAAATTTTGTAGTACCAGCCTCTCTAGGCTGGTTTGTTTTAACTACCAACCCAGAGGGGTTGATACTACATTTACATTATTCCTTAAAAAATACTTCCGCCCTATCCACCAAATCCGCCTTCATCCGCGTATTAACCTACTTTTCTTTAATACTCTCCTTCACCTTTACTCCAAAATGTCTGCCAGCCTCCTGCAAATAAACTAAAACCTTATCACCCTTCTTTAATTTAGTAATAGATACTGGCTTACCAGAAACACTAGTAAGTCTTATAGTCTCTGCATTTTGTATTACTAAACTTATTTCTTTGCCCTTACAACTAGCCTTAACTAAAAGCATTGGCCTTTTTTCAATTTTAGCCCTACCAACAATTACTTCTTCAGAGTTGCCTTTTGGATCTACTACTAAAATCTTACTGCCTGCTTTTATTTCTGATAAATAACCTGTTTTATCAGATGGTAATTGACAATAAGCATGCACCCCACCAGCATTAATGCGAAATGGTCTAGGATCACAATAAGGTGATTTTACATTTTCATTGTAAACCAAAAACATAGCGCTAGATGAATCACCAACCAACATTCCTTGGCCAGGAGAAAGCATAGAAGAAGTATCCACGCATACTCTGTCGCCTATGCCAAGTGGTTCAATACTTTCAATTACAGCTTCACTTAATTTAAATTTTTCTTCACTCATTTTGTTAATAATATTTGCTACCTCTTTTATATCTTGTAAATCATCAGTCTTTAAAATAATACCATCCGCACCCCTCTCCATTGTTTGTAGGGCAGTTTTAGCCTGACTTGCATTTAATACTTCCTGAATTAAATTTGAAGTTTTAGATATTAAATTCTCCAAGGGAATTATAGTCCAATCTTTATTTTCAATAATAACGGGAATTTTTCCTTTTTCAGCGACTACAATATCTTCATCTTTTTTACTATTAATCTTTACAATCTTTATATCTTTCCCAATTTCTAAATCTGCTTTTTTAGATTGGGATATAACTTTAGTCAATGCTAGACTTTTTAACTCCTCTATTTTTTCAGGTTTAACTAATATAGCATCAACACCAGATTCCAAAGCAAGTGTTGCTTGCTTCTTATCCCATTTTTCTAAATTTAAATAAAATTTTTTTTTCATTTTTTTTGTTACTATATTTCCAATTTGTAATCCTATCACGCTTACTCGAGGCGTCCTCGCCGAGAGATAGAACGCCTCAAACTTTATCAACCTAACTCCACGTTTTAATCAATTTTATTCTTAGTGACTTAAGCATTTTTCTTAAAAAAATATCTTTACCACCAACTACTCAGGCGAAAACGCCTTCACAAAGCGATGATAAATTTTTTTTTGCCAACCCAGAGGGGTTGGTACTACATTTTTACAAAACCTCGTTTGCTTTTCTCCCTCCATGTACTACTTTTACCACTGCCTCAGTCATCTTCCTAACATCACGAGCCTGAAATACATTGCGACCGATAGATACTCCTGCTCCTCCACCGGAAATACTATCTTCAATCATCTTCAGAGCCTTCAAATCACTTTCCTTGGATCCTCCAGCAATAACCACTGGCACAGGACAACCACAGGTTACTTTTTCAAATGATTTAGCTGATCCAGTATAATTTGTTTTTACAATATCTGCTCCAATCTCTGCACCCAGTCTTGCTACGTGAGCAACTGTATCTGGATCCTTGTCATTTTTTACATTCACTCCCCTTGGATACATCATAGCTAGCAGTGGCATACCTAATCTTTCACATTGCCTGGATATTACACCCATATCTTCACACATCAAGTGATCATATTCATTGCCAATATTCACATGCACTGAAACAGCTTGCGCTCCTAGAGACAAAGCCTCTTCTACACTGCCAACTAATACTTTATGATTTACATTGGCAGATAAATCATTAGAAGCAGATAGATGAATAATTAAAGATGTTTTTCTAGTAAATAAATCAGCACAAACGCGAGCGATACCTTTATGTAAAATAATAGCATCTGCTCCACCAGCTACTACTTGCTTCACCGTCTCTCTAATATTATCTACTCCCTTTACTGGACCACAAGAAATACCATGATCCATAGGAATAATTACTGTTTTCTTAGTTCTAGGATTAATAATTTTAGAAATCCTAATTGTTTTACCTGTGTTCATTTTTTTTATTGTTAATTAATAATATATTAATCCGCTTTATCCGCCATATCCGCATAATCCGCACTATGCCTACTGGCATGAATCACGGATTTAGCGGATTTTTGCGGACTGTGCGGATAGTACTATAAACGTTTTACCATCAAAAAACCGACCCTATGGCCGGCTCAATTTTATTTAAATTCCTACAAAAAACTAAAATTGCCGGCTGTTGGTGTCGGTAAAAAAATAAAACCAAAAATATTTTTTAACTTCTGTATTTTTCATGATAATTCTATTTTAGTAGAATTGATTTTGGTGTCAAGGAAATATCATATATCTTTCTGCACCTTCTTCGACCACTCTAAAATTTTATTAAAAACCTGCCACAATTCTTCTGGATCTAAATTATACTCTTTAGCTATTTTTTTATATTCTTCTTTTATTTTTTCTTCTCTCTCCACATCCTCAATACTTAAATTATTTTCTCTTTTAATTTTACCTATCTTTTTTACCAGAACTAAACGCTCCCCAAGTAATTGAATTATTCTTTTATCTATTTCTTCTATTTTGTCTCGATTTTCTTCTAAATTTTGCATAATAACATTTATTATTCGTAGTACCAGCCTCTCTAGGCTGGTCCGTCTAACATTACCAACCCAGAGGGGTTGGTACTACGCTATTCCCCGCATTGTCCCCTAAATCTCAAATAATGATCCATAATAACCAAGGCAGCCATACTATCAACAATAGGTACTGCTCTTGGTAAAACACAAGGATCATGTCTGCCTGCTGCTTCTAAATTAACTTTCTCACCATCACTATTTATAGTTTCTTGCTTTTTAGAAATTGTCGCCGTAGGCTTGAAAGCTACTCGAAAATAAATATTCTCCCCGGATGAAATACCACCCAATGTTCCTCCAGCATTATTACTTTTTGTCTTAATCTCACCATTTTTAATATAAAATTCATCATTGTGTTCAGATCCCTTCATAGAAACTGCCTCAAATCCAGATCCATATTCAAAGCCTTTGGTAGCATTAATGGAAAGCATAGCTTTTCCTAAATC
The DNA here is from genome assembly GCA_963746775.1 of uncultured bacterium. GTDB lineage: Bacteria > Patescibacteriota > JABMPQ01 > JABMPQ01 > CAVVCK01 > CAVVCK01. The sequence continues at coordinate 413,951 of CAVVCK010000001.1, forward strand.
AGCACTTAATTTATCAAAAACAGGCTCGCCTAATCCCACTGGAACATTTTTAATTATACCTTTTATTACTCCACCAACCGAATCTCCTTCTTCTCGAACTCGTTTAATTAATTCAATCATCTCTTTTGCTTTTTTACTATCCGGACATCTAATTTCATTTGCTTCAATGTCTTCTATAATTACATTTTTATAATCAATATCCGTTTTTATATTATAAACTTGTTCCACATAACTTAATATTTCTACCCCTAATTTTTCTTTTAAATATTTTTTGGCCAAGGCTCCTGCTGCTACTCGAGCTAGAGTTTCTCTAGCTGAAGCCCTACCTCCTCCTTTCCATTCTCTTATGCCATATTTCTTTTTATAAGTATAATCGGCATGGGATGGTCTATATATATTTTTTAAATGTTCATAGTCTTCTGACTTTTCATCTTTATTAAAAGCTAACATTAAAATTGGCGTACCTAAAGTTTTACCATTAGAAACACCCGACAATATTTTTATTTTATCTTTTTCTTGACGTGCAGTGGTAATATCACTTTGTCCTGGTTTTCTTCTGTCTAATTCTTTTTGAATTTCTTCTTCTGAAATAGAAAAATTTGGCGGACAACCATCAATTATACAACCCAAAGCTCCGCCGTGTGATTCTCCGGCAGTCGTAACTTGAAACATTTTTCCAAAAGTATTCCCTGGCATATTTTATAATTTGTCTCCCCTTTAATAAGGGGAGATTAAGAGGGGTTTTATGGATAAAATAGCGGTATTCTTATGCCCACAAAACCTCCCCTACCCCTCCCTGCCTCGCCGGCAGACGGACTTATTAAAGGAGGGGAAAGATTTATAAATATTCTTCAACTCTTCAATATTAATCTGTCCCTGTGCAGTCACACCACCATCAACATTAGCGTAAGTTAAATACCCACCTAATAAAGGTGATAAAATACGAGTCATCTTACCATTTTCTCCCATCCCTATAACTATCATTTCCTCATCTTTATCCCTATTCAAGAGCAATTTTAATAGCTTTTTATTATCTTCTTCAATATAAGACATAATAGCTATTTTGAAAACATCAACACCCTTTTCTTTCATCTGGTTTACAATCTCCTCTAAATATTCATAGGTGGGTGTTTTATCAAAATTATGATAGGAACAAATAATTTTTGTCTGCTTATTTCTTTCTGAAAAATCGATTTGGTCAACTGAGGACAATTCTATATCAACGTAATTAAAATTTTTATACATTGCCTCTTCTAAAATTTTTAGTCTCTCTTTTTCACTACCTTCGAACTTTCCACCTTCATCTTTTTTGCGACAAGTAAAAATTGATTCCATTTTCACCTCGCGAGCAATAACATCAACATCTTCTAATTTTAAATTTTCTAAAAAATCTGCTCGAAGTTCCACAAAGTCACAAACTTTTTCAATTTTATTTAAATTTTCTAAAAAGTCATCTAAATTTTTGCCTGTCACTGGTACACAAATTTTTATATTTTTCATAAATTTATTTTACACATTTTAGTAAAGCTGCCCTTATCACTTCAACCGGCGCCTTCTCACTCACATAATATTCAAATTGCCTCACACCTTGATACAAAAGCATTTCAATTCCTAAAATAGTTTTACAACCTACATCAATTGCCTCTTTTATTAATCTAGTTTGCAGCGGATTATATACGCAATCAAAAATTATCTGATTTTTATGTAAATACTTTTTTGGTATTGGCGTTAGATTGTCCTTAGGTTTCATACCAACTGATGTAGCATTAATAATTATGTCAAAATCTTTTACTTCTTCTATATTTCCCATACTTTCAGCTTTACAACTAAATTCTTTAGCTAATTCTTCTGCTTTTTCTAAAGTTCTATTAAATATAGTAATATTTGCACCTTCTTCACCTAATCCAAAAATTGCCGCCCTAGATGCCCCTCCTGCTCCAGCTACAGCCACTTCTTTATCTTTTAGACCTGTTATCTTTTTCAAAGGATTAACTATTCCAATATAATCGGTATTATAGCCTTTTAATTTTCCATTATCATTTACCACAGTGTTTACAGCCCCAATTTTTTGAGCCTTCTCATCTATTTCATTTAAATATCGCATCACTTCAATTTTATGAGGCATAGTACAAGTAAGACCTCTATAATTTTTATCTCTCATTTCATCTATAGCTAATTTAGTATCACCTGCCTTTACTTGTTTCTTTAAAAATATATATTCATTATCAATCCCAAGAGCCTTATAACCTGCATTGTACATTATAGGTGACAAGGAATGATCTATTGGATCACCAATTATAAGACAAACTTTTTTTTGCATTTTTTATACTTTCTCCCCTTTAATGAAAGGAGACTAAGAGGGGTTTCGTGGATAAAATAACAGTATTTTCATACCCACAAAACCACCCCTACCCCTCCTTATTAAAGGAGGAGGAAATTCTAATGACACCCCGAACAACTACTACATCCTCCACCACCACACATAAAAAATAATTTTTTTATAATTTCTTGAACAATATCATCTATATTTTTACCATCAGTAGAAATTATATGATCAGCATTTTTCTCATATAAAGGCTTTCTTTCTTTATATAATTTCTTGGTTTTCTCTATATCTCTAAATAAAGGTTTATCTTTATCATTTTTCAGCCTTTTTTCTATTTCCTTAAAATCTGTCTCTAAATATATAGATACTCCGCCTAAAACATTAAGTAACTCTTTATTAATACCAACCCCTCCGCCCGTAGCTACAATAGCATCTTCTCTATTACTTAATTCAGCCGCTATTTGAGCTTCCAATTTTCTAAAACATTCTTCGCCGTCTTCCTCAAATATTTCATTAATGCTTTTTCTATCAGATTTTGCCAAAACCAGATCATCCATTTCAATATTTTTAATATCTAACATATCAGATAATCTTTCTGCTATAATGCTTTTGCCTGATCCCATAAATCCTATTAGTATTATTTTCATATTTTTTTAATATTATTTATTTAACGTAGTACCAGCCTCTCTAGGCTGGTACATTTTATTCACCAAATAAATTACTATCTAATTCCTTCACGTTTAAAGGTTCCTTATAACCCCAACCAACATCATAATAACCCTTTTTAACTGCTTGCTTAAAACTAGAAAACTTGTAATCTTCTGGTCTTATAGCTATACCATGTTTCACTGGATTATAATGTATATAATCATAATGATTTTTAAAATCTTCTTCGTTGCGTATTACATGGTCAAAACTGCTTTCTTGCCAAAAATGCTTTTCACTTAATTTTAAAATATCTATAATTTTTTTACCGGTAAATCCTTTAAAACTATTTAAAAATTTCGATACATCTTTACCATTTTTCACTTGAAGCAATAAATGTAAATGATTATATTAAATCACCCAAGCATAATATTTAAAATCAAATTTATCTTTATAAAAATTTAGATTTTCTAAAACAATTTTACATAAATTGTTATTTTTAAAATACGGTATTCTATTATGAGTACAAGATGTTAGAAAATAAACCTGTTTATCTAAAATCATTCTTGGTGGATGCATATTTTTTCAATAATTTATTACCAACCCAGAGGGGTTGGTACTACAATAAATATTTATTCTTTCTTTTGTAATACCAGCCTCTCCAGGCTGGTCTCCATATTATTTTTTCCTAGCCCCAACACCCATCCCCTCCAACTTCTCCCAAAAATCAGGAAAAGACTTCGAAACCACTTCTGGCTCCAATATTTTTACACCTCTAATCTTACACCCTGCCATCGCAAAAGCCATAGCCATCCGATGATCTTTATATGTTTCGATTTCTGCTCCATGTGGTTTACCGCCATTTATAATTATATAATCATCCCCCATTTCAACATCAATCCCCATTTTACCCAATTCATTACTCAAGGCCTGAATTCTATCAGTTTCTTTTATTTTTAAAGTTTTAAGTCCACCTATTCTGCTTTTACCTTCTGCAAAAGATGCAATAATAGCCAAAGTTTGAGCAGTATCTGGCATTAATTCCATATTACATTCTATACTTTTAAGTTTATTAGGTCCTTTTACCTCAATCCAATTTTCTTTTTCATTTCTCAAAACTTCACACCCCATTTTTTCTAATAAATTAACAAATTTTATATCACCCTGGCAAGATAATGGATTAATATTTTTTACTCTGATTTTCAAACCTGTTACAGCTGCTATCCCAAAAAAATAGGAAGCACCACTAGCATCTCCTTCCACTTGGTACGAAGTTTCCTTATAATTTTGCTCAGGTTCTACAATATACTCTTTATAATTATTATTTAAAACTCTAACGCCAAAATTTTTCAAGCCGTCAATAGTCATATCGATATATGATTTGGAAATTTGTTCCCCTTTTACTTTTATTTTCAAACCATTTTCTAAAACAGGTGCAATTAATAAAAGTGAAGTAAAATATTGGCTACTGACTAATCCATCCATGGCAACTTCTCCACCTTTTATATTACCTCCTTTAATTTTTAAAGGTGGATAACCTTTTTTTTCTAAATATTCTATATTAGCACCCAATTCCATTAGAGCTTCAACTAATTCTTTAATGGGTCTCTCACGCATTCTCTCCGATCCATTTAAAATAATCTCTTCTGGTACTAAACAACAGAGAGACGCTGAAAATCGCATAGTAGTACCCGCCGCTCCTACATCTATTTTTCCATCAAATTGAATAAATTTACCTCCATTGCCATAAACTATTATTTCTTTTTTATTCTTCTCAATTTTTATACTTAATTTATTTAAAGCTTCAATTAAAACTTTACTATCATCACTTTCCGAGTATTCTTTTATAACACTTTTTCCCCTACATAAAGCTGCCATAATCAAAGCTCGATTAGTATAGCTTTTGGAACCAGGCATTACTACTTTGTTGCTATTTAATTTTTTTATTGGAATTATTTCTATTTTTTTCATAATTCATATTTCTCTATTTTTTCCGTAGGGGCAGAACAATGTTCTGCCCCTACGGAAAAAATTATTTCTTTATCAAAGCAAAACTAGTCTCATTATTTTTACTATCCTGTAAATCTGAAGCTAGAATATCCAATCCAAACAATTCAGCACAAATTCTAGGTGCAATCACACCCACTGATTTTGGTAGTTTATTTTGTGATAAGAGTTTAGCTACCGTAGCTTGATCAGTTAATTTCCCCTTGCCATCTTTTTTTGTAATATTGGGAAATTTTTTTCTCAAAGTATCTTTGCATTGCCGCAAGGTCTGTTCATGAGAAATTATTTTTTTGATTTCTGATAATTTAACACCTCTTCTCACCATTAAATGATGAGATATTACATGATCTATAATTTTTACTACCTTACATTCATACTGAGCCAAGGCTTCCATGCTCTCTGTTACCGCTCCGCCAACAGAATTATATAAAGCCATCACACCATAGTCTGTCTTACCTTTTTCTAAATTCTTTAAAACATTATCCGAATTATATAAATATTTTATTTTATACTTTTTCAAACCAAACTCTTCACTATATTTTCTTGCTACTTCTTCATTAAAACTCCCCTTACCCCCCTGAATTCCAATAATTGGAATTTTATGTTTCTCCTTTAATAATTTGTAATTTATTTTTTTAAATGATTTTTCTATTTTCCTTCGTACTTTCTCACCATAAGGATTTTTAGTTTGCAAATCATAAAAAAGCTGTTCGCTATCATTACAAGTCTGATTAATAATTTCATTTAATTTTTTAAAACCTAGCGTATCAATCTTAGTTTCTTTTAAATTTAATTCTCCTAAAACCCGACCAATATAATGTGCTATACTTTGTGACTGGGAAGCAAGTTTGTCGTGCATATCAGCAGATAATTCTACTACTTTTAAATTTCTCCTTTTAAAATATTTTTTCCAAAAATTATAACTATCCTTTCTCTGCTTTACTTTGCATAAAGTTATTTTTAAATTCTCTACTCCTTCCTTAATACTATCAGGCCCGAACATAGGATGAGTACCAATTATTTCACATGATTTTGGCAAATATTTTTTCATTAAATCAATTGGATATACTTTCACCGAACAAGTATCTAAAATTAGAGCTTTGTCATTAATATTTTTTGAATTTTTCTTTAAAAATTGTTCAAAAGCCGATATGGGAATACATAAAAATATCACTTCTTTTTTCAAAGCTTCTTTTATATTCACAAAATTTACACCTTCGACTCTTTCCTTTGGCACAATTTTGCTTTTATTGGCAACATATACATTAAAATCTTTCTTTAAAAATTCCGCCCAGACTTTGCCGAATCTTCCGTAGCCTATTATTGAGATGTTTTTTTTCATATATTTTCATGTCTCCCCTTTAATAAGGGGAGATTAAGAGGGGTTTCGTGGGAAAAATAACAGTATTTTTATGCCCACAAAACCTCCCCTACCCCTCCTGATTACAAGAGAGGAAATTCTAATATTTCTTACAAAACTCATTAAACTCCCCTAACCCTTCTCTCAAATCTTTCTCCGAACTTGCAAAAGAAATCCTCACATACCCTTCCATCCCAAAGGCTATACCGGGCACCATTGCAACTTTCTTTTTATTCAATAATTTCTTACAAAATCTAGTCGAATCCTTATCTATTTTAGAAATATCTATAAAAAAATAAAAGGCACCTTTGGGTTTATTAAAACTAATTTTATTGTTATTATTTAAAATTTTCTCTACTAAATTTCTTCTCTTTTCAAAAATATTGACCATTTTATTAACAAAATCATTACCGTTTTTTAAAACATCTTCCGCTACGACCTGTGCCAAAGAACAAACATTGCCAGTTTGATGACTTTGCAATTTGCTTATTAAACTAATTATATCTTTTGAAGTTGCCACATAACCTATGCGCAAACCAGTTAGAGCATGAGATTTAGAAATGCCATTAACCACAATTACTTTATTCTTTTTCTTCTTCATAAATTGAGCAATAGTGTAAAATTTCTCACCAAAAACTAGCTTTTCATAAACATCATCAGTAATCACATAAATATTTTCTTTTATGAAAAACTTGGATAATTCTTGTAATTTCTTTCTAGAATAAACTGCTCCTGTCGGATTATTAGGTGAATTTAGGATTACTGCTCGAGTTTTATTATTAATAGCTTTTTTTGTTTCTTCTAAATCTGGTCCAAAGTTTTTATCAGTTTTAACTATTTTTATTTTACCCCCAGCTAATTCAATTTGAGCTTGATAACTTACCCAATAAGGAGAATAAACAATCACCTCGTCTCCGGAATTTAAAATGCATTGAAAAATATTATATAAAGCTTGCTTACAACCATTAGTTACGACAATATTTTCCGGTCTATAGGATAATCCATTGTCTTTTTTTAATTTCTTACATATTCCATTTTTCAGAGAAACTTCTCCTGTAGTTGCTCCATACCTGGTTTTACCATCATCAAAAGCGGTAGTTAGGCTTTTTTTAATAAATTCAGGAGGCGCCAAATCAGGTTCTCCGGCTGAAAAATTATAGACCCTAAAACCGAAAGATTTAAGTCTCTTAGCTTCAGCATCTATTTCTAACGTTTTTGATGGCTCTATTTTGGTTACTTTATTGTTTATTCTTTTCATTCTTTAAAAATAAAATACCGGCTATATAAGCCGGTATAATAATAAATTTAAAACAAACCGGCTTAGTCGGTAAAAAAATAGAATTTAAAAATATTTGAAATTATATTTTTCATAATCTTATTATAATTTTTTATATATTAAAGTCAATTATTTTATCTTCCGTTTATTGGCTCATATATATATCCCTTGGGCAATAATCCTGCTTTTTCTAACCTTTTAAGTTGGTCCGTAGAACCATATCTTTTTATTGGTTTTTTGATTTTTTTATCCGGAATAATTTCACTAAGAAAATTAGTTTTAATATATTCTTTTATATCATCCTCATTTAGACCGGTCTCCTTGCTTGCCTGTTTGCAAATTAAACACAAATAATACTCTGTAAAAGAACCAAACAATCTAGTAAAGGCTGATAATTTTTGTACCCCTTTATAAACAGAATGGTTAGCCATACCTCTTTCATTTTCATTACCGGTAATAACAACTTGTACCTCAAAAGACCTTTGCACTCTTACATTTTTTTCTTCCCCATTTTTAGGTAGTTTAATGCGTCCTCTTAATTTTAAAGCTCTAAAATTTTTATTAGAAGTATTATTTATTTTAGATATTATTATAGGAATATCTAATTCTTGATCTAAAAATATTTTCTCTAATTGTTTAGTCTGCTCTTCGTTCAAAAACTCTACATTCTGCACATATTCAGTCTCTGCACCATACTCATCTTTAAAATGACTACCTAAGAAACTTATAAGCTCATAAGCATCTTTTTCCGTTTCAACTTCAAATTTTAAACCAATACCATCCCTAACAACTTCATCAGCATTTATTTCGGGATATCTGGCAAACTTAGTTATAATACTATCTCGATTCTTTCCCCTAAAACTAATATCAACATCGTTTATCCAATTATTATCAGTCAAAATACTATATTCTTCATATTCTGCATCGGGCGATAATTTTTTGTAAAAATGAGTAACTCCATTGCTATCTTCTCTAAGTATTCTTCTAAATAAATAATCACTTTCATTGATAAAACCATTCATTTCAGCACTATTAAATTCTCTTTCCGCTAAAACTAAAAAAGATAGCGCACAATAATAAGGTGCTAATTTTCTGGAAGAACGAGCGTTTTTCAAAAAATTAACCACCTCAATACCCTTCTTAAATCTTTCTATATTAGTTATATTATCCGGTAAGCTTAAGTTAAGATAATCAGTCAAATATTCTCTTGCTTCTCCAAAACATCTATTTATTTCATCAATCGCTTCTTCCGTATTATCTACATTGAATTTCCTTGCCACTAAGTCTGCTAAGTTTTTGTCTTTTATGTCCCCGGGTATAAAATAAGCATCCCCTTCACTAACACTTACTCCTTCTATTGCTATACCATGACTTTGAACAACTTTTTTAACTTTTCCTTTATTAAATGCACTAGCATCACGTAACCTTTTATCTGGTTGTATTTCATTTAAAGATATTCTGCTGCTTTCTCTTTCACCCATATATTTAATTTATAAAAGCTACCGCTTCAATTTCTACTCTGGCTTCTTTAGGTAAGGCTGCTACTTGCACAGTTGCTCTTGCTGGCGGTTCATTTTCAAAATATGATCCATAAATTTCATTCACTTTTTCGAAATCAACAAGGTCGGTTAAATAAATAGTAGTTTTAACTATTGATCGCATTTTTGTGTCCGTAGTCTCTAATATTGCTTTTATATTCTCCATTACTTGACGAGTTTGATTTTCTATAGATCCTTCCACCATATTTCCATCTGGTTTCAAAGGAATTTGACCTGATACAAATACTAAATCTCCTCCTAAAACAGATTGTGAGTAAGGACCTATAGCTTGTGGCGCCTTATCAGTTGTAAATACTCTTTTCATTTGTTTTAAATTATTTTTTTATACCGCAATATCCCTCTTATTAAACCAAACAGCCCCCACAACAGTACAAACCACAGCTACTCCAATAAATACATAAATAGACAAATTATCTATATTATTTTCAATTAAAGCGCTATTTGTATTGTAGTAATAGAAAAATGAGGTATATTTTAAATTTTCCAAATTTTCCTTCAAAGAAGCTGCTAAATTTAAAACATACATTAAAATTAATAACCCTCCCGCTAAAGCATAAGCTCTACTTTTTTCTGAAAACATGCCAGAGAACATATAGGATACAGAAAATACTGCCCAGCCTAACAATAAATTTAAAATAAAAATCTTTACATGATGATCGAAAACATAATCAACCTTGAAAATTTCTGCCAAAGGAATTACTGAAAATACAGACATAAAATCAAATACCAATAATATGGCCAAACCTGCTATATACTTTGAAAAATATATTTTTAAACGAGAAATAGGCTTAGCTAATAAAATTTCCGCTGTGCCTTTTTCAATTTCCCTAGCAATACCGAAACCTGCTAACGATACCATCATAAATATAGCCATCAATGGCCAAACTATACTATAATTTTCTAAAGCTAGAAAATTTTCAATTTTATCAAAAGAAATAGTTTGGATATTAAAAGCTTTAAAAAATTCCTGAGGATAACTTTCTAATAATTGATTAAATTCAACTGCCTTGTCTCGAATCGAAGGATACATACTAACATACATCAGCATCATTAAAATTGCGAATAAACAATAGAATATTATAAATACTTTTTTGTCTTTAATTGTCCGCCAGAAAATAGTGAACATAATTTTATTAAAACTATTATGAAAAAGAAATATGTAAATCCGTGCCAAGCGCCTTAGCAAGATGACGTAAAAAAGCTACTGTAGGATTATAAGTACCTCTCTCTAAACGTGAAATAGCTGATTGTTTTGTGCCAATTTTTTTAGCCAATTCTGCCTGAGTATAGCCTTTTTCAATCCTTTTTTCTATAATCATTTCAATTAATTCAAACTCTGGGCCTAATTCATTATAGGCTTTTTCTATTTTTCTATTTTTGAGTAATTGATCTTTTAATGTTTTATATGATTTCATAGATTTTATTATTATTAACCTCTACAATAGTATAACGTATATGTTATATTTAGTCAATAATATTTTTAGGCATAAGACTACTCTACATTTTTTTTCAAAGCCTGCTTTAACTCTTTTGAAGGTGTTTTTTGTGATTTTTTAATAAACCCGTGAAGAAGAACTATTTCTCCCTTCTTGAAAATATAAAAAATCCTCACCTCTTACTTCCCTCGAATACGAAGTTCAAAAAGTCCTGTTCTAATTTTTTTACTATGAGGTAAACCTAATTTATTGCTAAATTGTTCGTAAAACTTTAGCAATAGTTTTCTCTTCAAGCTTGGTAATAAATTTTTCAACACTACTTTCAATTTTTATCCTCATAAAAGTATCTGTGTTAGCTAAACTCTACGCTCTATTTATAAATTACAATGACTTCCTTTACTAAAAGATTATTCCTAGAGGCTGGACCAATAAAATCAAACCACCTGTCCTCAAACCAATTAATTTTATACTTTTTTATTTCTCCAAAATGCGGATCTGCTAAAATTATTTTATCTTTTTCAAATCCCACTATTACAGAATAATGGCTACCTTCTTCGGGAGAAAACCAATTAACAATTACAGGTATCTTCTTTTTTACTAACTGTTCTATTTCTTTTATTGAGGAATTTTGTTTCACATAACCCTTTAATCCAAGTTTTTCGGAAGCTTCAACTATATTCTTTTCATAACACCCTTTCGTCCTACTCGTTTTAGTTAGTTTTGCTAAATATTTTTCTGACTTATTAATTCCATAACTAGATAAAACCATTTTCAATGATGCTGGACCACAACATCCTTTCGATTGTTTAAATAATTTTAATTTTATCATATATGTCAGTCATTATTAATTATCCGCCAAATTCGCTCTATCCGCATATCCGCAATAAATGCATCCAGATAAATCAGTCATTAATCTTACAAATTCAAACTAAAAAAGTAAAAACGTGAATTCAATTCTCATAAAATTCTAAAAATATATCCTCTAAACTAGCCCTCTCGATATTTAAATCCCTCAATTTATACTGACTTAACTTTTGAATTACAGGATTAATATCACCTTTTGCTTTTAAAATTAAACAACTAGGTAATTCTTGAGCTACTTCTAAACCATTCTTCTTTAGCTCTTCCAAATCAACTTTTTCTTCAAAACAAACCTTAATATCATATAACTTTTTATCTTTTAATTTTAAAATATCCTCTTCGGCTACCATTTTACCCTTTTTTATAATGCCTACCTTACTACAAACTCGTTCTATTTCCGGTAAATTATGAGAAGACATAAAAACAGTTGCCCCTTTCTTAACTTGCTCTTCTATTAATTCATAAACTTCATTCTGTAATAGTGGATCAAGGGCATTGGTCGGCTCATCAAATATTAATAACTTTGGTTCGAACATAAAAGCTAGGATAATACCCAATTTCTGACGATTTCCTGATGATAAATTCTTAGCCTTCACCTTTGGATTAAAATCAAAACGATTTATTAATTCTTTGGCGATATTATGCTTTCCATTTAACTTCTTAAAATAGTCAATATGCATTTGTCCTGTCCATTTATCATATACTTTCACGCTTCCTGATAAATAGCCTATGTCTTTCTTTAATTCCACTGAATCTTTTTGTGCATCTTTCCCTAATATTTTAATATTTCCTTCATTAGGTCTCAAGAAATCCATTAGACATCTTATAGTAGTAGTCTTCCCAGCTCCATTAGGCCCTAAGAAACCAAAAACTTCCCCTTCTTCTACTGAAAAAGAAACATCATCAATGGCCTTTGTCTTACCAAAGTATTTCTTTAAATTTTTTACTTCAATTACTTTATCCATAGATTACATTATAGCAAAAATCTTTATTATTTAAAAAGCGATATTTAAAATACCGTTTTTTATAATTTTATATTTTTAGTTTTTTATTTCTTTAAATTCTCCGGCCTTAACTCTCTCACTTTTTTCCCAGCCTGCCACATTTCCGATTCTTTTATTTCTTTCAATTCTTCTTCCAATTTTTCCCTATATTTTGGATCGGAATTGGCTTCAAGAGTTATTCTAGTTTCTGTGCCATTTTTAACACTTTCGTATAAATCCTCAAAAACAGGTTCGACTGCCTCTCGAAATTTTCCCTTCCAATCAAGCGCTCCTCGCTGCGCCGTAGTTGAACAATTAGCATACATCCAATCCATACCATTTTCAGCAATCAAAGGAATTAAACTTTGAGTTGCTTCTTCTACTGTTTCGTTAAATGCTTCTGATGGGCTATGACCATTTTTTCGAAGCAAATTATATTGCGCTTCCATTATGCCTGCCATCGCCCCCATTAATACTCCTCTCTCACCAGTTAAATCAGACCACACTTCTTTCTCAAAGGTTGTAGAAAATAAAAACCCAGAGCCGATAACAATACCCATCGCCTTTACTCTATCTTGCGCCCTACCAGTAGCATCTTGAAAAACAGCATAACTGGAATTAATACCACTACCCTTTAAAAAATTTTGCCTAACTGACCTACCAGATCCTTTTGGTGCTACTAATATAACATCAATATCTTTAGGTGGAATAACCTTAGTTTGATCTTTATAAACGATTGAGAAACCATGAGAAAAACATAGAGCTTTACCGGCTGTTAAATATTTCTTAACATTTTCCCATTGATCCTTTTGTCCTGCATCAGATAATAAATAACAAATAATTGATCCTCTCAAACATGCTTCTTCTATTTCAAATAACGTTTCTCCCTCAACCCAACCATCCTTGATAGCTTTATCCCAAGATTTTCCACCTTTTCTCTGTCCTACAATTACATTTATTCCATTATCTTTCATATTATTGGCTTGTCCTGGACCTTGTACGCCATAGCCGATTACCGCTACAGTTTCATTTTTTAATACTTCTTTTGCTTTTTCCAAAGAAAATTCTTTCCTGGTAACAACTTCTTCTTCTGTACCACCGAAATTCATTTTTGACATAGGTTTTAAATTTATAATTTATATAGTATTTTACTTTCTACATTATACCTTCTTATTATAGCCTTTAGTTAAACTCCGATATGACCAAAATCCTATGGGCATAGGCAGCCACAATGCTAAAAACCTAAAAATTAAAACAGCCAATATAGCTAATTCCAGAGGAACTCCAAAACCAGAATAAATAAGAGCTAAGGATGCTTCAAATATTATAAATCCCGAAGGAACAAGAGAAACAAAAGAAAAAACATCCGCTAAAACAAACCCGATAATTAATATTGCTATGGAAATTTCATAATTTAGGGCTTTAAAAATAAAAAATACAGTCAAAATATCAAAGACATGGACTAAAATAGCATAAAGTAACGATTTAAACATTTGTTTCTTCCTGCCTTTTACCTCTCTCCAGCCACGATAGAATTCTTCTATCATCATAAATATTTCTTCTTCCTCTAGCAACTCTCTTTTTATCAATCTTCTAGAAATTCTATTTAATTTAGAAAGGATGAAACGCAAAACTTTTTCGAAAAGAGTGCGCTTGCGAAAAAATAGGTACACCCCCACAGTTAATATTACCGTTACTAAAAATCCAAGGCCAGAAGCAATAAATTCTTCTACATTAATTTCATTCCTGGCTACCAAATAAATTATTACTCCGATAAGGAAAAAATAAAAACTTAAATTATTAAATAAATAATATAAGACAACTACTACAGCGCTAATACCTTTCTTTATCTTTTCCTTGCTAAAAAAATAGAATAAAAAAGAAGTCCCGGATAACCCACCAGAAGGAAAAGCAACATTTAAAAAATTTATAGAAAGTACAGCTTTAAAAGACTTAAAAAATTTTATTTTTGTATGCTGTATTAAGAGCAAATTATTAATAAAAAGTACGACAGAAATATAAGTTAAAATTTGAGTAAATAATGCTAAAACTATAAAAATTATTTTTGCTTCTTTTACAGCTTCAACAACTTTTTGAAAATCAGAAAACTTTAGAAAAATTAAAATAATAACGGAAAAAATAGCAGCAATCAGTATCACCTGCGACCAATGAAATTTTTTAATATTATTTCTCTTCTCTAACAAGGGTTTATTTTATATAATAAGATAAGCTAAGATAAACTTATTACATCTTACCTCAATTTTAACATTTTTCAATAATGATCTTCTCTCGATATACAAAATTAGACACTGCTAATGCCCTAAAAGATTTAAAAGCCAGGCAAACAGGACTTTCCTCATCTGAAGCCAAAAAAAGACTCAATCAATTTGGTTTAAATGAAATAGCTGCCAAGGAAACAAAAATCTGGCAAATCTTTCTCAGACAATTCAAAACTTCTTTTATTTATCTTTTACTCTTTGCAGTTATTGTTTCATTCTTATTAAACGAAACAATGAATGGAATTGTTATTTTAATTTTTGTTTTAGTCAATGCTGCTTTGGGCTTTATACAAGAATACCGTTCACATCGGACACTTAGCATTTTAAAAAAATATTTAAAAAAAGAGGCTCTTGTTTTACGTAACGATAAAGAGCTTACAATTAACAAAAAAAATCTAGTCCCCGGCGATATTGTTATTTTAAACCCAGGCGATATTATCCCGGCTGATTTAAGAATGATTTATGAACATAATTTAATTGTTAACGAGGAAACCTTAACTGGTGAATCAAAAGCAGTTAATAAAGTTACTGCTTCATTAAAAAATGAAGCTAAAGAAATTTATCAAGCTAAAAATATTCTTTTTTCTGGAACAGAAGTAATTTCCGGCCAAGCTCGCGGTCTTGTTATAACTACCAGAAATGATACTGCTTTCGGAAAAATTGCCAAATTGACTACAGAAACAGAGAGAGAAAGCCCTTTTGAAAAAGAACTGCTGCAATTTAGCCGATTTATATTAAAAGTAGTCATTATTACTTTAGTTTTAGTCTTTTTGGCAAATCTAGTTATAAAGGGAAAACCAGAACAAGCTGGCGATTTTTTACTTTTTTCCATTGCCTTAGCTGTTAGCATTATTCCAGAAGTTTTACCAACAATTACTAGCATTTCCCTGTCCAGAGGAGCTCTAAAATTAGCTCGAAAAAAAATTGTTATAAAAAGACTGGCTTCAATCCATGATTTAGGCAGTATTGAAATATTATGCACAGACAAAACCGGAACTATTACAGAAAATAAATTAAAAGTTGCCAATATCAATTCCTTTGACAAAGAAAAATGCCTCCTGAATTCAATTTTAGCTTACGAGCAAAATAATACACAGAAAAATTCTTTTGACGAAGCCTTACTAGCAGAACAAGATAAAAAAATTATAGAAAAAACAAAAGAATTTAAAAAAATTGATGAGATTCCTTTTGATTCCGAAAGAAGGAAAAATAGCGTTTTGGTATCTAATGAAAAAGATACCTTTATTATTGCCCGTGGTGCACCGGAAAATATTTTAAAAATCTGCCGTAAGATATTTATCGATCATCAAGAAGAAAACTTAACTCCCCTCGTAGAAAATATAAAAAAACAAATTAAAGAAGAGGGACTCTTGGGCAGAAGAGTAATAGCCTTAGCTATAAAAAAATTTAACCGTCAAACTTATATCGAAAAAGATGAAAACGAAATGACTTTCCTAGGCTTTATTTCTTTTACCGATCCTCTCAAGCCAACCTCTATGAAAGCTATTAAATTAGCCAAAAAATTAGGAGTAAAGGTTAAAATATTAACTGGTGACAGTCCAAGCGTTGCTTTCGCTGTAGGCAAAGAAATCGGATTAGTTAATAGCCCACAAGAGGTTATGACTGGGAATGAGCTCGATGTCTTGAAAAATCATGAATTCAGTAAGGCAGCAGAAAAATTTGATATTTTTGCTAGAATTTCACCAGAACAAAAATATAAAATAATTAAAAGCTTGCAAGAAAAAAAAGAAGTTGGCTTCTTGGGAGAAGGAGTAAATGATGCCCCCGCTTTAAAAATAGCTAATACAGCTTTAGTCGTTCCCTCAGCAGCTGATATTGCTAAAGACGCCGCCGATATACTCTTACTTCAGAAAAGCTTGTTAGTAATAATTGATGGTATAAAAGAAGGACGCAATATTTTCACTAATATTATTAAATATATAAAAATAACTTTAGTTTCTAACTTTGGAAATTTCTATTCCTTAGCCATAATTTCTTTAATGCTGAATTTCTTACCTATGCTGCCAATCCAAATTCTTTTAATCAACTTGATTTCCGATGCGCCAATGATTGCTATATCAGCTGATAGCGTAGATGTAGCTGAATTAAAAAAACCAAAACATTACAAAATAAAAACCATTGTTGTGCTGATTTTTATTTTGGGATTTGTCAGTTCTATTTTTGATTTTATTTTTTTTGGTATTTTTGGAAAAATGCCAGAGGAAACCTTACAAACACTTTGGTTTATCGAAAGCATTTTAACGGAAATTATCTTAATCTTTTCTCTAAGAACTAACCTCTTTTCATTAAAAGCAAAAATGCCTTCCAAAATTTTATCCTTACTTTCTTTGAGCGCCTTCCTTGTTACTATCGGCTTACCTTATACTTCTTTTGGACAAAATATCTTTCATTTTTCTGCGCCCCTACCTTGGATGATTATAACTATTATTATAATAGTTACTTTCTATTTTATCACTAATGAAGCAATAAAACTTATTTATTATAGGATGCAGAAAAAAACAGATTAAAATAAATCTTAGAATTTTAGATATTTTTTTTAACTGTAGTAAGTCCTGTTCTCACTAATTCCAAAATGTTTTTATTTTTAATTTTGGATATAATCTTATCGACATTAATATGAGTAGTGGTTATTTCTAAAACAATTTCTTTTTTATTTTTTTCTAAAATATTCAAATTACCTCTTTTTTCTATATATTGAGCTAAAACCTTATTGAATCCCTTACTTAAAATTCTTAAAATTAGCAGCTCTCTTACGTTTACTTTTCTTAAATCAACCTGCTCTATCTTCACGACTTCAATTAATTTATTAATCTGGTTAATAACTTGATCCATGCGAGTTCCCCTAACAACTAAAGTAATTAAAGTTCGATCTTTGATGTGAGTTTTCCCAGCTGTAATAGTTTCAATATTAAAATTGCGTCTTCTACAAATTGAAGAAATTTTACCTAACACCCCCGGCCTATTTTCCACCCAAATATTAATTATTTCTTTTTTTTGTTTCATACCATTGTTTCATTTAATGAAGCACCAGGTGAAACCATAGGAAAAACGTTATCTTCACTTTTAATCACAAATTCATTTATAATCGGACCTTTTCTATTTCTTGATTTTCTAATATTTTCACAAGCTTCTTTCAAATTTTTTGATTTGTAAAATGGGATTTTATAACCTTGAGCAATTTTTCCAAAATCAGGATTCAGGAGCTTAGTTCCTGAATAATTTTTATTATAAAACATTTCTTGCCACTGGCGCACCATGCCTAAATAGCCATTATTGAAAACAGCTATTTTTACATCTAGATTTTCCTGCATTATGGTTCCCAACTCTTGGATATTCATTTGAAATCCGCCATCACCCATTAAAGCCCATACTTCTGATCGAGGCTTAGCAAATTTAGCTCCGACTGAAGCCGGCAGACTATAGCCCATACAACCAAGACCGCCAGAAGATAATAACTTTGGCTTGGAAAATTGATAATGTTGAGCAGTCCACATTTGATTTTGACCAACATCAGAAACAACTAAAGCTTCTCCTATGGTTTGTTTATAAATTTCATTAATAACATGCTTAGCCCGCATCTGACCTTTTTTATCTTCTCTGTCGTCAAAAGCTTTAATTGGATTTTTCTTTTGCCAATCCTTTATTTTCTTAAACCAATCAGCATTTTTATTTGATTTAACTTCCTTATTAATTTCTCTTAATGCTCGCTTGGCATCACATAAAATTGGTACATCAACTACAGTATTTTTACCAATTTCAGCAGCATCGATATCTATATGAATTACTTTGGCATCCTTGGCAAATTCTTCTAGTCTTCCGGTAATTCTGTCATCAAATCGCAAGCCAATTCCCATAATAAGATCGGCGTTATGAACAGCAAAATTAGCATAAGCCATGCCATGCATGCCTAGCATACCAAAATTTAATTTATGGCTGTCGGGAAAAGCTCCCATACCAAGTAAAGTAGTAATTACTGGAATATTAGCCTTTTCAGCTAAATTTTTTAATTTCTTTTCAGCCCCAGATATAACTACTCCATGCCCAGTTAATATAATGGGGCGTTTTGATTGGTTAATTAATTTAGCAGTTTTATTAATTATGTCTTTAGTTATTACATGGCAAGGATTATAGCCTGGTAAATTTATATTTTTGGGATATAAAAATGATTTTACTTCTTCCTTAGAAACATCAACTGGAATATCAATTAAAACTGGTCCAGGCCTGCCCGAATTCGCAATATAGAAAGCCTCTTTGATAACGCGGGGTAGGTCACGAACTGAGTCAACATAATAATTATGTTTAGTGATAGGCTGAGTAATACCAGTTATATCTACTTCTTGAAAAGCATCAGTACCACCAACAGAAGTTGCCACCTGGCCGGTAATAGCTACCATAGGCACAGAGTCCAAATAAGCATTAGCAATACCCGATACTAAATTAGTAGCTCCGGGACCAGAGGTAGATAGGCATACTCCAACTTTTTTTGATGCCCGAGCATATCCATCAGCCGCCATAGCAGCACCTTGCTCATTTCTAACTAAAACATGCTTTATTTTCTTAGCATATTTAGGCAAAACATCATAAATAGGAATAACTACTCCGCCTGGATAGCCAAAAATAACCTCCACTCCTTCTTTGATTAATGATTTTAATAATATATCTGCGCCGATCATGAGTTAGTTATTAGTTTATAGTTTTTATAATTAGTTAATATTTTCTATTCCTCCCCTCCTCAGCTGAGGAGGGGTGTCTCAAGGGCTAATGCCCGAAGAGACGGAGTGGTGTTAAACGTGTTAGTTTAAATAAGACTTTATTATTTACCACTATCCACGAACAACACCCCTATGTCTCCACACTTTTATTAAAAAGTGGGAGACATCTCCCCTCAGCTGAGGGGAGAAGGAATATATAAATATTATTTTGTATAATTCTTCCTAAATTTCTCCATAAAAGGAGTTGTCTCTCTCTTTGGCACTTTCATTTTCTTCAATCTTTTCTCAATTTCAGCCTGTGATAATTTAACATTCAATCTTCTTTTAGATATATTAATTTCAATCACATCACCATTTTTTATAATTCCAATTACTCCACTATTATATCCTTCAGGCTCAATGTGACCAATACAAGCTCCTCTAGTTCCACCGGAAAAACGGCCATCTGTAAGCAAAGCTACTTTGAGACCTGCACCAGAAATCACTGAGGTAGGTGTCAACATCTCCGGCATACCAGGAGCACCAGCCGGCCCCATAAAATTAACTACTACTACATCACCATTTTTAATATTTTTATTTTCTACCGCCTTCATTACTGCTTCTTCAGTATTGAATACCTTGGCTGGTCCGCTAAATTCTAGCATATCTTTCTCTACTGCTGTTTGTTTTATAACCGATGAATTGCAAATATTTCCTTTCAAAACGGCAATACCTCCTTCTTTGTAATAAGGATTATTCAATGGTCGAATTACATCATTATTTTTAATTTTACCCTTTTGAGCTATTTCTTTTATATTTTTTCCATTTACAGTCTCTGATGATTTTAAATATTTTTTTAATCTATTTAAAACTGCTGGAATTCCTCCTGCCTTATCCAAATCTTCCATTACATGCTCACCTGCTGGTCTTATTTTACAAATATTGAGCGTAGTTTTAGATATTTTATCAAATAATTCCAATGGCAAATCAATATTCATCTCATTTGCTATAGCAGGTAAATGTAGAGCGGTGTTAGTTGACCCCCCAATAGCCATATCAACTCTGATTGCGTTTTCAAAAGCAGCTTTAGTCATAATCTTCCGGGGGTAAATATTTTTCTTTACTAACTGCACAATTTTCTTGCCGGTCTGATAAGCTTGTTTTTTCTTTTTAGGATCTAGGGCTAGAGTTGTGGCACAACCAGTCAGGGACATACCCAAAACTTCTGTCATACAAGCCATAGAATTAGCAGTAAATAATCCTGCGCAAGAACCAGCCCCAGGACAAGCCCGGCATTCTATTTTATAGGCTTCTTTCAAATCCATTTTACCAGCCTTAACTTTTCCAACAGCTTCAAAAGCGCCAGATACTAAATCTATGCCTTTCCCGTCAATGCTCCCTTCTTTCATTGCTCCGCCAGTAAGAATTATAGCTGGTAAATTTAACCTGCCAGCTGCCATAAGCATACCCGGTGTAATTTTATCGCAATTAGTTACCCCCCACCCAACCGTCCAAAGAATGAGATAACATCATAATTTCTATATTATCAGCAATATGATCACGAGAGGGCAGTGACAATCTCATTTCCACATGCATAGCGATACCGTCACACACACCCGGCACTCCCCATTCAAATGGCACTCCTCCTCCATCTACAATCCCTCTTTTAACTTCCTTAGTTAATTCATTTAAATGAATATGGCCTGGAATTATATCGTTATAGGAATTGGCAATACCAATAAAAGGTTTTTTGAAATCATTATCTCTTAAACCTGTGGCACGAAGTAAGGATCTATGAGGCATTGTTTCAATGCCCTTTTTTAGTTTTTCACTTCTCATTTAATTAACAAAAGTTAGCCATTTATAATATTTTTTATTTTTTCCATTAATAATCTGACTAAATTCTTCTTTTAGTTTTCTAGTAACAATTCCTAAATCATTTTTTAATTTCTTCCCATTAATTTGCCCCACTGGTGATACTTCAGCCGCCGTACCAGTTAGGAAACATTCATCCGCTTCCTGTATATTTTTTAATTTTAATTTCTTTTCTAATATTTTATAACCTAAATCTCGAGCTAGTTGCATAATAGACTCTCTGGTAATACCAGCCAAAATAGTGCCCAAAGGCGGAGTATAAATTATATTATTTTTAACAATAAAAATATTCTCAGCTGACCCTTCGGCTACATAACCTTTATAATCAAGCATAATGGCCTCAGTATAACCTGCCTTCGTTGCTTCCATTACAGCTAACATAGCATTAACATAGTGCCCTGTTATTTTAGCATCAGCGAAGGTAGACTCCGGATGAATACGCACAAACCGCGATACTTTTAACCGAGCTGATTCTTCGCCAAGATATGAACCCCAAGACCAACAAGCAATAGCCACATCAACAGGTAAGCCTGTAGGATTTACGCGCAAAGGACCGTGACCATAATAAGCAATAGGTCTAATATAGCCGGATTTAATTTTGTTCTTTTTAATTAAATTAACAATTGCCTCTTTCAGTTCTTTCTTGTTATAAGGCATTTTCATATGTATGCACTTAGCCGAATAAAGCCATCTATTGATATGCTTGTCTAATTGAAAAATTGCCTGACCCTGTTTAGTATTATAAAATCGTATACCTTCAAAAGCACCGGTTCCATAGTGCATGGTATGATTTAAAACATGGACTTGAGCTTTGTTCCAATCAACCAGTTTGCCATTAAACCAAATTTTTGATGTTTTTTGCATTTTATTCCAAATTAGTATGCTTTCCTTTCATATACTTTTCCGAAATACCAAACTCGCTCATTAGAATGGGAATTATAGAATCAAAATAAATCATAGTGCTCAATTCAAATAATGTCCCCATGGGCATAATCTTTTTATTCTTTTCAACTAATTGTCTAGCCAAATAATTTTCTGTATCTGATTCTTCTACTTTAGTTTTTAATTTAATTTTCACATCAGAAATCTTTCCTATAGAGGAATTTTCATTACTAGTTATAGTTATTATTTTTGATTTTTGGCTTTTGGCCGCTTGAGCTACATGTAAAACAGAGCTAGTTTCACCAGAACCACTGACAACTAATAAAACATCATTTCGTGAAATAGCCGGCGTAATAGTATCACCCACAAAATATACTTCCTTACCTAAATGAACTAAGCGCATAGCAAATGATTTAGCTACCAATCCAGATCGACCTGCTCCAAAAACAAAAACTTTTTGTGAATTTTCAATTATTTCTACAGCAGCTTTAGTATCTCTCTTAGAAGATTTTGATATAATTGTCTCAATGTTCTTGGTAATTTTCTTGGCATTTTTTATAAAATCCGGCATTTGTTATGAATTTATAATTTATAATGTAAAATTTTGAATTGATTCTTTAATACTTTTTGCAGCCTCGACTGGATCATCTACCCCTGTAATCCCTCCACCAACTATCACTATATCTATATTTTTAATTCCTTCTAACTGGCTTATATTTTCTTGTTTAATTCCTCCGGCAACCACCAATTTCCCACCTAAACCTGATATAGCCTCTGATATTTCTCTGGTTTTAGAAAAAGTTGTTTTACCCTGTCTTTGCTCACTTATGCCACAATGCACTCCTAATAATTTCACTCCCATCTTAATTAATTCTTTAGACCTTTCAATATAGTCCCTAACACCAATTAAATCAACTACCGCAATTAAACCATTCTTATTAGCAAATTTTAAGCCATCCTCAATATTCTCTATAGGGGATGCCCCAAGCATAGTTACATAAGTCGCTCCACATTCCATAGCTACTTGAAATTCAATGTCAGCTACATCAGCTGCTTTTAAATCGGCTACTAAGGGCTTTTTTGTTTTTTCACTAAACGCTTTTAAAACATCTCTCATCCCACAAGCCTTAAGCAAGGGTGTACCAGCTTCGATAAGATCTACTTCAGATTCTACTTTTTCTATCATCTTCAGCGGATCTTCTAAGCTTACATAGTCGAGTGCTAATTGTAATTTTGGTTTTTCCATTATTTATAATTATTTATTTTATTAACTCTATCCTTGTGTCTTCCACCTTCAAATTCACTTCCCAAAAATCTATCAACTATTTTAGTCGCTAAATCATAATCAATAATTCTTGCACCTAAACATAAAACATTAGCATTATTATGTTTTCTTGTCATTTCTGCTTCTTTTTCTATATTACAATGCGCTGCCCTAATGCCTTTTACTTTATTAGCCGCTATACACATTCCAATCCCTGTCCCACAAATTAAAATTCCTAAACTATTTTCTTCACTTGCTACTTTTTTCCCTAATTTAAAAGCGTAATCAGGATAATCAACTGAATCAATGTTATTTGTCCCTAAATCTTCAATTTCAATATTTTTATCTTTTAAATAATTTTTTACTTTTTCTTTTAGTTCAAATCCGGCATGATCTGAAGCTATATATATTTTTTTAGACATAATTAAATAAATTATTTATAAAATATCAACTTTGTTAGGTTTAATCTTTGGTTTCTCAGTCCCATAAACAGATGGTGGCATATTACTTACTATTCCTTTAAAAGTACCAAATGATAAGGAAATAATCAAATCGATATTATTTCATAACATTTTACCGTTTTGTTTTCCCTGGTAATAACAATCAAAATAATCAATAAAATTTAAATGATGTAAATAAAATATATCTTTTTTTGCTGATGTTGGATATTCGGAAAAACAGATAGAAACTATTTTACCAATTCCTAATTGTTTTTTATAGATTGTATTCATGATTTATATTATTTCAAAAATTGTCTAAATCTGTTAATATTTATCTACATTAATAAATTATTATGGAAAATACCTCTGGTCTCTCTCAAAAAAGAGCTGAAATGCTCCTAAAAAATAATGGTTATAATGAATTACCTTCACAAAAAAATAAAAATAGTTTTTTAATTTTACTAAAGGTAATTTCCGAACCGATGCTGCTTCTTTTAATTATAAGTGGTCTTATTTACTTTTTTTTGGGTGAAATACAAGATTCTTTAATGCTTCTAAGTTTCGTCTTAGTGGTTATAGGCATTACTTTTTATCAAGAAAGAAAAACAGAAAAAACCTTAATTGCCTTAAAAGAACTATCCAGCCCTAGAGTTTTAGTAATTAGAGATAATGAGCAGAAGATAGTTCCAGGGCGTGAAATAGTAAAAAATGACATTATTATTCTTCACGAAGGCAATAGAGTACCAGCCGATGCCGTTATTTTAGATTGTGAAAATTTAGCCATCGATGAATCCCTACTTACCGGAGAATCCATTCCTGTTAGAAAAACAAAATGGGATATGAAACTGAAAATACAAAGACCAGGAGGTAATGATTTACCATTTATTTATTCTGGATCAATGGTAGTAAGCGGACAAGGAATAGCTAGAATTATTGCTACTGGTTCTAACACAGAGATAGGAAAAATTGGCAGAAGTATTGAAGCAATCAAAGAAGAAGATACTCTCTTACACAAAGAAACAGCTAAAATAGTTCGTTTAATAGTTATTTTTGGCGCCCTACTTTGTTTATTAGTACTCTTAATTTATATTTTTATAAAAGACAATATTGTTCAGGGTTTATTAGCAAGCTTAACACTAGGCATGGCTATTCTTCCGGAAGAGTTTCCTGTCGTTTTGATTATTTTCTTAACATTAGGAGCTTGGCGCATTTCAAAAAACAAAGTACTTACCAGACATCCGGCAGCCATAGAAACATTAGGAGCTACTACCATACTTTGTACTGATAAAACCGGTACTCTAACACTGAATAAAATGAGATTAATTAGTTTATATTCTCAAAACTCATTTTGTGGAATTAAAAATTATTCTACAGCTTATAATTTGCCTGAAAAATTTCATAGCCTTTTAGAATATGGCATTTTAGCTAGTCAAAAAGATCCCTTTGACCCAATTGAAAAAGAACTAAATAAAACAGGTAATTTATTTCTTAAAAATACTAAACATTTACATCAAAGTTGGTCTCTGAAGAAAGAATATCCTTTATCTAAAAACTTATTAGCAATATCACGTGTTTGGCAATCTCCTGACCAGAAAAATTTCATCATTGCTTCCAAAGGAGCACCAGAAGCAATTTTTAATCTTTGCCATTTTAACTCTGCTCAAAAAAAAGAAGTGCTTCAAGAAGTAATAAAAATGTCTAATCAAGGTTTACGAATTTTAGGAGTGGCTAGAGCAAAATTTTCTCAAGATAGTCTTCCTAAAAATCAGCATGATTTCTCTTTTCAATTTATAGGTTTACTGGGTTTTATAGATCCAGCTCGTACCACTGCCCCCCAGGCAATAAAAGAAGCCTACAATGCTGGTATACGCGTTATTATGATTACGGGTGATTATCCAGGAACTGCTCAATTCATAGCCAAAAAAATAGGCATTAATAATCCAGAACTATATATTACCGGCGAAGAATTAGAAAAAATGAATCATCTTGAATTAAGAAAAAGAATTAAGAAAACTAATATTTTTGCCCGAGTCATCCCTGAACAAAAGTTATTGATTGTTAACGCCCTAAAAGCAAATAATGAAATAGTAACCATGACCGGCGATGGTGTTAATGATGCTCCAGCCCTAAAATCTGCTCATGTCGGCATTGCTATGGGAGAGCGTGGAACAGATGTTGCCCGCGAAGCATCCTCGCTAGTTCTTTTAAATGATGATTTTTCTTCAATTATAACCGCCGTAAGGTTAGGAAGAAGAATCTTTGATAATATTAAAAGAGCTATGGGCTATATCTTAGCTGTTCACATACCTATCGCTGGCATTTCAATTCTTCCTCTTTTTTTTGACCTACCGATTATTTTGCTGCCAGCTCATATTGCTTTTTTAGAATTAATTATAGATCCAGCCTGCTCGGTTGTTTTTGAATCAGCTAAAGAAGATAAACAAATAATGAATAGGCCGCCCCGCAATCTTCACCATTCAATATTTAATTTTAAAACAGTTTCTATTAATATTTTACAAGGATTGGGTATATTACTGGCAATTTTTCTCTTGTTTCTCTTTACAATAAAATCAGGTATGGGAGAATACGAAGCTCGTTCTTTTGCTTTTACATCCTTAGTTTTGGCTAATATAGCACTTATTATAACTAATCTTTCTTGGGAAAAAAATATTTACCAAATACTACGATCAGCTAATAAAACTTTATTTATAATTATTGGTAGTGCACTTATCTGTCTGCTTGGAATATTATACATACCCTTTTTAAATAATATTTTCCATTTGGTTCCTCTTCATTTAAATGATCTTGCTCTTGTTGGTTTGATTGTTTTTGTTAGTTTAGCTTGGTTCGAAATATTTAAATACTACAAATATAAATTAAATCTTAATAATTATTTATCAAATAAAATTAAGAACTTAAACATTTAATATTTGTAACTTATCTCTAGCCTATATTATAAATTCTATTTTCCATTTCTCTTATTATAAAGTATATTGTATCCCCTCTCAAAAGCCTCAATCGAGGCTACTATTACATCTGGAGAAGTAGCGGTCGCAATAACTCTGTTGTCCTTATCATCTTTCAAACTCATGGAAACTTCCACCGTCGCATCAGTTCCTTTCTGATCAATTTTTACATCAAAATCTGTTAACCAATATTTCATTAACTTTTCTTTTTTAATAACTGCCCGAACTGCTCTCATTATAGCATCAACCGGGCCTACACCTTTAGCTTTGTCCGTACTTACACATTTATTTTTTATACAAACTTTAACTTCTGCTACTGCCTTATCATTTTTAGAAGTAGATACTTCAAAATCTTCTATCTTAATTAATTTCTTTGAATCCGGTACAGTTTTTAGAACATCTTCTATAATATGTTGCAAATCTGACCCTACCATTTCTTTTCCTTTCTTGAAAAAACTCTCTATTTCATTATATGTGGCACTTAAATACTCTTTATTTAAATCCAGGCCAAAATCTTTATTTATTACTCTCTTTAATTGTCCCAAACTAGGTTTCTTAGACCAAAGTTCTTTTACTTTATCTTTTTCTACCGTTCCTTTAATATTATATAATTTCATTTTCAAATAGCTATCTACTTCAGACATCTTTGGTTCAATCGAGGGTGGAGAAGGCAAAATTTTCAACATAGTTAAAGGATCTTTTAATCCATTGCCAGTACAAACACAAACAACCACGTCATCTTTTTTAATTTTCTTTTGTTTCACCATTTTATGTAGTGCAGCTAGAGGCAACGCTGCCGAAGGTTCAACAAAAATTGATTCTTTCTCCGCTAATTCTTTTTCAGCATTTAGCGTATCTTCATCTGTTACTTCAATTGCCTCACCACGAGTTCCATAAATAGCCTTTAATAACTTTAAGCCATCCAGGGGCATACTAACCGCTACTGCCGATGACACGGTACTAGGTTTTTCTATAGCTTTCATTGTTTTAGATTTTCTCTTAAATGCCTCAACTACTACATTGGCACCCTCAGGTTGCACACCAACAACTTTGGGCAACTTATCAATAAATCCTAATTCATACATTTCTCTAAATCCTTTATAGATAGCTGACAAATTTGTACCACAACCAACCGGAGCTATCACCCAATCAGGAGACTTCCAGTAAAGCTGTTCGGCTATTTCATAGCCTTGCGATTTCTGTCCTTCTCCGCGAAAAACATAATCTCCAGCTAAATAAAATCCATATTTATGAGCAATTTCTTCAGTTAATTTAGCACACTCAGTATAAGTTCCCCTCACCTGAATTACTCTGGCACCATAAGCTAGAGTTTGAGCTAGTTTTCCCAAGGGAGTTCCTTCAGGTACTACAATATAAGCGGGAATTCCTGCTTGAGCGGCATAAGCAGCCACAGATGCTGCCATATTCCCAGTTGAGGCGGTAATAATAGCTTCTGCCCCCATTTCCATAGCCTTAGTCATTTCTACCATCGTTCCTCTATCTTTAAAGCCCCCTGTAGGATTAGAAGTTTCATCTTTAAAATATAATTTATTTAAACCAAGTTTCTTACCTATTTGTTTGCTTCTTTTTAAGGGCGTTCCTCCTTCATTAAGGCTGACTAATTTATTTAAATCCATAATAGGATAAAAACTCATATATTTAGCCGATGAAAGTGGTGTATTTTTTAGTGAATAAAAATTAAGCCTGCTCTTTATATATTCATAATCATATTCAACATCCAAGGGTCCGCCACACTTCAGACAATGAGAAGTTGTTTCCTCTTCTTTAAAATATTTTCCACAGTTTGCACACTTTAATTTATAAAATTTTTCTTGTTTGGTTGTCATAATTTTTTTAGTAGTTGAAATTGGTTATTTGGAAGATAGATATTAGTAATAGAAATTAGATAACAGAAAATGGTAAACAAATTTCCAATCTCTATTTTCTATTACCATTTTCTAATTTTTAAACAGCAATTTACTTGTATATTTATTAATATTATTCATATTAATTAGCATATTGGCATTGTGTTATTAGTATATAAAAATGCCACCTATTACGGTGGCTTATACTAAACAAAAAATTCCAGGTAAGCCACCTAGGCAGCAATAATAATTAAATTTATAATCCAAAATATTCTTTTCAACTTTTTTCTAATATTTCATTATCTTCTTCTATACCTTACACATTATTTTATCCATCGTCAAGAAATATTGAAACTAGCACTAATATATGCTATAATATTAATAAGTAATATGCTTCCAGTACTTAACAAAATTTTTAAGTACAAATATGCCCTTACAGGGTATAAAACAAAAATAAAATGAAATTTAATTTTTTATCTAAATTAAGCTTTAAATCGGTTGTATTTTTATTGTTTTCTTTGTCTTTTTTCCCTTTAATAACTATTAAAGCCAGTGATCTTCCCTCTAATATGGCTTATCCAGTTGATAATTGGAGAATTGTCCAAGATGGAGGAGAATTTGGTTATGAGAGAGAAGATAAAACATTCCATTTGGGCGCAGATTGTCCTAAATCTGCCGGAGAAGCGGTATATGCTTTTATGGATGGTGTAGTAAAACACGTTGGAATTCATAGCCGTTTTGGTACTGTAATTTTAATAGAACACACTCTAAACGAAGAAAAAATAGTTTCCCTTTATGGCCATTTACGTGGAATTGACGTTGAAGTAACTGAAGGCCAGAAAGTAACCAAAGGTCAATTAATCGGACATATTGGCGCTTCAGGTCCTGAAAATGGCTATTGGTCGGAACATTTACATTTTGGAATTAGAAAAGGTGAATATGTTAATGTTAAATCACAGTGGGTTTATTGGGGCTTAGGGAGTGAAGAAGAGTTAGCTAATTGGTATAATCCTGCTATATTTTTAGGAGAAGGTTATAAAAATTTAATAGACATTAAACAGACAAGTAGAATTGTTACCATTCCAGGGCTTGGAGGTAATACTCAAGCTAAATTATTTGATAAATATGGTAATAAAATAGAAAATTCTGATATTTATGCCTCTAGCCATAATTTTGATGGAGGAGGAGATGCTGTCTTCGGTAAAACTGACGGTAATGATAATGTTGAAGAAATTATTATTGGAGCTGGTGTAGGAGACAAGCCTTATGTTAAAATATATGATAAAAGTACTAAAGAACTCATTAGAAAATTTTTAGCCTATAATGAGAGTTTTATGGGTGGTGTTAGAGTAGCTTCTGGTGATTTAGATGGAGATGGAATAGATGAAATTATTACCGGAGCTGGTCCTGGCGGAGCACCTCATGTTAGAGTTTTTGATAATTTAGGAAATGTTATTTATGGAAAATTATTTCCTTTTGGTGAAAATCTAAAAACTGGTGCTGATGTTGCTACAGGAGATATAGATGGTGACGGTCGAGATGAAATTGTTGCCTCTCAAGGTCCAGGTAATGAACCAAAAGTAGCCATCATTAACGAAAATGGAAAAACTGAAAATGAATTCCTAGCTTATAATAAAAATTTCAAGGGCGGAGTAAGAGTAGCTACTGGTGATATTGACCGTGATAGCGAAGATGAAATTATAACTGGTGCTGGTCCCGGCGGCGGACCTCACGTGAGAATTTTTGAGGCTGATGGTAAACCGAGAGGTATAGATTTTTTCCCTTTTTCCCCTAGCTTCAGAGGTGGTGTAGATGTAAGTTCTATTGATTATGATCAAGACGGTAAAGATGAAATAATTATGACACAAGCATCAGGAGGACAAGCTTGGGTCAAAATATATAGATATAATGATGAGAAAACTGTTTACGCAAATTTTTTAGCCTACCCGGAATATTTTGAAGGCGGAACTTATGTTTCAGGTTTAGAATAATTCTTCTAAAAATTATTCTATAAAATAAAAATAAAAATCCATAAAAATGAAAATAAAAATCTCTTTATTCCTACTTCTAAACTTACTAGCCATATTTACTTTAATAAATTTGACTTCAGCTTCAACCATTGATCAATTACAGCCTGCCGCTTATACAATCAATGAAGATTTAACAGTAAATGGAACTGGTATCTTTAATTCCATTAAAATAGGTAAACAAAACGAAGGAGGTGTAACTTTCTTTAATGGTTCTATTGTTAACGCTACAACTACTGACGGAATCGATAATCCTATAGCTTTTGCCGATAATATAAGGATAGATGGCATTTTATTCAGAACAGAAGAAGGTGGTAATAACCCTTTAAAAATAGGTGATACTCTGAAACCTAATAGTGATAATAGTTATGATATAGGACAAACAGACTCTCAGTGGAGAAATGCTTACTTCACCGGCACTGTTAGTGTTGGCAATTTACAAGGATCAAAAATAATTCATCCAGACAATCTAGCTACTTCTAATTCTGCTTCCTCAGGACAAGTTTTGTCATATAATTCCGAGGGTAATCTAGAATGGATTCCAGTCGCAGGAAATAGCGGTGATATAACTGCAGTTAGCGCCGGTTCTGGTTTATCGGGCGGTGGAACATCAGGTGATGTATCTTTAAGCGTCTCTAGCACTGGCATAACTAATACTATGCTAGCAAACAATGCGGTAACTTCAGCTAAAATACAGGATGGCACCATAGCAGGAGCCGATCTTACTTCTAGTTATCAATCAGGTTCTGCCTATGATAGTCGATTCGTAACCCAATCTTCTCCTTCCTGGAGTTCTAGAACTGGTTATGTAAGTGTGGCTCCCGGCGCCTTCACCCCTAAAAAGAACTATTATGATACTGATCCAGGAGGAAGTACTGATTATAATTATACACATCTAGGATATAAGTTAACTGGTACAAATGTTGCCGCTGAAAAATATTATGCCCAAGTTGATCTCCCTCATGGATCTACTATAGCAAGATTAGATTTTTATTACGATGATGACGATGCTTCTAAACAAGCTAGGTTAGACTTATTAGCACATAGCAGAGTAGCTGCTGCACCTAGTTATTTAGCTACTGTACAATCACCAACAGGAACTGATAGTGATGGTAGCAGTTATGACGATACTATTTTAGATGTTTTGAAAACTATTGATAATAGTAGTTATAGTTATTATTTAGAATTAGGATTATCCTCTACAAACCTAAGTTATTATGGTGCTACTATAACTTATACTTATACAGAACCTTATTAATAAAATGATTTTTAAAATTATAAAATTTTTGTTATAATAAATAATAATTTAAAAAGACTCTGCCAGATAAAAAAACAAAATGAAAAAACTATTGCCTTTCCTAACAATTTTAGGCATCTTCGCTTTGGTGGATCTAGCCTCTGCTTCCCCCGCTACCGATCTTCAACCAGCTCAAACTATTACCTACAACGAGGATCTAACAGTTAATGGTACTGCCAGGTTTGATTCTGCTTACATTGGTAAAACTACCGGCGAAGGCGGAGTAACTTTTTTCAATGGTACCATGATTAATAATTCAGCAGGTAGTGTTCCTCTGACTATGGGTGATGACTTAAGAGTAGATGGTATGATTTGGAGAGGGCCTTCTAAAGGAACAGCTGATGATATGCCTTTAAAGATAGCCGATACGCTAATGCCTGCTCTAAATAATGTTAACGATATAGGGACGGAAGATAATCAGTGGAAAGATGCCTATTTTGCTGGTGAGGTAACTGTAGGTAATTTGTTAGGAACAGGAGTAATTCATACTAATAACCTAGCTACTACTAATGCTGCTTCAACTAATCAAGTACTATCCTATAACGGAGAGGCTTTAGAATGGGTAAATGGAGGTGATATTACCGGAATTACTGCTGGAACAGGATTATCTGGCGGAGGAACAAGTGGAGAGGTGACGTTGAGGGTGGATGATGATTATGTTGTAACCCAGTCTTCACCTGAATGGGATGCTAGAACAGGAGAAGTAAATGTTGCACCAGCCGATTGCACAGGAGGAAGTAATTCATCTAATTTTACTCTAGATGCCACACGTTTCTATGCAGGATCTGTAGCATTTTTCTACTGCCCAGTACATTTACCTAACGGGGCTAATATTACTAGTTTTACCGCTAATGTGGAAGACACACACGCATCAAATTTGACAATAACATTACAAAGAAATCAATTGACAGATGGTTCTCCTGTTACTCAAAATCTCGCTTCTGTAAATTCAAGTTCTAGCTCTGGAAAAGTATTGTTAACAGATTCTACTATTGATAATGCCACAGTTGATAATGATTATACTTATACGATTTGGTTAAACTTCGGTGCTGCTTCTTCATTATTATCCTTTGATGGAGCAAAAATCACTTATACCTATACAGAACCTTATTAATAAAAATATAAAATAATATAAAAAAACAAAATGAAAAAACTATTGCCTTTCCTAACAATTTTGGGCATCTTTGTCTTAGCTGGTTTTGCTTCTGCCTCTACCGCTAATGAATTACAACCTGCCTCATCACTTGTTGTTGATAAAGAACTACGAGTGCTTGGTACCGCTAGAGCCTATTCAATTCGTATCGGTGCTCAGGGATATGGTGGTGTAACTTTTTTTAATGGAACAATTATCAACGAAACCACGGATACAGATACAGGAACAGAAATGCCAGTAACTTTTGGTGATGATGTCAGAATAGATGGACGTATTTGGAGAGGAGAAAATGCCGGACCAGGATTAAATGATGATCGTGAGCTTATTGTTAATGATGATATGGAGATAACTGGTGATTTAACTGTTAACAATTTAGTTGGTACAGGAGTAGTAAATAGTAATAATATATTAGATGGGACAATAACTACTGCTGATTTGGCTGATAGTTCAATTACTAGTGCTAAACTTACTGATGGAACTATAATGGGTAGTGATATTTCAAGTTCTGCTGATTTAAGTGTAGCTACTGGTACTTTTTCGGGAGATATAACTGCCCACGGAGATATTATTCAGGATTTAGCTGACCATGGAGCAGCGAAAGCGTTAACTGTTATACATGAGGATGGAACATGCCCAACTCAATGGACATATAATGATAGTACTATAACTTGTGCAAGCATTGGTGCTGGAAATTATACTGCAACATTCACTTTTAATGTTTATAATAGATATAACCAGTTAACTGGATTACAATCTGATCCGCATTTCCTTAATTATAATGTAAACCTAGCTACACCAAAAGTTCTCTATATACGTAGCTACGATATTGCAGGAAATCCAGAAAATTCTAATGTTGTAATTTCTGTTTTCTAAATAACTCACAAAAATATAAACCGTCTTCTTTAGACGGTTTTTTATTTCCAAATATAAAAATATAGTTATAATATAAGCATAAACTAAATAAAATTTATGCTTATTTTAGCTATAGAAACGTTTTGCGATGAAACTTCAATTGCAATATTAAAAGACGGCAAGAAATTATTGTCTAATATTGTTTATTCTCAAGAAAAAATGCACGCAAAGTTCGGTGGAATAGTACCAGAAATCGCTGCCCGTAAACATATTGAAACTGTAATTCCCACTATTGATAAAGCCTTAACTAAAGCTAATGTTAAGTTAAATAAGATGGACTATATTGCCGTAACTAATGGTCCAGGATTAATTACATCACTAATGATTGGCATAGACACAGCCAAATCTCTATCCTTTGCTCTAAAAATTCCCATAATACCTATCCATCACACAGAATCTCATATTTATTCTAATTTCATTGAAAATAGTGAAATTGAATTCCCTGCTCTAGCTTTAGTTGTCTCTGGTGGACATACTAATCTTATTTTAATAAAAGATCATGGCCAATACCAAGAAATAGGCTCAACCAGAGATGATGCCGCTGGCGAGGCTTTCGATAAAGTCGCTAAATTGTTAAATATTGGTTATCCCGGGGGCCCTGTTATTTCAGAAAAAGCTGACATGGGAAATTCCCGAGCTTATTCCTTCCCTAGACCTATGATCAATAGTAATAATTTTGATTTTTCTTTTTCCGGACTTAAAACAGAGGTGCTATATTTAGTCCAGAAAAAACATAATAAATTTTCTCCCCAAGAAATAAATAATATCTGCGCTTCTTTCCAGATAGCTGTCGTGGATGTACTAGTCTCTAAAACTATTAAAGCAGCGACTAAATATAACGTAAAATCAGTTCTACTCGCTGGCGGTGTATCAGCTAATAAATTATTAAGAAGAAAATTAAAAACAGCTGTCAATCAAGAATTAGAAAAAACTGAATTTTATTATCCAGACTTCCAATATTGCACTGATAATGCCGCTATGGTAGCTCAAGCTGCTTATTACCATGTTTTAAATAAAAATTATACGACCTGGGATAAGGTTATAGTTGATCCGAATTTGAAATTGAACTAAAAAATTACGTAGGGGCAGAACAATGTTCTGCCCCTACGTAATCAATCTTTACACTCCCTCCTTTATCCGCAATAATAACTTTATAATTTAAAATAAAATATATTTATGAAACTAGATAAAAAATACAATCACCTCGAATCAGAGAAAAAATGGCATAAATTCTGGGAAGAAGAAAAAATTTACCAATTTGATGAAAAATCTGACAAGCCTATTTATTCAGTAGATACTCCACCTCCCTATGTATCCGCTGATCACCTTCATCAAGGCCATATTATGAGCTACTCTCAGGCAGAATTTATTGTGCGCTATAAAAGAATGAAAGGCTTTAATGTCTATTACCCTATGGGTTTTGATGATAATGGTTTGCCGACTGAAAGATTTGTAGAAAAAAAATATAAAGTAAATAAAAAAAATATTTCTCGGCCGGAATTTATAGACCTTTGCCTTAAAGAAACCAAAAAAGGAGCGGAGACTTATAGAAAACTTTGGACAGATTTAGGAATTTCCGTTGATTGGTCTAAAACTTATAGTACTATCAATCCCCTTTGTCAGAGCCGATCTCAATGGAGTTTTTTGGATTTATATAATAAAGGCAAAATTTATAGAGCGAATAAACCAATTCTTTGGTGTACGACTTGCCAGACTGCTATCGCTCAAGCAGATTTGGAACCTGAAGAAAGAAAGACTAAATTAGTTCATATAAAAGTTAAAATAAAAGACACGGGTGAAAACTTAGTATTTGCTACCACTAGACCAGAACTTCTACCCGCTTGTATGGGAATATCAGTCAATCCTACTGATAAGCGCTACAAAAACTTAATCGGCAAAACCGTTATTATGCCTCTAACTGGAGCTGAAGTAGAACTAACAGCCGATAACGAAGGTGTAGATCCTAGATATGGCTCAGGCGTTGTCTATTTCTGCTCCTATGGCGGTGGCGAGTGTATTGAATGGCTTTCCAGACACAAGGAAGCCAAGCCTATTCATATTCTAAATCCAGACGGCAAATTCAATGATAAGGCCGGAAATTACCAAGGCCTAAGCATTGGTGAAGCCCGTAAAAAAATTATAGAAGACTTAAATAAAGCAGGCGCTATTGAAAAAATAGAAAAACTAAACAATGTTACTCACGTTCATGAACGCTGCGGTACTGATGTCGAATACATTCCCACTAAACAATGGTTTATAAGACTCCTAGATGATAAAGAAGCTTTCCTAGAATATGGCAAGAAATTAAATTGGTACCCTGAATCCATGCATAAAAAATACATTGACTGGGTGGAGAGCCTTAAGTGGGATTGGTGTATCTCCAGACAGCGATATTATGGCGTCCCCTTCCCTCTTTGGTATTGTGCTGATTGTGGTGAAGTAATTCTACCCGAAGAAAAAGATTTGCCCATTGATCCATCTGTAAATAAACCAAATAAACCTTGCCCTAAATGTGGATCAACTAATACAAAACCTGAATTAGATGTTATGGATACCTGGATGACTTCATCTATGACCCCCTATATCGTTCGAGATTTAATTGGAAATGATAAGGTATTCCCTACTTCACTCCGCCCCCAAGCCTTTGAAATTATTCGCACTTGGCTATTTTATAGCGTAGTTAAAGCTTATTTTCATAATCAATCTATTCCATTCCAAGACGTTATGATTTCTGGACATGGGCTAGATCAACACGGCAGAAAAATATCTAAAAGATTAGGTAATTATGTTGATCCTAATATTATAATTGAACAATACGGAGCTGACTCTATGCGCTATTGGAGCTGCGGTGCAAACTTAGGAAGCAATTTAAGATTCCAAGAAGAAGAAGTAAAAGAAGGAAAGAAACTATTAAATAAGCTATTCAATGTTGCCAAATTTTCCTTAATGCACCTCGAAGAATCAGGAATTAAGAATCAGGAATCAGGAGAATTAAAACCTATAGATAAATGGATATTAACCAAATTGCAAAATACAATTAAAGAATGCACCAAAGCCTTTGATACTTACGAGTATTCTCGGGTAAAAAAGATTGTTTATGATTTCTTTTGGAAAGATTTGGCTGATAATTATTTAGAAATGGTTAAATACAGGCTCTACCAAGAAGATGAAAAAGATCAGGCTGCACTCTACACACTCTATACTTGTCTATTGAATATTGTAAAATTATGGGCTCCCCTTCTTCCTCATATTACAGAAGAAATCTGGCAAGCTTACTTCAAAGATACCGAGAGTGACAAAAGTGTTCATATAAGCAAATGGCC
Source organism: uncultured bacterium (assembly GCA_963746775.1). Taxonomy (GTDB): domain Bacteria; phylum Patescibacteriota; class JABMPQ01; order JABMPQ01; family CAVVCK01; genus CAVVCK01. The sequence goes on from CAVVCK010000001.1 coordinate 451,399, forward strand.
AGAAGTAAATAAAGATTTAATTGATAAAGAAAATGAAAAATTAGGCGACTTAGCTATCTTAATCTTATCTCACGTCCGCAAAGAAAAATCTGATAATAATATTTCTTTGGCTAAGGAAATTAAAGAAGTAATAATTGATTCCAAAGAAAAAGGATTAGAGAATTTTTTTGAGGATTTGAAGGAGACTAGTAAGGCTGGGAGGGTTGAATTTGGGGAGGGCGGAATGGAAGTTGTGAAGGATGTAAAAATTAAGGTTGGATTATAGTTTTTATATCATTAAGTATCAAAATTAATAAAAAAATTGCTTAAAATAGCAATTTTTTTTATTAAAAAAGCTACCATTTTGTAATTATTGCCTATAATCAGCTATTTCAAAAAGTTAAATAGTAACTTAATCTCTTGACAACAACAAACAGACGTGATAGGCTAGAATAATGTTAATAATCTTAATAAAATATGGATACTCAAGACAAAACTAAATTCTTAAATCAACGTACAGACATTATAATATCATTATTAATCCACATATTAGAATCTAAGTCGAAAGAATTCAAAACTCTTAGAAGTAAAATCACCTTTCTCTACTCTTTTGGCCTCAAATCCAAAGAAATAGGACAAATATTAAATAAAAAAGATAGTCATATTCGCAAAGAAATTGCTATCGTTCGTAAACTAAATAATAAAAATAACTAAAATCATATGGAAACTGAAAAACTATTAGCAGACATATCCAACAAATTAAGTGTTTTAATTTCTATGTCTCTAGAAAGGGGAAATAAACAGGCAACAAATAAAGACAAAATTAAGTTTTTAAATAGATTTAGCCTTACAAATAAGCAAATAGCCGAAATCATTGGAACTTCTAAAAACTCAATAGAAGTAACGTTAAGTAAGTTAAAAAATAAATCTTAATATTAAAATATATGCCGAAAAAGGAAAATACAAATAGTTCAACAGAGCTCTTAGAACTGCTTCTTATAGTAGAATTACTGAAACTAGGAACTACTCAACTTGATATTCGTAAATTAATTGGTTGCGATATATATAAAATAAATAAACTAGCAAAATTAATAAAAAAAGGTAAGAAGAATAATTAAAATGAAAAAGCTAAATCAGGAAATAGTTGAAAAACTAGCAAATGAACTTAATATTTCAGAAAGAACAGTTAAAAAAAATATTTATAATTTAGTTAAAGATTACTCAGGACTAACAAAAAATGCAGTAGCCCAAATATATGCAAGACAAAACGGTAAGACAGTCTTCCGAAAACTAGATAACGAAGATAAGGCAACACTACCCTCTATGGAAGTAATTCCTGAAAAAATTAAAATAAAAAGTATAAAAACTAGCAAAACAAAGAAACAAATTCTTTTTAATTACGAAACAGATGATTATTTTAAAAAGGAACACATAGATGAACTTCATAGAGCATATAATAATAACTGTTACACAGCTGTCTTTATTTTAGCTCGTAAAATTATTGAAAATCTTATTATTGATATATTAAGAAAAAAATATCCTGAAAAAAAGAAAGAAAATAAAGAACTTTATTTTGATATAAATAAAAGACGTTTCAAAGATTTTGGTATTATACTCGACAATTTATATAAAAAAAGAAATGATTTTGGCACAGAAAACAGAGCAGTTGAAAGATTATACACTCTGGCTAAAAAGTTAAAAGACAATTCAAATCATAAAACACATTCATGGTATCATCTTGTTAAACGTAAGATAGAAATAGAGGATCTAGATATTAATCAAATAATTAATATTATAAAAAAACTAGAAAAATAACACTAGCAGTAAATTTAATTAAGTAAAACATAAAATTACCAATCTATGTACACATTTAAATTTAACTGCTGCCACATGAACGGCAGTCAATATTAATTAACATTACAACATGTTAATAGAAAAATTGACTGTTGCACGTCTGTGAAGTATTAATATCTTTAACCGAGGATTTATAAGACCTGGCTTAAATTACAGTTAATATATTAGCTTACACGGAGTAGGAAGAAAAAAGTTTCTTCTGATAGATGCGCACTCATTTGTAAACTAACCAGGTATTAGTAAATGAACACGTAATTCCGTGTGGCAGCAATTAGATCTAAGATTAATAATATTTAATTTATATTACTATGAATATTGTCGGTTATATATTAATTATCTTCGGAGGATTTTGGATCTTAAGCCGCCTATTAAACCAGCCCGTTATGTTTCGTTTAGTACGAGATCAAATACAAGCTGGCGGATTTTTATATGGTATTTGGTGTTATATTAGAGGAGAAATATTCGGACTTGGACTAGGTATGTCACTAATAATATTAGGTATTTATCTTATAAAGTAGATTAGATTTGATAGCTACAAATATTCATCTATAGCGAAATAAATTATTTTTTAACCAAAAAATATGATTAATTTATCAGACTTACCAAAAACATTATTTTCTCCGTTTAAAACACTCTTCATTGGTTATATTTTACTTATCGCTATCGGTAAAATTACTATTGCAGGATTCTGGGAATTTTTTGGAATTTCTATTATTATTATAATTTTTGAAATTTTTCACAATGATTTTCTTAGAATAATACTCAATAAACAAGCAAATAAGTAAAAATAAATATTCCGATCGCTACAGATATTAATCTGTAGCGATCGTTAATAATTAAAACAAAAAAATGCCCGAAAAAAAGAAAAAAACAATCCTAAATACCCTTCTCTGGGGATTTTTACTCTGGTTATTCGGCTACATCCTAGGAATAATCTTCTTTGCTTTCATTCCCGAAAATCTCCTGGGTTGGGTTATTGCCCCCTTCGGCTGGCTAGTTACAATTTTAATTTTATTCAAAAAGGTCAAAAGAGATTCTCTTGGTTGTTACCTAGTCGTCGGTATAATCTGGACAATAATAGCTATAATTTTAGATTATGCCTTTATAGTCAAACTCTTTGGCTCAAATAATTATTATAAACTTGATGTCTATTTCTATTATTTCTCTACTATAATATTGCCAGTAGCAATTGGTTGGTACAAGCTTAAGAAAGATAAAAATATTGCAAAATAGATTATAAAATTCCCAAATCCAATTCCTCATCAAATTTTATTTGCTCTACAAAATCAGGCATATGGCTAACCATTATCAGCGCGCCTTTGTAATCATTAATTGCTTTAGCGATTATGGGTAAATGACGAAAATTAATATGATTAGTTGGCTCATCTAGGATCAAAACTCCCGGCTGCATTAAAGTCAAGCGCGCAAAATTCAATAATCCTTTCTGCCCTTCCGATAAATCAGCCACTTTATGGCTCATCAAATCTCCATTAATCAAAAATCCTGAGGCAACCGAACGCAGCTCTTGCTCACCTAATCCGCTAGCCAAAATACTTGAAAGAGAGTCATAAACAGTTTGATCAAAATCCAAATTAGAAAAATCCTGACTATAATAACCAACTCGCACATCTTCTAAAATTTTAGCATTTTCATCTTTATTATTTACCAGCGTCCGCAATAATGTGCTTTTGCCTATCCCATTTGGTCCAATAATTAAAAGATGCATTCTCTTGCGAATAATTATTTCAACTTTTTTAATAATTGGCTCATGATTTTTAATAACTTTGACCGCGCTAATTTTAACAATCTCTCCGGTAATATCTTGCACTGGGATATTAAATTCTCTAATCGTCTTGTCCTCTTTCCGAACATTAACCATATTTTCTTCCATCTCCGCTGCTTCTAATTTCAATTTTTTGGCTAGTTGCCTCATCTTACCGCCTTTATTGGCAAAAAAATTAACTTTTTCCTTACGATCAGCAATTGATTTTTTAAGCTGAGCATTTTTTCTTTGCTCGCGTTCTACTCTATTTTTAATCTCTTCCACCACAGAATAATAATCACCAACATAAGTCTCAGTTTTATGAGTAAAAACATCTAAATAAATAACGCCTTCAGTAAAACAATTCAAAAAATCCGCATCATGTGAAATTACAATTACGGTTTTGTCATACATAATAAGAAATTCGATTAGATGATCTATGCCAGCCTGATCAAGGTTATTGGTCGGTTCATCAAGTAAAAGAATATCAGAATTTTGAATCAAGGCATACGCCAATAAAAGTCTCGCTTGCTGTCCGCCAGAGAGATCTCCAACTTTTCTGTCAGTTGGTACATCTAAATTTACCACTTGTAAAACTTTAAAAATTCGACTAGCCAAATTAGCTGGAGGAATCTCAAAAGCTTTTTCAAAATATTCCGTAATCGACAAAACAAAATCTTCGCGCTTTATCACTTGGCGGGCTGTAGCAATGCTAGCTTTATTAGAAATATTTACCTTACCAGATTTTGGCTGTAATTCACCCATGATTAAAGAAAATAAAGAGCTCTTGCCAGCGCCATTTTGTCCCATTAGAGTTATTTTTGCACCTTTGTGGACGCTAAAACTAGCCTCGTCTAAAATAGGCTTATGATAATCATATTCAAAATTTACTTGATCAAATCTTAAGATTACATCTTCTGCCATAATATAAATACTATAAAATAAAAAAGGCGCGAATCACGCCATTGCTGTTAATATAACATATTATTTAAAAAAATCCAGGCCATTTGGTAATATCCACACACATATGGCGGTTTCTACAGGATAGTATTATCCTGTTAGATGAGTACATATATCAAAAATAATTAAGTAGAAAAATAAGGTAGGTTTCTATTAAGTACTCTAAACCCAACAATTAATAAAAAAAATGCCTGAAAATTTAAATCAAAACGAAATAGAAGCCAACAAACAAGAAAAAATTGAAATATTAAAAGAAGCTCTAAAAAAACATTTACCGAAGGCCTAGAAGCTAGAACTGCTAATTTAGACGAAACTGCAGCTTATCTATACAATACCAACACACTTTATAATGAACAGCCTGATAAAGTATTCCAAAAAATTTTTCATTGGAGTTGCTAACAGATAAAGAATATTCAGCAATTGTTTGGGAACATAAAAATGAAGCGCCTGATGATCCTAGGAAAAAACATGTTACTGTTTTTGATAAATACACTAGAAAATATGATCAAAAATAAAGTGTTTTAAAATGGGCACGGAGAGATTCGAACTCTCAAGAGATAAACCCATACGCTCCTGAAACGTACGCGTATACCAGTTCCGCCACGTGCCCAAAATTATAGATATAATTTATAAATTAATAAAAAAAACGTCAATTGAATTCCTAAATATACATTTTAAATTATAATATATTTATCTGGTCAAATTTAGTAAGAATGCTATAAGCTACAAAAACAAAATCTCTATCAAACATTCAAAAGCCAACCATCAAAAATAAGCAAGAAAAAATCAGAATTATTAACTTTATAAAAATAAATTTGATTAGCTTCCCCATTTTTGAAAAAAACCATAATCCCTAGAGATTTCCATCTAGCTGAAATAATTTTCTCAACTATTATTTCCTCCTCTGATTTCCTCAAAAAAATAAATACTATTTTCCTTGGCACCCAAAACAATTTCACTCCAACCTTTTTCTGGAACTATTTTTTATTTAATATTTGACACCTGTCTTGAATTTAAAAAACATAAAAGACTAGTTTTTGCTTAAAAACATAATCAATTAAACTATTTACATAAATAGTTTAGTTAATACAGACAATATTATTAATAAACTATAATCTTCTATTAATTTATATATCTCTTTCAGGATCAATTGCTACTTTCATTTTGTCCTTAGGATCAATTTTAATAGCAAGCATATTGCCCGGTTGGAATTTAGGAACATCAAGTCTACCGATAATAGTTTTTATTTCTGTCTGATAAGGAGAGTTGCTACCATCATAGACCTCTAATTTTAAAGAAACAAAAGGTTGATTATTAATAGTTACTACTCCTCGTCCACTTTCTCCCAATTCGATAATTTTAGCCTTAGCTAAACGACCATTAGCTAAAATTTTTTTTCTATCATTGCTGTTGGTAACATATTTAAATAAACTCCTAAAAGAAAATGCAGTAATAACAACGGTTAACAAAGAAATAAGAGTAATAATAATTATATTACTGGAAGAATCTTCTGTTTCTTCTGTAGTCATATTTTCAACATTACTATTTTGTTCAGAAGATAAAGAAAAGTCTGAATTATTCTGGTCTTGAGAACTGCCAGAATTAAAATAAAACACAAATAACAAAATACCTCCCGTAATAATTAAATCTGCTATAATAAACCAGATTAATTTTTTATTCATTTTTTTTATAATAATTTATTATTTTTTTATTTTTATTTTCTTTAAAATCTCTTTACTAGAATCAAAAACAATTTTCAACTTATTATTTGGATCAATTTTAACACAAAATTTTTTACCAGGCTGAAATTTTGGTAAATCTAATCTCCTAATAATAGTCTCCAGTTCTGTTTTATATTTTTCTGCCCCATCATCAACCTCCATTTCCAATGCTACTAAGGGTTGTCCATTAATAGTAACTATTCCTTCAGCACTTTCTTTAATGTTTAATATAGTAGCTAAGGCAGGCTTGCCTGTTTTTAAAATTCGCTTATCATCCTTCCCTAAAAACAGATGCTTAAATAATCCCTTAAAAGAACTAAACATGCTAGTAATTAAAGCCGTAATGGCAAAAATTGCTATTATACTTCCATAAACATCTTTATTGAATGGAATTGCCTCAGGATAATAATTTTCTAAAGCTACGAGAATACCTAAAATTGGCAATATAAACCATATATAAAATAATTTTTTAGCTTTTTTGTTTTTTGTTTGGGAATTATTTGAACTGGCAATACTGTTTTTAGATGGATTAATGGAAAAACTCGTTTGATCTATAACCACTTCATTTGGATCATTAGGACTGATTCTAACCTTTAAATACTTTCCTTCTTGAAATTGAGGTACATACAATCTTGAAATTATAGTCTTTAAATCAACTTGGTATGGCTTTTTATTACCATCATAAATTTCTAAAGTTAGAGAAACAAAAGGTTGATCATTAACTGTAACTACTGATTCATCATTTTCGTTTAGTTTAATTATTTTAGCACGAGCTAATCTACCTTCTTTTAAAATTTTATCGTTCTTCCCACTATTCTTAAAACTTGATATTACATCTGAAAACATATAGCCTGTAAAAAATAAAGTTCCAATAATTATTACAGCAGAAAAAACATAAACTATCCCATCATGACTTAAGGGAATAATATTGGGATCTACTTCATCTTCAATATAAATTAGAAAAATTAAAATACCAGACAAAATAAAAACCATTATCATATAAAAGAAAAATATTGTCCATTTTTTTATTTTAATCATTTTGTTGTTTGTTTTATATTTTTTTACTTTTATAATTCTAAATTTATACACTGTCTGAATTTAACCTAAACATAAATAATAGTTTATCTTTTTATTATCAACCTACTTAAAACAATATTAGATTTTTCTTCTTTTATTAAGTATAAATATCAAAATTTATATTCTTTTACATATTTATTATAGCATATTTTTCAATTCTAGTAAAGCAATGCTTTAAAAAATAAAAAGGATCCTGATATTAGAATCCTTTTTATTTTTTAAAATATAATTCTTAATCTACTACTCTTCTAACTTCATCCAAGTCAGTAACTCCCTCAATAATTTTTAAAAGTCCATCTTGTTCCATAGTCATCATACCTTGTTCAACAGCGGCATGAAATATATCCTGAGAAGATGCCCTCTGATTAATTAAAGCTTCTATTTTTTCATCAACTTGAAATATTTCATAGATGCCCATTCGACCAGAGTAACCTGTTTCATGGCAATCATGGCATCCCTTCTCCTTGGCTTTGTATATTTCTTTTAAGCCTTCTTGGGGATAAAATTTACCTAGTTTATTTTTTAATTCTTCAATTAATTTTTCTTCTGGCTTATATGATTCTCTACATTTTTTACATAATTTTCTAACTAATCTCTGGCCTATTACCACAGATAAAGCTGGTCCTATAGTATAAGGCCTAACTCCCATATTTACCAAACGCGGAATAGCCCCGGCAGCATCATTAGTATGTAGGGTTGAAAATACTATATGCCCAGTTAGAGCTGCTTGAGCAGCAATATCAGCTGTCTCATAATCACGAATTTCACCTACCATTATTATATCTGGGTCTTGCCTTAGAATAGACCGTAAACCGTTGGCAAAAGTCATATCTTTTTCCTCATCAATTTGTGTCTGCACTATTCCCTCAAGTCTATATTCTATAGGATTTTCTAGGGTTATAATTTTAATTTCTGAAGATTTAACTTCATTTAAACAAGAGTATAGAGTAGTGGTTTTACCAGAACCAGTAGGACCTGTAGTTAAAATCAATCCTGTAGGTTTAGCTATTTCTTTTTTTAATAGTTTTAATTCTCTCTCTCTGAATCCTAAGTCATCTAACTTTAATTTCATCGCCCCTACCCCCAAAAGACGCATTACTATTGATTCACCATATCCAGAAGGTAGAACTGAAACCCTAATATCTATTTCAAGATCACCTGAAGTTATAGTAAATCTGCCATCTTGCGGAATATCGGATACATTTAACTTTAATCTTGCTAAATATTTGATTCTAGATAATATTTTTGGATAAGCTTCCTGGGCAATCTTAGTTATTTCTTGCAAAACACCGTCAATACGATAACGCAAAACAATATCTTCTTCTGCTGGCTCAACATGTATATCTGAAGAATTAGTTAAAAGCGCCCCAGCAAAAATAATATCAATAACTTCTGTAGTTGATACTTTTCTAATTAAAGATCTTAAATCAGATACATTTTTTACCATTTTTCTAGCTTCTTCAAGCTCCTTTTCGCTTATTTCAACTTTCTCGATAGTTTTTTTAGAAACTAATACCTGACTATAAAAATTATAAGCATATTTAAAACTGACTTCGGATATTAGAAAAATGGTAATTTCATATTTTTTTTCTTTTAAATCTACTATAACCTTTTCTGCTTTTTTATTATTAACATCGACTATACCAATTTTGAGAATATTATCTTTTTCATAAAAAGGTATAATTTTAGCCAATATAGCATCTTTTTTGGAAACCAAAAGCAGAGCCTCTTTATCAATAGGAAAGCCTTTTAAATTAATATAAGGTATCCCTAGTGTCTGGGATTTTTCAATAGTCAGTCTTTCTAGAGCATCTTCATTTAAATTGGTTAACTTTTCTTTTAATCTTTTTTCTCTTTCTTCTTCTAATTCTTCATTGGTAACTATTTTTGTTTTTACCATATTTTTTAGCCGAGCTATAATTTTTATTCTTCTATGCTAATGCATTGTACTGGACAAGAATCTGCTGCCTGTTTATTACAGCCCAATTCTTCTACTTCAGTTTTTTTTGGATAAGCCTTGCCATTATCTTTCATTTCCCAATTGGAAGGACATAGGCTAACGCAAGTACCACAGCCTATGCATTTTTCCATATCTTGTTTTATTTTATATTTCGCCATTTTTTTAACTTGTTTATAAATATTTTATATTCTATCAAAAATAAAACAAAAATAAAACATTATCTTGAATTATGCTTAATCTTATACAAAATACTATGATATTTTTGTTTTTATTTTTTCAAACACAAGCTGCTCTACTTCGAATAGTGTTTTATCTTTAAAACTAATATGTATTAAATCATTTTGAGCAGAAACATTAAAACGCTTTGATAAAATCTCCAAATTTGATTTCTTTAAAGTTTTAATTAATCCACTTATTTCATTTTCTTTTTCATACAAAATAATAATGATTTCGGCTTCGGTTATAGAAGCTGCTAACTCATCTTCTATACCCACTAAATCTTTTTCACTAGAATTAGTTTTTTTAAAATCATCACGAGTTATTAATGTCCAAACAATTTTATAATCATTATCAAATTTTATTCTGGCTAATGCCCTTCCCCATAGCTTTAAACTATCTAAAGATTTATTTTTATACAGGCTTTGAATAATTTTTTGTTGATCAGCCCCTAGTGATATTAATTCAGAAGCCAGGTTAAATGCTTGAGGAGTAGTATTAGCTGCCTGAAAGCTTCTGGTTGAAAATATGATACTAGATAAAATGCAGGTAGCAATCTTAGAATCTATAGCATTTTTATCAAAAAACTCCAAAAATGGATACAAAACTTCTGCCGTAGATGAAGCCTTTAAATCAACAATATTAACTTCCCCAAAGAGTTCATTAGCTGACTGATTATCAATATTAATAATAGGAGTTTCATAAAAAAGTTCGGTATTTTGATTATACACAGTTCCTATTGATTCTAAATCCAAGCTACCTATGCAAATTATTAAATCATATTGCGAACCAACTTTCTTGGTAGTAATATGTTTTGAATCATAATCACCATTTTTAGGAGTGATGTAGATATTTAATTTATTACCATCATTATCAAAATCATAGCTGAATTGACCAATTTTTGTTTCGGAAGTATCCAGCGTAATTACAAAATTTTTATTATTCTTTAAATTATCTCTTACCTTGTCAAAATAAGGTAAAAATGAAAAAGCGGGATCTAATTTTCCATTTGCCACCATATCAACTTCCTTATCTATTTTTTCCAAAGCAATTCCTAGGGCTAAAAGACTACCAATAGAATCAGCTTCTGGATTTTCTTTAGTTACTAATAAAATTTTTTTACTTTTTTGGATTAATTCAAATCCTTGCTGTTTTGGAGATAATTCCATGTAATTTGTTTAAGCTATAACCTACAGTATTTTTAAACTGAATATTGTATTTTATATTAACCAAAAAAGTGTGTCAACATAGATCACGTACGAAATTCCGTGGTTATTAAAAAAATTATATAAGTTAATAAGTATTTATTTACCCCAAAAAACATTTCTTTTAACTTTAGAATTTCGTACGTGATGGATAAAATATAGTTTTGTGTTAATATAATATTAAGAAAAATGTAGCTTTTATATTTTCAATATATTTAATTATTTTGGTAATTTTTTTAAATACTTTATATTTTTATAGACAAATGAACTTAAAAATCTTATCTAAAGACAGAAAACAAACTCAAAATATTGCTATAAATTTAGCTAAAAGTTTGGATTACGGCTTAACTATAGCCTTCGAAGGTAATTTAGGCTCAGGTAAAACTACCTTTATCCAAGGATTGGCTCTTGGTTTGAATATTAAGGAAAAAATATCAAGCCCAACTTTTGTAATTTTTAAAAAATACAAGGTTTTAAATCATAAAAAAATAAATTGGCTTTATCATTTTGATTTATACAGAATTAAAAATATTGAAGAAATAATTGATTTAGATTTTGAAGAAATTATCAGTGATAGAAATTCAGTCGTAGCTATTGAATGGGCCGAAAAAATTCATAAATTACTACCGAAAAATACTTTAAAAATAAAGATAACCCATGTAAATAAAAACTCTAGAAAAATTATTTTTAGTGAACAGCATACAAAAAAATATCTCTAGTAGATAGTTTGAACCATCTAATAGAATAAATATCTTAAATCTCTAATTATGTTAAAAACTTTCGTACGTAGTAAATAAATATACGTTTGACCATAATTATTTAGTAAATTATAATAAAATAATATTATAATAATTAATTCAAAATTATGTCTATTGTAAAATTGTCCGGTGAAAATTTTCAAGAAGAAGTTATGAATTCTGATTTACCAGTCCTAGTAGATTTCTACGCAGAATGGTGTGGTCCATGTAAAATGATTTCTCCTATTATCGATGAAATAGCCGAATCTTATAGCGGAAAAATTAAAGTAGGAAAATTAGATATAGATCAAGCTCAAGATATCGCTTCAAGCCAAGGTGTTATGAGTATTCCCACTCTAATATTCTTTAAAAATGGACAAAAAGTAGAAGAGAATACGGGCGCCCTAGATAAGGGACAATTAGAAGAATTAATTCAAAAAGTAATTGAAGCATAGCTTGATTTGAAATATTATAACTCAAAAAATAAAAATAAATTAAAAATATTATGTCTGATTATTATACACTCATTCCAAATTTTAAAGATGAAATTAATGCTTTCTTAAATCAATCAAAAAATATTGCTTTTATTGGAATTAATAAAGATCCTAAATCACTCAGTTATAAGATATTTGAAAATTTAAAAAATGATTTAAATGTACTACCGATTAGTGAAGAAATAGAAATTTTAAATAAAAAGTGTTATGCCAATCTTTCCGAAATTAAATGTAAATTAGATGCAGCTATAATAGTAACAACTACCCAAAAAACACTTAAAGCCTGCCAGGAATGTTTTGAAAATAAAATTTTAAATGTCTGGATAGAAATTGGTAGTGAAAGTAAGGAGGCACTTGATTATTGTAAAGATAAAAATATGAATGTTGTTTATTTACACTCTATCTTAAAAGAAAGAATAAATCCTTCTTCGAAGTATAAATCCAAAAAAGAAAGTTAAATTAACAATTTAATGACATTTTTAACCGTTATTTGGTATATAATTATTGCCCTAATCCCTGGGATATTTTGGATTTGGTTTTATCGAAGAAAAGATAAAAATCCTGAACCTAGAAAATTAATTATAAAGATATTTTTAGCTGGTATGGCTATAACCTTGCCAGCTATAGTTTTTGAATATGCCGCTGAATTTTTTTTCCCTTTTATTGATGCGGAAAATCTCTTAACTATTATTTTTGCTTCTTTATTTATAGTAGCTCCAATAGAAGAATATTTAAAATATTACGTAGTAAAAAAAGTAGCCTTTAAAAATAAAGCTTTTGATGAACCAATAGATGGGATAATCTATGGTGTAGTGGCTGGTTTGGGCTTTGCTTCTTTGGAAAATTTAATAGTAATATCAGCTGAAGGTCAGGGTATAATTGTCCTGCGCTTTGCCACCGCCACCCTAATGCATGCCATTACTACTGGTATGGTTGGCTACTACTTAAGCATAAATAAATTTTCTACTCAAGATGATAAAAAGAAAAATCCTATTTGGAAAGGTCTTATAATAGCAATTGCTATACATGGTATTTATAATTCTATTGTCTCTACTCAAACTATTCTAACTTTGTTTATTTTAATTGCCTTTTTAATTAGCATGTATATAATACTAGCATTTAGAATAAAAAAATTAAAAGATATGGATCATTTTTCAAAAAAAGTTACCATTGCTTAAAATTAATTTTATTTTATAATAAAAGTATTAACTATCTATAATTTTAAAAAATATGTCAGAAAAAAACAAAAAATCTTTTTTTAGTAAATTACTTAAAAATAAAAATACTGAGGAAAAATTAGAAGATACTCAGTTTAATAATACTAAAAATATTCAAACAAAAACTAAACAAGATCAAGAAGAATGGGCAGCAGATTATGAGGGACAATTGACTATTGATGTTTATCAAACAGATGAAGATATTATCATTAAGTCTACTATTGCTGGAGTAACTCCAGAAGATATCGATATTACTATCGATAATGATATGGTTATCATAAAAGGTGAAAGAAAAAATTGTACTACTGCCCGCGAAGAAGATTATTATTATCAAGAATGTTATTGGGGATCTTTTTCAAGATCAGTAATTCTACCTTGCGATATTGAAGCAGATAAAATACAAGCAGAATTAAAAAATGGCATCCTAACTGTTACACTACCAAAAGCACATAAATCAAAATCAAAAAAAATATCTGTTAAATCCCTAGAAGAATAAGCTAAAAAATAAATTAATAAATAATATAAAAAAATTCCAACAAATAGTTGGAATTTTTTATTGTATACAATATAACAGTAATAATTAGGCAACAAATAAAGCCTGAATTACATAACGACTGATAGCAAAGGCAATAGCGATAATAACTACACCAATAATCGCATATAACATGATTTTCTTACCTGTTTCTATTCTCTCCTCATTACCTATTGAAGTTGCATAAACAACACCACCATAAACAAATAAAGCAACTAAAACAACACCTAATATTCCTACTACCCAACTAATAATTCTAGCAACAAAATCTGGAAGATTTACATCTTGTGCTAAACCCGTATCTTGTACATCATCTAAAGTAGCTGCTGGATCACCTGCTGTTACGCCAGCACCATCACCAGGAGCAGCCAATACTGGAGTAAAAAGAGTAAACATTAAAGTTAAAGCAAATAAAAAACTGCCTATAACCATGTATAATTTAGCCATTTTTTTCATTCCATTCACCTCCTTTCAATATATTTTTATCATTTAATAAAATAAATGCCTTATTTTGTAAGTATAGCACAATTTATCATATAAATACAGACTTTCTCTAAATTATTCAGGTAAAATTTATCTGCTGCCACTACTACCACTACTGCCACCACCATTATTTTGTGACCAGTCACTTTGGTCAGTAAACAAGCCTTCAATAACATAATTAGTAATTGCAAAAGATAGGGCGACTACAACAATTCCTATAATAGCATAAGTTAAAACTTTTTTAGCCTTATCTATTTGCTCACCACCAGCTGAAGTAGCATATAACACACCTCCGTAAATTAATAAAACTAGAAATATAATCCCTATAATACCTACTATTATATTTATTATCCTAATTATCGTTCCTGACAAACTTTGATTAGCTGAAAAAAAAGAATTATCTGAACTATTGTCAAAATTTTCTAATCCAAATTGAGCCAGTACTTGATTAGAAATTAATAAAAAACATGCTAAAAAAAACATAAAAATTAGACAAAATAAAACTGCTTTTTTTAACATCAATTTTTAAATAATTTATATTTACAATTTAGGATCCTGAAGAGCCACTTCCAAGACTACCGCCCCCGCTACCAGTAAGGGCGCTAACTATAAACTGTGTAATAGCAAACGATAAAGCTACTATTATAATTCCTATAATAGCATAAGTTAATACTTTTTTCGCTTTTCCAGCCTGTTCTTCGTTGCCAGCTGATGTCATATACATTACTCCGCCATAAATAAGCATTACTAAAAGAATAATTCCTACCGCACCTGTAATATAACTAATAATTCTTACTATAACTGTAGCTATGTCATCCCGAGGAAGCTCACTAGGCACAGAATCTAATCCATAATTACTAGACGAACTTGGATTATTATTATTACGATTACTGCCTCCGCAGATATTATTAATACATTCTAAACCACCTGAGCAATCCTCATTATCTGTACAAGAAGCCCCACCACCAGTCCTATTAACACATGTACCACTTATACATTCAAGACTGCCTGAACAATCATTATCATCTGTGCAGATAGAACCGCCGCCATTAATAACATCTGCGGGATCATTACCAGTTGGGCGATCACATGTTCCACTTCTGCAAACTAAACCCTCTGTACAATCAGAATTAATATTACACGAATCTCCAAGTTCTGCTCTTAGTCTTGCTTCTTCGTCACTAGGTCCCTCACATATACCTGTAGTTGGGGGATCAACATCATCATTTGCTCCTACACATGTTTCTCTATTAGCTCTTTCACAATCTGAATCATAAGCACATTCATCACCTACTCTAGCATTTACGTCTCTAGTATTAAAATAAAAGACCAATCCCCACGCAAGAATTACTCCAAAAAATAAAGGTAAAATTTTAAAAATTTGTTTTAAATTTTTCATTTTTTTATAATTTTATGTTTTCATAATTATCCACTGATAATATTAATAACCGTATTTACAATCACATAAGATAAAATAGAAACTATTAATCCCATAACAGAATACCCTAAAACTTTTTTTGCTTTATTTGATTGTTCTTCATTGCCCGCTGAAGTCAAATATAATATTCCACCATAAACAAAGGAAGCAACTGCCAAAATTCCAATTAAACCTATAACAGCGCTTAGTACTTTGGCAACTAGTTCTGGAATTGTATTAACACCAGTTAAAGGATTAGTAATTCCCGTTCCGCCGCTACTAGCCTGTACCATATTGATTGTAAAAAAAATAAAAATACCACTAATTAAAAATAGTATCTTAATACAAATAAGTTTAGACTTATAAATTGAAAATTTCATTTATTATCCTCCAATAGCATTGATTAATGTATTAATAATTACATAAGATAAAATAGTAACTGCTAAACCTATTAGAGCATAAGTCATAGTTTTCTTGGCCTTACCAGCTTGTTCTTCGTTGCCTCCTGAAGTAAAATATAAAATTCCAGCATAAACCATAGCCGCCACAGCCGCTAATCCAACAATAGCCGTAATAAAACGTACAACAGCTGCCGCTAATTCTGTTGGACTACTTATATTAATAGGGCTTTGCAAACTGACTACATCCCCTGAACCTCCAGAAGAAGCCTGAACATTATTTATTTCAAATATTAAAAAAAACATTAAACATATATTCAAAACCATAAAAACAGCTAAATATTTTGATAACATATTCATATTCAATAAATATTAGTACATAGAAATTAACAACTAGGATTCCACCAAGATCCACCCCCAGCATTAAATCCGGTTATATTAAGAATAGTATTAATAATTACCCAAGCAGCAAAAACAACTACAGTACCCAGTACTGCAGCTGTTATTATCTTCTTGGCGGCTGCTATCGTTTCTTCAGACCCTCCAGACCTGACATAAGTAAATCCACCCAGAGTTATCACTGCTACCGCTACAATGCCTACTATTTCAAAAGCAAATCTAAAAACGTTACCAATAACTTTTAAAATATCACAGGTATTACATTTACCAAAAGCCATGCATTCAGTAGTAAGTCCTTCTGTAAAAATCCCTCGCTCAGCTGAATTAGCCGCATCTATCTGTCTTTGCTCCCAAGCACTATAATCTATACCGCCGCCGCTTCTTCCTGTAGATGGCACGGTATCATCAGGTGTGATTGTAACATCACTTGGTAAAACGCATCTTCCATTTTGACATAATTTTCCACTACCACACGAAGTATCACCAGAGCAAGGAATACAATGATGGCTAGCACATATTTCACCATTACAATCTTCATTACTGCTACAATTGCTTGTATCTGGGGTTGGAGCTGTATGTTCTGGCTCACCAGCCAGGCAAGTTTTCCCAGATATCCCTGATCCAATATCATGACATTGAAATCCAGAAGGACAATCTGCATCAGCATTACATAATGCTACACAAGTTCCTGCACCATTATCTCCCCCTGATGGAATACACCTTTCATTACTACCACATGGAGTACTATCACTACATGCACTCCCAGGAGTTGCCTTTGTTATTTTAATATTATATACAAAAAATAATCCTAAAAAAATAATAATAAATATTAAAATGGGAAAAATGTATAATAAATATTTACTAATACGTTTTATAGTCATTATAATAATTACTTAGGTTTTATTTAAATAATCTCACTCTTATTTAACTTTCATTTGAGCTGTCACTTGATCTACAGCTTCATTCAAACCTTCTTCCGGATCTTTTTCCCCCAGAGCTACGGATTCTATTAAATTAGAAAATATTTCCTCAATTGCGTCCGAATTCGCTTGATACCAGCTCGTAGCAGTAAGCGCTTGTTTAGAAAATATTTTTAATAAGGGGTCGTTTAATTGATTATTAACAACATCCTTACGAGAAGCTGGTCGACCTGTCATTTCTGAATAATTTTGTATATTCTCTTGTTTAGCTAAATAATTTAAAAAATTCCAGGCTTCCCGTTGATAAGGAGAAGTTCTAGAAACTACTTCTGCCCAGTAGTTAGCATAATTCACTTCTTTAGAACTTTCTTCTATTTGTGGCATAAAAGTAATACCATAATTTAAATTAGGCGCTTTGGATTTAATAACCTCATCCTCATAAGAATAACTAAAGGCCATAGATGCCTTTTCTTCAATAAAGGCATCAATAGAATTATGTAGAGCAGGATTCCAAGTATAAACTGATTTCTTAGGATTGGCAAAATCAGTATAAAAAATTAAAGCATCAAGTCCTGGAGTATATACTTCCCCACCGGATGTTTTGGCTTTACTATTAAACATTGCTTTTTTATAACCTTCATCAGTCATTTGTGTCCCATTTTGTAACATTAATAGATATAAAATATCAACTGCCCGAGATACATTCTTAGAGGTACCCAGAGCTCCTCCAGCTATATCTATATTACCATAACTATCAACTTTATTTAATATCTTTACATCATCTACAAATTCCGTCCAATTAGCTGGCGGCGCAGTTATCCCGGCTGTATTAAAATAGTCTTTATTATAATATAGAGCTAGGGTATCTACACTGAAAGGTATGCCATAAATGTTTCCTTCTGTATCCTGAAAATCACGCAAGGCAGTATCTACAAAAGTTTCTCCATAGACATCCGGTGCCATAATATCAGTTGGCATAGGAGCTAATTTGTCTTTGTGTTTTGGTAGCCAAGTATTATGTATAGACCAGATATCAGGTCCTTTTCCAGCTGCTAGAGCGCTTGTTATTTCATTTTCATATTCACCATAAGTCAATTTACGATAATTTATTTTTATATTAGGGTAAGCTTTTTCATAGGCTTTAATTTCTTCTCTAAAAACATCCTGGCTATCCCAAAGTCGCCACCAATTAATTTCTATTTTTTCACTGGCAGAAGTTGTTCCACCCGAACCATCGCTAGTGCCGTTACTACCATTATCAGTAGTTTGCTTACAACCCAAACCTCCAAAAATCAAAGTTGTAATCAATGAAAAAATTAGAAAAACACACTTTTTATTTCTAGATTTTACTTGAAATAAATTTTTCATTTTATTTTTAATAAATTTTATTTTATTATTTCTTTTAAATATTTTTTTAAACCTGCATTTAACTCCTTATCTTTTAAAGCAAAATCAATATTTGCCTTTAAATATTCTAACTTATTGCCAGTATCATAATATTTAGAATTTTTTATTTCACAGGCATAAACTGCTCTTTTTTTCATTAAAGCATTAATAGCATCAACTAGCCACAATTCATTGTCCTTGCCAATTTTAGTATTTTCCAAATAATCAAATATTTCTGGATTAAAAATATACGCTCCATGTACTGCTAAATTAGAAGGAGCTTTATTGGGATTTGGTTTTTCAATAATTTTTTTAATTTCATATACTCCCTTTTCTACTTCATTGTAATCAGCAATACCATATTTAGAAACTGCTGATTTATTAGGTATTCTAACACCAGAAATAACACAATCTTCATATTTATCATAAACATCCATCATCTGTTTTAATCTAGGTGGTTTAGCATAAATAAATTCATCACCCCAAAGCACAGCAAAGGGCTCATTGCCAATAACAGATTTAGCATTTAAAACAGGTGTTCCATTGCCATACGGGCCTTTTTGTCTTATATAAATAAAATTAGCCATACTAGCTACTTTTCTTATTTCTTCTAGCTGTTTAAATTTACCTGCTTCTTCTAGTCTTTTTTCCAATTCAAATGGATAATCAAAGTGATCCTCAATGCTTCGTTTATGCCAACCGGTAATAATAATTATATCTTCAATCCCTGACGCTACCGCTTCTTCAACAACATATTGAATTATCGGTTTATCAACTACTGGCAACATTTCTTTTGGTTGAGCTTTGGTAGCAGGCAGAAATCTTGTTCCCATGCCTGCTGCTGGTATTACAACTTTTTTAATCTTGGACATAATATAATAATAAATTAATTACATAATAACAAAAATAAATCTTTATTACAATTTAAATTACCTTAGATATAGAAAAATAGGAGTGCTTTTTCTGTCATTATTTTTTAAAACAATTTTTTTGTCTACTATCCAGTCTAGAAAAGAAAATGCATACGATAATACTTTGGCTCCTTTTTTTAATTCTTTGGTTAATTTACTACTCAGTTTTTTATTAATTTCAGGCATTAAATAACAAAATACGATATCAGCTTTCGACAAATCGGCCTTAAAAAAATCTTTACAAAACACTTGGGCACTACTTTTATGAAAATAAATATTTAATTTAGCAATTAAAAAAGGTATTGGGGATAATTCAAATCCGTAAGCTTTTACTCTATATTTTCTTTCAACCAAAACTAACAAATCACCTATTCCGCAACCTAAATCATATAATACATCATTTTCTTTAATACCAGCCACTTCTAATATTTTATTTTTAATCTTTTCGGGGCTTCTAATAAAAGGTACTCTGGTTATAAAAAAAGATAATATGGTCGATAAATATAGTAAAAGCAATATAAAGACAATAAACAAAAATAAATAATATACCATATTTATCCAATATAATTATTCTAAAAATCTTTATAATATTATCACATAAAAACAAAAAAACCAACCCTCAGGCTGGCTTATTTTAAAGCTCATTATGTTGGCGACGACCTACTTTCTCCTACCATAATAGTAGGGTAGCATCGGCGCTGGTAAGTTTTACTTCTGAGTTCGAGATGAGATCAGGTAGTTCCTTACCGCAAGAGCCACCAACATAATGAGCTCTAATTATCTTTAACAATTATAAAACGCTAGCCAATTAGTACGTTGAAATGTTGAAAATGTTGGAATCAAAATGATTTCAACGGTTTCAACGATTACAACGAATTTTAATACTAAATAAATTGACTTATTAGTACTTCTAAGCTTAACCCCTTACAGGGCTTACACTTGAAGCCTATCAACCAGATAATCTATCTGGAGTCTTAAATGAGATCTAATCTTGAGGTTAGCTTCATGCTTATATGCTTTCAGCATTTATCTAATCTAAACATAGCTACCCAGCGATGGATTTGGTAATCCAACTGGCACACCAGAGGTTTATTCATCCCGGTCCTCTCGTACTAAGGATGAGTCCCCTCAAATCTCTACGCCTACAGCAGATAGGAGACCGAACTGTCTCACGACGTTCTGAACCCAGCTCGCGTACCGCTTTAATTGGCGAACAGCCAAACCCTTGGGAGCTTCTTCACCCCCAGGATGCGACGAGCCGACATCGAGGTGCCAAACCGTTCCGTCGCTATGGGCGCTTGGGAACGATAAGCCTGTTATCCCCGGAGTAACTTTTATCCGATGAGCTTCCGCGATCCTACGATCAACGGTCGGATCACTAAATTCTGCTTTCGCAACTGCTTGACTTGTAAGTCTCGCAGTAAAGCAGGCTTATGCTTTTGCACTATCATTCCGATTTCCATCCGGAATTAGCCAACCTTTGTAAACGCCTCCGTTACTTTTTGGGAGGCGACCACCCCAGTCAAACTACCCACCAGACAATGTCTCCCGCCGTTTGAGGCGGGGTTAGATCTAAAATCAAAACAGGATGGTATTTCACTGGTGACTCCATCCGCCCCAGAAGGCGGATATCAAAGTCTCCCATCTACTCTAAGCAGTTTTAATTTTAAATCAATGTCAAGCTATAGTAAAGCTTCACGGGGTCTTTTCGTCTTGCTGCAGGTTAACGGCATCTTTACCGCTAATGCATTTTCACCGAGCCCTTCGCTGGAGACAGTCTCCAAGTCGTTATGCCATTCGTGCAGGACGCTAATTACGCGTCAAGGAATTTCGCTACCTTAGGACGATTATAGTTATCGCCGGCGTTCATCCGCGCTTCGGATCAGAGCTTGCACTCCTCACCTTAACGTTCGAATACTGGCCAGGCATCAGCCCCTATACATCCTCTTGCGAGTTAGCAGGGACCTAAGTTTTTGGTAAACAGTCGCTTGGAATCATTAGCTGCGCCCCGACGAAATGTCGGGGAGGGTTTATCCCGAAGTTACACCCACTTTTTTGCCGAGTTCCTTAGCGAAGGTTCGCTCGTACACCTTAATACTTTTATACCCGTCTACCTGTGTCGGTTTACGGTACGGTTCTATTAAAAAATACACTAGGCTTTTCTCGATAACGTGAATCAATAAGATTGGATTTGGAAAACCGCATCCTGCCCTCTATTATTTACATAACAAAGGATGTATATAACCAAAATACACCTTACCTATCACATTATGTCCCCTAGCTTAACGTTTAATAAAGTGCTGGAATATTAACCAGCTGTCCATCACCTACACCTTTTGGTTTTGGCTTAGGACCGACTAACCCTAGGATGATAATCATTGCCTAGGAAACCTTAGACTTTCGGTGTCCCGAATTTTCATCGGGATTATTGTTACTCGTACCAACATTCTTACTTCTATGCACTCCACCATCCCTTACGGAACAACTTCATTGCGCATAGAACACTCCTCTACCACTATCCGATAAATCGGACAATCCGTATCTTCGGTAAAAAGCTTAGTCCCGGATATTGTAGGCGCATTTTCCCTGAAGTAGTGAGTTGTTACACACTCTTTAAAGGATTGCTACTTCTAAGCAAACCTCCTACCTGTCTCGGGAAAAACACCTCCTTGAACACTTAGCTTTTATTTAAGGACCTTAGATGACGATCTGGGCTGTTTCCCTTTTGACTATGAAGCTTCGCCCCCACAGTCTGACTTCTTCTGCTTACATACTGGTATTCGGAGTTTGGTTAGGTGCAGTAGGTATAAACCATCCACACTTATCCAGTGCTCTACCCCCAGTAATATACAGAAAAGCTAGCCCTAGAGCTATTTCGAGGAGAACCAGCTATTTCCAGGTTCGATTGGCTTTTCACCCCTTACCACAGCTCATCCTGTCGTGTTGCACGGCGAATAGGTTCGGACCTCCCCCTTGATTTCTCAAGAGTTCATCCTGGCCATGGTAAGCTCACCTGGTTTCGGGTCTTTTTATACTTCCTAAGCGCGCATTTAACACTTGGTTTCCCTACGCCTTCGCTTAAAAAAGCTTAGACTTGGAAGTACAAAAAACTCGTTGGTTCGTTCTGCAAAAAGCACGCAGTCGCCCCGATAAATCGAGGCTCCTACTCCTTGTAGATATATGGTTTCAGATACTATTTCATCCCCCTCAACGGGGTGCTTTTCACCTTTCCCTCACGGTACTAGTTCACTATCGGTCACAAAAAGTATTTAGTCTTGGAAGAGTAGTTCTCCCATCTTCCTACGAGATTTCACTTAGCTCGTAGTACTCACAAGATAATTACATTAAAGAAATAAGTTTTCACTTACGGGGCTTTCACCCTCTGTGGCAGTTCTTTCCAGACGCTTTCAGTTAACTTATCTCTTATTATTAATTATTGGACTTCTCCCCTTTCGCTCGCCGCTACTTAGGGAATAACGATTGTTTTCTTTTCCTCTAGTTACTAAGATGTTTCAGTTCACTAGGTTCCCATCCTCGCACCCAAAGGTGCGGGATATCCCGACCAAAGTCGGAATGAGTTTACTCATTAGGAAATCCCCGGATCAAAAGTTGCTTGCCACCTTCCCGAGGCTTTTCGCAGGCTGCTACGTCCTTCTTCGGCTTTTTGTGCCAAGGCATCCACCATATACCCTTACGTTTATTTAGTATTAAGATAATTGACTAGCAATTTATAATTGCTATTACGATATTTAATTGTAAAAAGTGCTTATCTTTAAAAAATCTATCAAACAAATCTTTGTCCGCCAAAGGCTTTGGCGTGGATGAAAGGTACTAAAAAAACCGCCCATCAAGCGGCTCATTCTGGCTAGTCTATAAAAACATCCACTACTTGTGCCGCTTTTTAAACAATTCTTTTAAGTTGTCTTTTTGGTTTAAAATCATATATTGTTGATCACTCTTACCATATTACTTTTATTAAAAATCTTGTCAAGGATTAAATCTAGATAATAAGTGGATTAAATGTTTATAACTATTTAATCTTATTTAGATACTTGCCCCACTCTTTTTTTTCCCTATTTTTCCAATATCCTTGGTGATAAACATAGCTAGCTATAAGAGGTAAGACAGTCGTTGCTTCCGCATAAACCATTTGCTCATAAGTTGTCTCCACTTTCCCCCAAGATGAGGCCTCTTTTAGGGTTGAACTAGAACAAGCTCCGTCTCTAACATCCGCTACCGTTATTTGTATGGCATATTTATGCATAGGCACTTCTTTTCCTAAAACTTCTGCACAAACAACAATATCTTGAGCAAAATTTTTAGGAGTTCCGCCGCCTATCATTAATAAACCTGATGTTTTAGCTTTCATTTTAATCTGAGTTAATTCCATAAAATCCTTTACAGAATCTATAGAAACATGGCTTTTTTTATTTTCCCATTGATGTAGAACCAAACCGAAACCAGCACTAGAATCAGAAAAAGCTGGGCAAAAAATTGGTACGTTATTTTCATAAGCAGCCTGTACTAAAGAATTTTTCTTTTTGGAATTCTTTTTTAAATATTTACCCATTTCCCAAATAAATTCTCGAGAGGAATAAGGTCTATGCTCTAGACCATCTGCAATTTTTTTTATTATTTCATCACAAACCTGCAATTCTTTCTCATCAATAAAAGTATCATAAATTCTATCCACATAAAGCTCCCTTAACTTTGCATCATCTATAAATTGAGTTCCTTTGTAATGTTTAAACCCTAGGGCTTCGAAAAAATCCATATCAACAATAGAAGCGCCAGTGGCCACAATCACATCTACCATTTTGTTTTTCACCATATCTACATAAAGTTGCATACAACCTCCGGCACTAGTACTACCTGCCAAGGTTAAAATTACTGTGCATTTTTTATCTTTAATCATTTTATTAAAAATATCAGCCGCATTAGCTGTATCACGACTGGTAAAAGACATGTCGCGCATAGCATTGATTATTTTAGTTGAATCAAATGATTTGATATCAATGTGTTTTATAGTTTTCTTTAATAAATCTTTTTTATTCATTTTATTAGCATTATTAGTATAAATTAGTATATTAGCATCGGTTTTTCCCAAATTTATAACTTAATATTTTATAAATAAGCTTTGAGGCTAGAAAATCTGGAGCTTTATTATTTTTATTTGGACAAAGTTCAACAACATCAAATCCAACTAGTTCTTTTTTTTCTACAACCTTTTTTAATAAATCTAAAATTTCATACCAATATAGCCCCCCTGGCTCAGGTGTGCCAGTTGAAGGCATAATTGAGGGATCAAAAACATCAAGATCGAGGGTTAAATATACTCTTGAAGATAGGCTATCAATTACTTTATTTATCCAGTTTTTATCATTTTTAATTTGTTCGGCAAAAAATATTGTTTTTTTGTTTATAGATTTTTTCTCGGCTATGTCTATGCTTCTTATACCCACTTGAACAACAGGACAACACTCTTTTGCTCTAGCCATTACACAAGCATGATTATATTTTGAACCATCATAAGAATCTCTTAAATCAGAATGGGCATCGAGCTGCAAAATACATAGATCATTAAAATTTTTAGCATGAGCTTTAATCGATCCAATGCTAATCGAATGCTCACCACCAATTAAAACTGTAAACTTGTCTTTTTTTATAAAATTATTTACTTTTTTTTCTACCGCCTTAACCATTTTCTCCGGAGAGGATTTTTCAGTTATAGGTCTGTCAGTATAAATCCCTTTTTTATAAACTTCGCTATCAGTCTCAATATCATAAAGCTCCATGTTAGCTGAGGCCTCTATGATAGCCAAAGGACCCTTATCTGCCCCCTTAATCCATGTACTTGTTTTATCATAAGGTACTGGAACTATAACTATTTTTGAATTTTTCTCACTGCTATATCTGGATGGAATATCTCCATAGTTTAACTTTTTCTTTCTAGTCATATTATTTAAACTCCGGATAAATATAATTTATAAAACAAATAGCAACTAAAGCTGTGCCATATTTTTTTTTGGATACAAAACTCTCCAAAGTTATTTTTATATCCTGGAGAAAATATTTTTCTGAATAGCCATTAGTATAAAGTTCGTTTAAACTTTGCTTAAGTTGATCTTCTGCTTCTCCCTTGGATAGCGAACCATTATATTCACAAACTAACCCGCCATACTTTTTATTATTTTTCTTACTATAAAGCCAACCGAAAATAATCCCAGCAGTACAAATTTCTCCTTTCTTTTTATTAGCTACAGCCATGATTGTTTCCATAACCGAACCATGAACAAATTCTCCAGGAATGCTAACTTCTTTGGCTATCCCTGGCAGAATAGAAGAATAAGTAATTATATTGCACTGATGTATATTATCAGCATTTTTCAGAGCCAAATGATATGAACCAGCGTGAATGGTTATATCACTTTCACCCTTCCCTTTAGTTATAAAAAAATCTCTAGGTACTCTATTTCCATAAAGAACATTATTGCTTTGAGCTATATTGTTCATTTTATTTTAAGTAAAATAAAAATCTATAATCTTTTTATTAGATTATAGAGTTTTTTTATTTCAAATTAAATAAATTTTATCCACTTTTTTTATTGCCATGCTAGAGATGGCTTTAGGTGATATTCTATAAAAATATTACCAGTAAATTTTGATTTAAAATTTTCTAAATTCACAGATAATAATTTCTTACTATTACTTTTATCAATAATAATTTTTTTGTAAAGCTTATTATTCTTCGGCATGTTGATAACTTTTCTCCAAGAAATAATATTTGGATTTGCAATTACTATCATACGCTTCCTTTATTCTTCCACTTAGCAGCTATATACAAAAAAGGAGTATCACAAGCTGCTACAATCATCTTTATTATGAAAGTAGAAATAAATATTTGCCAAAAAATATTACTCTCAAAAACTCCCCAAAAAGCTATGCTAGAAAAAATTACACTATCAATTAACTGACTAGTCATAGTTGATAAATTATTCCTAATCCAGATATTCCTAAAGCTGGGGAATTTTCGGCGCCAGAAATTATACGCCCAAATATCATGCATATTAGAAACTAAATAAGCAATAAGACTTGCAGCCGCAATCCTGGGCATTATAGAAAATATTGTTTCTAAGCTGCTTTGCGCAAAATCGCTCTCGTGAGGAATAAACCAAAGACAAATGGTCATTATAATTACAGTGGATATTAAACTGAAAAAACCTATCCAAACTCCTTTTTGTGCTTCTTCTTTATTATAATTCTCAGTTAATATATCCGTACAAAGAAACGACGTACCGTAAATTATATTACCTAAAGTGGCTACCATGCCAAATAACTCTACTGTTTTTAGAACTTGAATATTAGCTAAAATAGCTGCTATCGCCATCCAGGAATAAAGACCGGCTTTACCGAATAGGCGATAAGCAATTAAAATTAGCCCGAAATTTATAATTAACAATAAAATCCAGAGTAAAATGTTGGTCATAAAAATATTAAAATAAATTAGCTTTAATAATCAATCTCTTCCAACTCGTCCCCACCGGCCAGCAAGTAACTAAATTCAAAATTGATTTATCTTCTTCCTTAAATATTTCTTGATTTGCTTCTTTTAAACTCAAAACTTTATTTTCAAATATCGTATAATCATACCTTCTATTTTTAAAATAAACAAATATTTGATCTCCATTTTTTAGTTCAGATAAATTGGCAAAGATAGAATTATAATCCCCTTTTTCCCAAAAATAATTAGAACTGTGGCCGGATATTAAAATATTACCTGCTTCTCCTGGCATTGGAGTATTCGGATAATGAGAAACACCTGACCGTAAATCTTCTTTTATATTTTCTTCTTTTTCAGAAAAAATAATTGGTGCCTTTATATTCAATTTTGGAATTATTAAAGTGTCTTCTATTTTAATTTCTGCTTGATTATTTTCTGCAATTAATTCTTTCTCAATTGATTCTATGCCTTTTTCTTTTGGTTTAGAAAATTTATATTTTGTAATTAATGAAATGCTGGAATAATTAAATACCAAATACATTATGCAAAATATTATAATAAATAAGGCAATGAATTCAGAAATAATTTTTAATGTTTTTTTAAATTGCTGATTCATTGCCATATTTACATATATAAATTCCCCTTATTATTCCTGTCCCTCTGCCATTTGATGGGATTATTAATAATATACCTTCTGATATTATTTAAGGCAAATTCATTGCGAATAATATGGTCATAAAAACGCGGTTGCCATAATGGTATGCCCGGTGTATTTTGTAATTCATTTATCCTGCGCGCCGTAAATGTTTTAAATCCACGTATTATTTCGGACAATGAATAATATTTTGTATGTTGTTTATTGATTTGATTATGTTTGATGCGTTGATTGATATTCGTAGAGACAGGTTTGAAACCTATCTCTACGGGCGTACCATTCACGCCATACATATTATTAACATCATCACATTTTACACCCTTTATCCCATTATCAATAAATATCACCCCATGAACATGATTGGGCATCACAATAAATTTATCCAAAACACAATTTGGATAATGATTGGGCAAATCAAACCAACATTTTTCAACAATTTGTGTTTGTTTTATATTGGATAATTTACCATTTATAATTTTACCAAAAAAATGTTGCTTATTTTTGGTGCAAATGGTAATAAAATACGCTCCGTCCGATGAATAATCATAATTGGGAAGACGCGTGGATTCTATTCGATATTTATTTTTAAATAAGGTCATTATATATTTAAAGGCAGGTTTGACCCTGCCCCTCCTTCAAATTTTGTTGTACAGACAGGTTTTAAACCTGTCTTCTCGATTAGACAGGTTTTAAACCTGTCTGTACTACCTAAAAATTAATCATGATATCGCACCGTCATCGTATAAGCAAAACCAGCCCGGTCATCTGCTCCATTACTGGCCTGCACCGCTAATAAATTTTCTCCTCCCTGCATAAAAGTGGCCAAACCAAAGGTATGGGGATTATCACCTGATCCCGCCTCCGGCACTTCACCGAAATAATGGCCATTAACATAGCCAATAAATCCCCAGGCTTCATTATCGGCTGACATTCGAATGGCTGCATCTGTTATAATCACCCCAGATGGTATAGAAAATCTTTTCCTAAATAATGTGGTCTCATTAGGATCAACATGGCTGTCGCCCCAGAGCCATTCACAATTAGAACAAGGTCTTGAAATCGAATCGGGTGGCAGATTAGCATTATAAACTGCTCCATTCCAGGTACTATCGTTAAAGCTAGGATCCCACCAATTAGGCATAGGAATCTGACCTCTGGTATATGGCCAATCTGGCACAATTGAAGTTCTATAAGTAGAATCTATTTGACTATGGAAGAAACTCGCCAATTGAACACTTAGAGACCAATTTTGTGTAGCCACATTACCAGCCATATCATAAATCGTCAGTTGAATATTATAAGTATGATTATCGCCACCCGGCGCTATCATCGCTTCTGCCGGAACTCATTCCTGGACCTCCCTCTCCTCTAATTCTATATTCTACTCGGCCATCAGTTATAGTTGCCAGCCGCGTCAAGCCATCAACTCGCAATGATACTCGGCTAGCATCAATACCAGAACCTGCATCTTCATAATTAGCCCAAATAAGTTCCTCTTCATGATATATAGTGCCGGTTGGTCCAAAGCCGGTAATAATTGGACTCTGCGTATCAATATTTATTGAAGTTTCATTTGAATAACTGGAAGTATTTGAAGCCGCATCGCGCGCTCTTGCTCTGTAAGACCACCCTCCATCTGCTAATCCCGATCCAAATTGATAAGAAAATGCACCACTATCATTAGTGTTAGTATAATAATGATACCCCCAAGCGCCTCCTCCTTGTTTTTTCTCTATTAAAACCCTTGAATTTCTTTCCGCTGTACCAGAAATAATCGGCCTATTATTGTTAGTTATTGAACCGTCCGAAGGTGAATTAATATGAGGAGCAGCCGGCGTAGTAATATCATTAAAAGTTACCTGCACATTGCCCGCAGCTGTCCCTAAAACGCTTTGCGCAGTAAGATGAGCTAAAGTTTGCGCCTCCCCGTAGCCGTTCCAGACAGATGATTTTAATTGAAATTCAATAAGCCCATTTTGGGTTAAAAGTTGGATGCCGGCTCTAGCCGCATTTTGGTCCGGCGTAATTATTGTTCCTAAATCAGTGCTAATGGTAATTTCCTGATTATTAGCCACAATATTGCCTGTTCTATCATAAATCACACCAGAATTAATTGTTGAAGTATAACTGCCATTAGCATCTAAGCTAATGGGCACAGCTGTCAAATTAATGGCACCCGCTGGATTGCCAGGTATCAAATTAATATTTCGAGAAACATTTTTAACAGACGCGCAATCTAAATCTGTGGCGGTAATTTCTATTTGCCCATCGCCAATTTTAGTAGCTGGTGTATAGACGGCCGTATATACACCATTGCCATGATCGGCCACGGCTGAAAGGCTGCCTGTCTCTCCTTCTATGCCATTATTATCAGTCATAGCAATTATTACCGGCTCACCAGCTAATTTAACACCAGTATTTCCTTCATGATCCAGCACCCTCGCTTCTAAATTAACCATCTCTATCCCTTCAGCCGAAACTGTATCAGAAGAAGCTGTGAGAGTAATAGTATTAGCGGAAGTAGGTGTATAACCATTTACAATATTAGAAATACTAGACCAATTAGACACTTCATCAGAGGTTTTAATAGCTACATAATATGTTTCTTTTGGCTCTAAATTATCTAAAACAAGAGCTTGATGCGTCCCGGCTGCCTCAGGTAGAGGAGAATCAATTACTTGGGTAGCACTGTTAAAATTTTCTTCTGTAATAGCTGTTTTGGCATAGCGAATATCATAATCCTTGACCGTGCCAATATTCTCATCATCACCCACTGTGGTCCATTCTAAATTTAGAGAATGATAAGTTATTTCAGTAATAGCTAAATCAGAAATAGATAATGGCGCGATAGTATCTAGGAAATATTTATAACTACCTGAGGTATTAGAATTGCCAGCGGCATCAAAAGCTTCTGCTTCTATAATATTTTCACCCTCCATTAAATTAATATTAGCTATCGCCCATTTGCCTTCAAGATCTGCCTGCCCGGCATAGTTTTTATGAATATCTTTTATATTAGTTAAAATAATTCTGCTCTCTGCTTCAGCTGTGCCACTAAAAGTTGCTTGCACACCTTCTAATTCTTCATTTTCATCAAAAGAAGCGTTAAAACTGACATTCCGCTCTGGAACCAAAATTACTGGTGGATCAGGAGCGGTAATATCAACTGTCGTTTGCGTATCCGACTCATCCGAATACTCTTCTAAATTTTCTGCCAAATCTTTGACTCTTGATCTAAAATAATAAGTAAGACCATTAACTCCTTTAAAAATTTTCGAAGTTAGAGTTGTCTCACTCAACCAATCAAACCAGGTATCTTCTTCATTATCCTTATACTGTACATCAAACCATTTCACGCCAGATAAATTATCATCTCCATACCAGGAAACTAAAAAGTTTAGTGTATTCTGCCAAATTGGCAAATCATTAACCCAGGAATTAGGCTTAGTTTGGTCTAAATAAATAGAATCATGATAAGCGTTGGATATATGGCCCAAGGCGTCTTTGAATTGGACATAAACAGTTCTAGTACCATCTATTTCTTCCAGATTCCATTTGAATCTAGAAGACAGGCTCATTAAATTGGAAACAGCGTAAGTACGCCAATTTTTGGCATTACTGGAAATTCTATACTCTGTAATAGAACTTAAATCTGAAGCCTGAATATTCAAATCTATATCTAAATTATTAGTATATTTATCACCATTATTAATCTCTATGGAGCCAGTAGGCGCCGATTTATCAATTATAAAGGCATAAGAAATTATATCCTGGGCAATATTGCCTGCTCTGTCATATGGCCTAATATAGATTATATGCTCGCCTTCTGATAAATCTTGAGGCAGGGTAAAATAATTAAAATTATCAATTTTAAAATCTAATTTGCCATCATTATTAGGATTATTGTCATCAATAGCCACATAATAACCAGCTACGCCTGATAAATTGTCCACTGCCTCCTGCCAAATAAATTTTGGCGCCGGATCATCAGTTGATTTTACAAAATCATTACCTGTTAAAGATTCAATATTAGTTACCACCCAAGTAGATTTATTTTCATCAGCCCTAAAATTTTGCACTTGAGTGGGAGGAGTAGTGTCTATTAAAAATTTTAAATAAGGAGCATCACCTAATTGATTAGTATTAGATGGATTAACATTACCCACTTTATCTTTCGAAGTTATAGCCATGGTGTGCCAGCCCTCAGCCAATTCTGGTGCCGTCCAATTTAGCGTATTGCCAATAAAAGTATCAATCCCTCCCTGACCATCCGGCGTAGGATCATCAATGGCCACATAATAGCCATCAATTCCAGAATTAGCATCATAAGCGCTGTCCCATTTAAAAGAAGGGGTGGTATCCTGAGTAGCGCTTTCCAGCCAAATTGTTTTATTAGTATCACCTTTTAAATTTTTAATTTTAGTAGGCGCTTCCCCATCAATATAAATTTCAAATTTAGCTGGTGAATTTTTATATAAATCATTTTCTTGGCCATTATAGAGAGCAAATATTTCTTGAAAATTATTAGAATTATTAGGCGACTTTATTTTAAATTGATATTTTATTTTCTCTCCTGGCTTAACTTCTCTGTTCAGTAAAGTAGGCTGCCATTGATTCGGCCAATCAGAGGTGCTAAAAATACTATTTCTCTTGTGCGGATAAGTAGTAATTAAATTGGGTGAATTATTTTTGCCAGTAAACCAGGTAGCCTCGCCCGTATTTTCATATTCAATCCATAATTCTTTTTCCTCTCCTGGCCGCATATAAATTTTTTTATCAGATTGAGAAACAGCCTGAGCATCAAAAACACCCGCCTCATTTTCACCGCCTCCTCCCTGTTCTCCAATACTATCTCCAAAAAAGTTAATATGATCATTGCTCTCCGTCGCTAGAATTAATTCTTCTCCTTCTGACTGAGGATTAATATTAGAAGCCGCAATATCGCTTAAATTCTGCTTATCCGGCGCGATAATATAACCCGCTTTAGATAAAAGCCCTCCCCAAGCTTGATTCAAATCCCGATCCCAATAAAAATAGACTTTATTTTGATTGCCAGAAGCTAGCACTGCCAAATAATCTCTTACTCCATCATTGCCCTTGAATTTGCCCGTAACCATTTCTTTAACAAATCCGCCTGAAGCTCCATCAACATAGCCTTGTTTTTTAAAATTTACTTCCTCAATCTGTCCTCGCCAATTTTTCTTATTGCTATAAAAATATTCATAGACATGATCATCATTACTGGTGGCTACCATTAATTCATCATAACCATTGCCGTCTATATCCATACAAGCTAGAGCAGAAATAGTAGGATTGCCGTCATGCGCATCCAGCCAATTATGCTCAACTTTATCCACAGTAAAACCAACTGCGCTCTTATGCCAATTATCAAACATATAAATATGATCATCAGCCTTAGTTGATACAAATAATTCGTCCCGACCATCATGATCAACATCGCCAGTGGTAATTTGATTAGCCTGCGGCCGACCGTCATGGGTATCCACGGAACCAACTAAAGAATTGTTATAATAAAAATATACCAAGTCAGATCCCTGGTATATAATAGCTAAATATTCTTTTGAGCCACCTTCAAATTTTCCAGAAACCATATCTTGTATTTTCTTGCCCTTGCCTTCTATTCTAGATAATTGATTAGCCGCCTGCCCTTCATATATTTTTTTTCCATTCCATTCCCCGTAAAAATAAACATCCTGATCAGGCGCATTAGTAGCCAAATGAAATCCCTGCACCGATCCGCCGAAATTGCCGGAAGATAGGTGAGTTGCTTTTGGACTATTGGAATGGGCGTCTAACCAGCCGATGTGGTTGAGAGAGAAGGGGGTGATTTGGGAAGTGTTGGAAGAGGTGTTGGAATTGTTGGAGTTGTGGGAAGATGTATCTGCGCTAGAATTATTTGAATCAGAATTTGTACTTTGGACTGAAGAAGAATCGGGCGTATACCCTGGAATTCTGAGCCAGCCTTGGACTTGATAAACTCCAGTAGGAGAAATATAATACTTGCCATTATCAACTGTTAACTTTAATTTTCTAGTAGCACTATTTCTGCTCCAATTTTGCTCAATAATATTTACATAATCATCACCTACTTCGGTTATTATAGCTACATGACCATAGCCGCCGCCACTAAAAGTTAATAAATCATCTGGCTGGGGAGATATTGAACCATTATTAGGATTAGCCTCAAGACCTTTGGATGCAGCATTTCCAAAATAATTTCCTCCGTCTCCTGATCCACGCATATTTTTCCAACCCAAAGCTTTTACATAAAAACGATTAACATATTCAACACATTGAAACTGATAACCA
Organism: uncultured bacterium; assembly: GCA_963746775.1. Taxonomy (GTDB): domain Bacteria; phylum Patescibacteriota; class JABMPQ01; order JABMPQ01; family CAVVCK01; genus CAVVCK01. Next base: position 485,513 of record CAVVCK010000001.1, read on the forward strand.
TATTCTTTATAAGGTCCATTTACCCCGTGCGTATTGCCATTAGAATATGCGTTTACTCCTTTATAAGATCCTATTTCAACACCAAAATCCGCTGCAAAAGAAAAATTAATTATAAATAAACTAAAAACTAAACAAAAACAAACAATTAGAAAAATTTGATATTTATTTTTCATTTAACCCCCTATTAAATAAAAAATCGTTATGGATTTAATTTAAAAGTATCAATTATTCTCTCTATATCTGTATTCAATTCTTTAATTTCACAATCTGGCATACCCACACAATCATTACTACTAGAATAATAGAGTAAATATTTGTTATTTCTTGTAATATATTTTTGTGGATAATCTATAATAGAAGGATCATTTTCGTCTTCTGTTTTGACAATCTGTATTTGAATATATTGATTTAATCCTTTTGAACTTAAAAGTATTGATTTATAAATTTTAGATCCCTCGAAAATTTTAACATTTTCTTCATTTAATTTGCCCCATTCTTTCGGATACCTCAAACTAAACCCATACTCTTCATTTTCATAGGTGAACCAATTAGAAGTATCAATTTCATTTGAATTCTCATTATTATCTTCTGTATTTTTAACATTGTCTTCTTCCTGATTCTCCTCATTCGAAATTTCCGCCGCCGGAGCTTTGGCTTCTTTGTAGGCTACAAAATAATATAAAATAAGCAGTAAAAAAATCGCTAAAACAATAAAAACAATAAAATAAATTTTTTTGCTCTTTTTCTTTTTTTCTTCTGCCATTTTTTTATAAATTAAACTAAAAAATTCCCATCAAAAAGTTTGGGAAATTATAAATTAATAATATCATTATTAAATAAATTTTTGTTGCCTCCATCAACATTTTTTATTTTGAATAATAAATTTTTTGTTCTCTATTTTAAGTTAGCACTAAAACAAATCCAGGTCAAAATAATTTTTGTGGATAAAAATTTTGAACAAGATTTATTTCCCTCCGAGAAGAATGCCCGGAGGGTTTCAAAGATCAAAACCTGTTAGAGGTCTCTCTTCTTTTTCTTATGTACTTCTCTCCTTTCCAGGGCATACTTTGTTGCTACATCCGACGCCGCTGTAATTACAAAATACAATAAAATGACAAGAACTACCACACTAACAAACATCCTCCTCCTCCATTGCAAGTTGATAAATTTTTACTCCTAATTCCCTTATTTGTCAATATATCCTTTATTTTTAAATAAAAAAGTATTAGAATATATTTAAAATAAAATATGAATGAAAAATTAGAGGGTGAATTTATACCTGAAGATCTGGCAATAAGCGATCAGGAAGAGCTAGATCCAGAAAATAAAGAAGAAGAAATAACCATAGAAGCAAAATACGAAGGCGAAAATCCTAAGCTTTTTGTAATAGAATTAATCAAAGATGCTCATGTTAAAGGAGTCAAGCTGACTTTCAAGGAGGTTATGAAACAGATTGAAGAAGCTATACAAGAAAAAGACGAAGGAGAAGAAAAATTCAGCTTCGAGAAAAGCATACAAACTAAATCTGCTGATATTATAATTCCCAAAGGAATAACTTTTTCAATTAAAGCCAAGCCTTCTGAAACAATACAGTCGGCAGAAGAACAGCCAGAAGAAGATGATCTCGATTTCGATGACGATGATGAGCAAAAAGAGGAAAGAGAATCACAAAGAAAAAAGGACAAAGATGAAAAAGAAGATGATATATTTGAAACAGAATTGATGAAAGTAAGAGATGCCCTCGAAACCACTGAGGGAACAATCTTAAATCGATCTTTAGAGAAAATAAAAGAAATAGGGAAAAGGTTAGTAAATAAACTAAAGGGCTTGGGAAATAATCCATTAGAATCAGAAATTCCTGAACCAGATAATATTCAAACAGATAGCTTAGAATTATTAAGATTTTTAGAAGAAGCAGAAGAAAATGGCAGTAAATTAACTAAAAAACTTAAAGAAGACTTTGACATAAACCTTACAAGAAGTCTTGTTCCTAGTGAATATATCCTAGCTTATTTGTATAAAATATATAAAGAGAAGGGCGTAGAAATACCTGATAAAATACTTAATTCAAGGCGTTCGGGTAGCTCGCCAGATACTTTACAAAAAGCAGTAGATATAGAAAGATTGAAATAAATTTTTACATTACAAAAAAGCGGGTATAAAACCCGCTTTTTATTTTTACAATAGCTACTAATAAACAGTAAGCATAAACCCTACTTCCGTAGCACCTACTTGTGCAGCATCAAAAGGCGCAACCATTAGCATATCCGGATATTCACTATTGCTATTAGTGGAAACACCCATAAAGGCTGGTGGACCTTGTTGTCCGGTCGAATCATTGTTAACAACAGCACTCCAATATCTACTAATAACATTAAACTCAAAAGTTAAGAGATACGTGCCCTGCATATCTTCACAGCTTATAGTAGAATTATCATAAGTCCATTGCCTTGTACAGCTTCCATCACTCTCTACATAGACTAAAGCTTTGACTGCCCCATTGTCAGCTAAACTCTGATTTATATCTCCTTGAGTTGATATATCTCCACTAACGTTAAGACTTCCTATGCTTAAACTAGCTTGAGAAGAAACATCACTACCTGTTATCGTCCCATTAGTTATCATGCTAGAGGTAACACTAGATACATTCAAAGTTACATCTCCTGATTCCCCTCCTCCACTAAGTCCATCTCCTGCTATTATAGAAGTTATTCCACCACTACCACTGTCTCCTCCAGATTGATCAACCCATACTAAACTTTCTCCGTCATAAGATAAAACTTGATCACTGGAAGGATTATTACTAGTTGCAATATTATCAGTATGAATAACATCGCTACCTACAATATTACCCACCTTAACATCACCATTAAAATAAGCATCTTCAAAAGGTCTTAGAGTACTTCCTATATCTACTGAATCCCCCCAAGAAAATAAGCTGTTTTCTATTTTAATATGACCTTCCATTCCAGTTAAAGAGCCGTATATTTTAACATCATCACCAAGAGCAATTTCACCAGAAGGATTTATTATAGTGCCATAAGCAAAAATAACTCCACCGTCTTCTTTATTTCCTATATGAACTGAGTTAAACCTTGCTGTACTATCTACGGTAATATCTTCTTTATATTTTATAGTAGAAGCTGGTTGTAATAAATCAGCTTGAGAAGAAGCAAGAGCAGCGTTCGTTAAAAAAAACAATAAAGAAAATACGCTCAAAGAAAGAGTTGTCTTTAATAAAAAGTTACCTGTTTTCATTTTTTTTTATTTAATATTTTTTATACCAATACATAATAGCAAATTTTTTAAAACCTGTACAAATCTTTTTTAGAGCTAGCAATAAAGCATACTCCAATAGAATATTTGCAAAAATAACTTTCCTAAATTTTAAACTATTCCAAATAGCCTTCCAATAAAAAATAGATAAAGCACTATATACATCGCCCCTTCATAAATATGAATTCTTCTAGAAATACCGGAAATTACAAATAAGAATGTCGCCACAATCATCACTGGCACACCCAATGCAAAAGTTTGATCATCCACCTGTAAAGTTTTAAATAATCCCGGCACACCTACTACAAATAAAATATTGAAAATATTTGAACCGAAGATTCCTCCCAAAGCCATTTCCGCTTTTTTATTCCAGGCAGCCTTAACCGATACTAATAATTCCGGTAAAGATGTGCCAACAGAAGCAGCAGCTAAGGCAATCACGCCCGTACTAATATTGAAAATAACAGATAATTCAATCATAGCATCTACAAAATATTTAGAGCCTACCAGTAAGAAAGCTAGCCCGATAATTAAAATTATTATATCTTTAGCTGTAATTTTCGGTCTTTCCTTGATTTCTTGCTTAGACATAGTAACTTCGTGCTTTCTTCTCTCGGCTCTGCCCGGTAATTTTTCTTTTTTCTCATCTTCCTTATCTTCTTTATATAATATGGAATATAAAATATATATAACAAATAAAACAAGTAAAACTATAGATTCACCTAAAACTATTTTTTGGTCTAAAACAACTCCTAAAAAGACGACTGTGCTGATAGCAATAAGGGGTATGTCCAAATCTATTAAATTTTTAGTAACCGCTAATTTCCCGCCAATTATAGAAGCAATACCAATAATAAGTAATATATTAGCAATATTAGATCCAATCACACCAGCTGTAACTATTTCTGTTTGATCTTTAAAAACTGCCACCATGGAAGAAACTACTTCAGGAAAAGATGTACCTATACCAACTATAACTACACCTACTATAAAAGGAGGAAGACCAATAGCTAAGCCTATTTTTTCTGCACTTTTAAGCAACCAGTCAGCTCCTTTGACTAGAGCAGCTAAAGATACAATAAAGACCACAATCCAAAATATCACTTTTTTGTTTTTATTTTTGTTTTTTATATATAAAAGAAATATTTACTTTATTATATTATAGCAAAAATTTGACTTTTTAGCAAATATTTCTTTAGAAATTGATTTTCGCTTACGAGAGTAAGCGAGATATATAAAGGTGCATGTATTGGAGAGATTCGTTTTACTTATTAATTTCTTTAATATTATCTATTTCTTGTCGTACTTTTACTGTTTCCAGTTCTATTCCTGCCGCTTCTCTCTGCAATTTTTCTATAGCAACACGGTGTTTCAGAATTTCTATTTCCATTCTTCTTTGCGCCATTTCTTGAGCCAATTGGCCTTCATCTTTTTTTATAGCCGCAGCGTAAGCTTCAGCGATCAGATATCGCACAAAAGATTCTTCACTTTCCCTCTGCGCATTATATAAATCACTTTTTACCTTTTCTCGCATAGCTTCCAGCTCAGTCTCACCCCTAGGCAAACCCAACTGCCATAGCTTTTGAACATACAAAATCAATATTATCGCAGCAGCTGTAGCTGCCACCAAGAAAGCCACCAGAATAGCAATGACCAGAATTTCAATGATCATCTCCAACATTTCATTCCTCCTTTTTCAATCTCCAAGCATCTCCTTCGTGCTTGGGGATTTATAATATTATCAATTGATATTTTAAAGTCAAACACTAAAAAGAAGCTTCTAATTAGAAGCTTCTTTTACAAAACATTATTTTAAAGGATAGGGCGAAGACTATGTTTTACTTTGTTTTTCCATAGTTTCGCCTTGGCTGGAGAAGGTAAATTTAACTGAGCTTCTAGTAGCACTCATCTGTACATTTTCTAATTTATGTACTCCTCTGCTTTGAGCACTTTCCAAAGCGTACCTCAAAACTTTGATTTTTTCCTTAAGCTTCTTGCCATATACTCCGATTAATATTTCCACCTTGCCAGAATCCAACACATAAATTCTAATACTATAGAATTTTCTCTCCCACATCATGTGCTTCTCAGGATCAATAAGATCATTCATCACTGCTTGGAGATAATCATTTTTCTTGCTGTCGTCCCTAATAAAAGTGGAAATCCAATAACCCAGTATCAGTTTAACTACTTCCCATCTTTTATCTTCAGGTTTCATTTTACCTTTCCTCGCTTAAAGAACGTGACCTATAAATATAGTATAAATGATAGAAATAGCAAGCAAACAATATCTTTTCTAAATAAAAATACCCCGTTGAAAATAACGGGATATTTATGCCGAAGGCGGGAGTCGAACCCGCATGACTTTAAAGGTCACAGGATTTTAAGTCCTGCGTGTATACCAGTTCCACCACTTCGGCTTATCTTTATTGCTTTATACTATATTATATTTTATTATAAAGAAAATAAATAATTTAAAAACATGTCTGAACGTAGAGAACCAAGCGTAAATTTTAACGAAGAAGGCATTCAAATCTGCCCAACTTGCAAAAGGCCAGTAACGGATAAATCTTCCGGTTGTAATAATTGCCTACATAGTGCCTATCGAGGTGAAAATCCTTTCGAACCAAGCCTGGAATCAGGTTATAAACCACCAGTACCTGAGGAAAAAACAGAGAAATCAAAATAGATACAAACTGTCAAAGATGGAATAAAAAAGACAATTATAGAATAATTTTTGTCTTTTTTTAATATTTTGAAAAAACTTGCCGGTCTATTTTTAAAAACTTTCTACCTTCACTCTAATTAATCCTTCTCCTAGGGAAGCAATTTCTGAAAAAGCGCTATCAGATAAATCAATCACTCTGCCAGAAATAAAAGGACCTCTATCAACTATTCTCACTATACAGGATTTATTATTATCCTTATTAGTTACCTTGACCTCATCACCTATTTCAAATTGATTCATGGCAGCGGTCATTTCCTGCCCGTTATAATACCAACTAGCTAATCCTTCATATTCCTCTTTAGGAACAATGTCTTCCAAAACTACTATTTTGCTATAAGGCAGATGTGTAATTGCTTTGACATAGCCGCTATTACTATCAGCATAGGAAGGTAACTCTATCCAGCCATTTTTATTGCTATCCCAATAATATAAGGATTTTCGAGCCTTGCTTTCTGAATTATATTTCAAGGCTATCCAGGAAGGTTTTTTTACAATAATTGGATTATATTGAAGCCCAATCATATCAAAACTATAGGTATTAGAAACAATTTTCTTGCCTTTTGGTAAAGGATGCTTATCAATATTGATATCCTTAAGCGTCACCTGGACTTCTTGATCAACCTGATTAGGAGTTACAGCAAAACGAATATCGTTATTATTATGCGTTACAGTGTAACCTTTAACAATGGTCTGCTTATCTATCCTAAGGTCGGTACTTACACTGCTGGCATCTATACTGAAACAAAGAGCAAATAATCCTGAAAAAATAATTGTTAAAATAAAAAGGAGACTTTTAATCTTGGTCATTTTGTGATTTTTTACTTTTTCCTCCTAATTATTAATTATTTGAAATATTGCTATCCCACAGGCCACGGAAACATTTAAAGATTCTTTCTGGCCTTGCATGGGAATTTCTATTATTCTATCGCACTTATTAAGTACTCGGCGAGGCAATCCTTCAACTTCAGCTCCCAGAATTATAGCTATTGGATATTTTGGTTTAAATTTAGAATAATTTAAACTTTCTTTGTTCTGCTCTAGGGCTACAATTTGAAATCCTTCTCTTTTTAGTTTATCAACAAGTCTTCCTGTTTGTCTATATCCCTCCCAATCTACATAATTTTCAGCACCTAGGGCCACTTTAGATATTCTGGAATGCGGAGGAATAGGTGTTATTCCACATAAATATATTTTATTAATCCCAGCCCCATCAGCCGTTCTAAATATTGAACCTACATTATATCTACTTCTAATATTATGTAAAATTAAAACTATCTTTTTTTTCATATGGAGGCCTGGACCGGACTTGAACCGGTGTACTCGGTTTTGCAGACCGATGCGTAACCACTCCGCCACCAGGCCCTTCAATCCGGATATTATAAAAATCTAATTATATTCCTAAGCGGGCAAGCAGAATCGAACTGCCGTCTCGTCCTTGGCAAGGACGCATAATAGCCACTATACGATGCCCGCCCGGTTAGAAATTTTGGTAAATTAGAGATACTGTTAATTAATATTTTGTAATAATCAACAGTAGAAGCATTACGAACCAATACTTCTAACCGAGCACGCCACTTTGTAGAATATATGAAAAAGTAATAAGAAAAAATATCCTTATTACCTTAAGAGTATAACAAAAAAAATTAAAAAGAAAAGCTTTTTAGGTGTATAAATAATTAGACCATTTTATTAAGCTTTACCCTAAAAATATAACTAATTTTACCTTTAGGGTAAAGGAAAACAAGTGAGAAATCACAAGTTTTCAGGAAGGAGCAAGAAAAGTAAAAAGTGCGCTTACGGACCGTTTTCTAATTCACGAAGTTTACCTTCGGCCCATTTCTTGGCCTTTTTCTCGGAAGAAAAAACTCCCAAGAAACAATCATCTCTACTTATGCTGGTATTTATTTTTACCGAACATGCCCAGCGGTTTTTACCATCACAACACTCTACTTTTAACCCTGTTCTGGTTAGCTTGACTAAGAAAGGGGGCATATTCAAGGCTTGCCCTCGACTTATTTCTTTTCCCTCAAGTGGTCTAGTAAGATCTTTGTGTCGTATTAAGACCAAATAACAAGTAACCTTGAACAACTTTTCTACAGGCAATTGTTCGACAATACTTTGAGCCCTTTTAATCCACTCTTGAATAGTATTTATGTTTTCCATCATCTCCAACCTCCTCTCAATGCCTCGGCTACTGAAGCCAAAGGGCAAATCAAGTCATTATGTGGTATTAAAACAATTTTGTCAAAAATAAAACCCAAGCTTTATAAGCTTGGGGTAAATTTAAATACAATATATGCACCACATTTGACGTTATCAGAACTTATCTAGTCGAACACTCCACTGCAGTAGTATTACCTCCTGGCCCTTGGTTAAGCAAAACACTGGATGAAATACTAGAATCTGAATCTGAGTAAATGTCTACACAATACTCTATTTATTACTAATATATTTAAACATGTAATGCTAATTGAACTCTATTAAGCTACCATGCTTTTACCTTACAATATAAATTGCCAGAACAAAGATTATGAGAAAACCCAGCACAATAATCTTTACCCTCAATAATTTTCACCTCCTGAACATGAAAAATACTTATGACCACTGTAATAAGTGTAACTATAACACTGACAATCGCTATTGTTATTGCCCATCTTGAACTCCTCCTAGCTTCCACAAGTTCTTCATATTCTATTAGTTTAAATGCACCACTAAAAGTTAAGTGAAAATTTTTTTCATTACTACTATCATCAAGCCTAAAAACCTCTTCTCCATTTCCTAATTCCATTTCACGACTAATAATATCCTTCTGTTTAGGAAATTCCTCTAATATTTCATGCTTCGTAAATTTTCCTTTTTTATTGGCCCACTTTAGTATTTCTGCATATATATTCCTACTCTTTTCAGATTCTATAGATATTTTCATAGAGTGTCATTTAATTTGCATTAAACAATGTCTTATTCCTTAACCTATATTTATCCGTCGCTATCAAATAAAAAGACTTTGCAAACTTTTTATGCTCTCGCTTATTTTAAATAAATTTATACCGCCAATACATTTTCAAAAAACAAAACACAAATCATCGCTACTTAATCGAGAGATAAATTAAATTTTAAAACTATTGTAATGAACTCAACACCAAAAAAATAAAACCGCTTTCTTTAGCCAAAAAACCTTTAAAATTCATGGAAAGTTCGACCAAACTTCTCACGTGGTGCCGGGGGAGAGAATTGAACTCTCGACACAAGGATTTTCAGTCCTTTGCTCTACCACTGAGCTACCCCGGCCAGTTAGAAGTTTTGGCAATTGACGTTTATACTATTGTTTCTAGTTTTACAACAATCAACGGTACAGGTTTTGATTACCAATACTTCTAACTGGCCACCGGCCCTAAGTTAATATTATAATTTTTCTTTTCCCTTGGTGGGCGATCGAGGACTCGAACCTCGGACCTCGTCATTATCAGTGACGCGCTCTAACCACCTGAGCTAATCGCCCCCTATGCCCCCGTAGGGGCCTTCTATTTTATGCCATGACCTAAACAGAAAGACTAAATTTTCAGTCTTTCTAAATTCAAAATATATAGAAAAATGATAACAAAAAAGATTGGTAATTACAAGCAAAATTAATATACCAATCTTTTTTATCATTAACAACTAAAAAGCGATAGGAGTGTCTCTGCACCATAAATGATGTGAGATCGACCACTATAGTCTATCGATAATTACAAATGTAATTACAAATAACTATTATCCTTAGAAAGGAGGTGATCCATCCACAGCTTCCGCTACGGATGCCTTGTTACGACTTTGCCCCTCTTGCTGATCCTACCCTAGTTCCTGCATAAAGCAGAATTTTTAGGTATTACCAACTCGCTTGACATGACGGGCGGTGTGTACAAGACCCGAGAACGTATTCACCGTAGTATGGCTGACCTACGGTTACTAGCGATTCCAGCTTCATGAGGTCGAATTGCAGACCTCAATCCGAACTGAGACTAGGTTTGATAGGATTTGCTCCGTCTTACGACTTAGCTTCCCATTGTTACTAGCCATTGTAGCACGTGTGTAGCCCAAGGTGTCTAGGGCCATGCTGATTTGACGTCATCCCCACCTTCCTCCGACTATACGCCGGCAGTCTTTTGTGTGAAATATAACACAAAACAAGGGTTGCGCTCGTTACCGGACTTAACCGAACACCTCACGGCACGAGCTGACGACAACCATGCAGCACCTGTCTAGCACCCTCGAAGGAGCCCTAATTTCTTAGGGTTTGCAGCTAGATTTCTAACCTTGGTAAGGTTCTTCGCTTATTGTCGAATTAAACCACATGCTCCACCGCTTGTGCGGGTCCCCGTCAATTCTTTTGAGTTTTAGCCTTGCGGCCGTACTCCCCAGGCGGGATACTTAACGCATTTGCTTCGACACAAAAAGGGTCGATTCTCCCTATGTCTAGTATCCATCGTTTAGGGCGTGGACTACGGGGGTATCTAATCCCCTTCGCTACCCACGCTTTCGTCTCTCAGTGTCAGGAAAAAGCTAGTAGATTGCCTTCGCCTTTGGTGTTCCCCCTGATATCAACGCATTTCATTGCTACACCAGGAGTTCCATCTACCTCTCTCTTCCTCTAGTCTTATAGTATTTACTGCAGCCCTAAGGTTGAGCCTTAGGATTTAACAATAAACTTACAAAACCACCTACAGACGCTTTATGCCCAGTGATTCCGGGTAACGCTTGCCACCCTCGTATTACCGCGGCTGCTGGCACGAGGTTAGCCGTGGCTTATTCCTAGAATAACGTCAAAATTCCTCTTCTAGAAAAGTTCTTTACACCCCGAAGGGCTTCTTCAAACACGCGACGTCGCTCCGTCAGGCTTTCGCCCATTGCGGAAAATTCTCGACTGCAGCCTCCCGTAGGAGTTCGGGCAGTATCTCAGTCCCGATGGTGGGGGCCATCCTCTCAAACCCCCTACTCGTCATAGCCTTGGTAGGCCGTTACCCTACCAACAAGCTGATAAGCCTTAGGCTCCTTCTCGACCGATAAATCTTTGAATGGGAATGTCATGTGACCCCCCATTACCATCAGGTATTAGTCCCGCTTTCGCAGAATTATGCCTGAGTCGAGATTAGATTGCCAAAGTGTTGCTACCCCGTTTGCCACTAAAGGTTTGTTCCTAATCAGCCGAAGCTTCATAGGACCTTCCGTTCGACTTGCATGCCTAAAACACGTCGCCAGCGTTCACCCTGAGCCAAGATCAAACTCTTAAAAATGATTTGAGAAAATAAATTCTCAAATTATAGAGATTGAGTCTTATGGTTTAATAAATTAAACCAGACTCCGAGCTCTAAAAAAATTATAAAGCATGTTACATATCACCAAGTGATACATACATTATTGTTCCTATCGCTTTTCAATTGTTAATGTTCTTGAATCTCAGTACAAAAAACTACCTTAGATAACCTAAGATATTACAAACTTTTTATACTTAGTTTCAGTATTAATAATTTAATATACTAAATATTACTTGTCAACATTAATTTTACTTTTTTTCTGCCTAAATTCAGATATTTTTTTATGATTTCCTGATAATAATACCTTTGGTACCTTTAGTTCCTTGATTCTTGATTCTATATTCTTAATTCTAAACACTTCTGGTCTCGTATATTGAGGATACTCCACATAACCTTTTTTATTATGTGTTTCTTCAAATAAAGATTCTTCCTTGTTTAAAACACCTGGAATTAATCTTGTCACCGCATCAATAATAGTCATAGCCGGTAATTCCCCACCAGTTAAAACATAATCTCCAACAGATACTTTTTCATCAATAAACTTTTCCACTCTTTTATCAAAACCTTCATAACGTCCACATAAAAAAACTATATTATCCAACTTAGAATATTTACGAGCCATATTTTGATCAAATTTTTTACCAGCCGGATCCATCATTATTATTTTTTGTCCCTTTATTTTTTTAATTTTTTTTAAAGCTTTGTAAATAGGTTCAATTTTTAAAATCATCCCCGGACCTCCCCCATAGGGACGATCATCTACAGACCTATGTTTATCTGTAGTATAATCTCTTAAATTATGTAAATTGATTTTAGCTAATTTCTTTTTTTTGGCACATCCAATCATACCTGTATTAAAATAGGCTTCAAATATTTCTGGAAAAATTGTAATTATATCGAATATCATGTTTTTAGAAATTAGCTGTTTGGAAATTAGAAAATGGTAATAGAAATTTGAAACTAGAAAATAGAAAACAAATTTCCAATTTCTATTTTCTATTACTAATATCCATTTTCTATAATACCAATTTCTTTTAAAATTCAAGTACTATCAACACAAAAACCGCCTAGCCTAAAATAGCATCCGCGGTTTTTGTTATGTGGAGATTTATAATTTTAAATCTTCAACTACATCGTCAGCTGAGCTGTCTGATGTAGGTCTGCTTGTATTCTCAGGTCTTCTTCCTCTGGTAGAACCTTCAGGTTCTGTGATCTTTAAGTTGACACGTGCATTATTCTTAGCACCGACAACTTTTAGAAGAGTTCTGATAGCTTTTGCAGTTTGTCCTTGACGACCAATGACTTGACCCATATCAGATGGATCAACATCAAGAGTGATTAAAACACCCATTTCGTCAACAGTTCTGTTGGCTTTTACTTTGTCAGGATTGTCGACTAAAGATTTTACAACATAGTCAACAAATTCAATATCTTTTTCGTCTGCCATTTCTTTAAATTTAATAGTTCATCTTTATAAACAAATGTACACAAGTGATCGACCTTGCTACAGCTCCGTGGGAGCTGCTTCACTCTATCAATTCAATTACAATTTTATAATAGTGTCTTTTTTTGTCAATATTACTTAGCTACAGAATTTATTATTTCTATTTTTATATCTTCTAAAGATTCTAGGATCAAATCGGCTCTCGATAAATCTTGTTTGGGAGTGTATTTATTCTCAATAGCAATACAAAAACAACCTGCAGATTTAGCAGAAACTACCCCATTTTCAGCATCTTCTATGACCAAACATTCATCTGGCTTCAAGTTTAATCTTTTTACAGTTTTTAAATAAGGTTCTGGATCAGGTTTTCCATATACTACATCATCACCAGATATAATTTGACAAAAATATTTTTTTAAATCAAATTTGTTCAAAAAATACTCTATGTATTCTTTTGTTCCAGAAGAAGTGAGAGCTAACTTATATTGATCTTTAAAAAGATCGAGAGAATATACTATTCCTGGCAATAATTCTATTTTATTTCTTTCTTTTCCAAAAATTTCCGATCTAGCCCTGGTTAATTCTTTAATACCTATTTTTAAGTTTAATTTTCTTTTCGTTGCTTTCAACATATCACTAACTCTCCTGCCAATAAAATTAGATAAATCAATATTAGCATCACTACTAAATTTACTTTTTAACTTTTTTAATAAAATTTCTTCTGCCCTTATAGCTACAGGATAAGTATTAATGATCACATCATCCATATCATAAATAATAGCTTTAATCATATTTTATTTATTGAATATTCTATTCTTAAAATCTTCCTTTGTGTTTTTGTTCAGAATAGCTTCATACATATCAATTTTTAACTCTGGCGGCGCAGCAAATTTTTTATCTCTGCACATATTTAAAAATTCATCAAAATTAATTAGTTTCATCTTAATTTTTTCCCCAGCATCTAAATTCTGCTCAGCTACTTTTTGGCAATTATGAGCTACAATTAGATATTCATGATAATAAATTTTTGAGCTGCCCAAGTATTCATTAATAATTTTAAAATTTTCTGCCCTATAGCCAGTTTCCTCTAATAATTCACGCTCTGCCGCATCTAATACTTTTTCTCCTTTTTCAATCCTACCAGCAACCAATGAAGGATAAATATTTGTGCCTGGCTGCTCTTGATCTATAACAATAATTTTATCACCTACTAAGGGTAATATATCAACTGTCGACTTCCTCTCTAACCTTTCAAAAGTTTCAAAAGATCCATCAAACATTTTCTGTTGATAGTGATAAACATCAAATAATATTCCTTCAAATTTTTTCTTGGCGTTTTTTGGTATTTTCATAAATTATTATCAATTGATTTTCCCGCTAACCATCCAGTCGAAAAAGCTGCCTGTAAATTAAATCCGCCCGTATCAGCATCTAAATCTAATACCTCTCCAGCAAAATACAATCCAGGAATAATTCGCGATTCCATTGTCTTTGGATTTATTTCTCTCAAATCAACTCCACCGGAAGTTACAATAGCCTGATCATAAGATTTATAGCCGGAAATGGAAAACCTAAAATCTTTCAATAACATCTTAAGCTTTTTTCTTTCTTCAGAATTGATTTGATTTAATTTTTTATCAGCTGGAATATCTAATTTTTCTACAAATACAAGAATTAATTTGGCTGGCAGTAAATTTTTTAATAAACTTTTAAAATATTTTTTACCCCCATTGTTAATTTCTCTCCTAAGCCTACCATCAAGCTTCTGATGATCCAAAGCAGTCTTGAGGTCAACTGATACATATATTTTCTTCTTGTCGTCCAGAAGGGGTACTGCGTGCTTACTAAGCGATAATATAATTGGACCAGACAAGCCAAAATCAGTAAATAGCATTTCACCAAATTGTTCAACTATTTTTTTATTATCGCAATAGAGACTAGCTTTTACGTTTTTTAAGGACAGTCCTTGTAAATTTTTGGCATCAGGACCTTTGGTAGTTAGAGGAGTTAGTGATGGTTTTGGCTCTATTATCCGATGACCTAGGCTCCTGGCTAGTTTGTATCCATCGCCACTAGATCCTGTTCTTGGATATGATTTTCCTCCGCAAGCTATGACTATTTTTTCTGCTTCAAGACTTTTTTCACCTTCTATTTTTACTTCAAATCTTTCGTCTACTTTTTTTATACTTTTAACTTCATAGTTTTTTAAAATTGAAACACCTTTTGATTTCACATCACTAATCAGAACCTCCGCAATATCAAAAGCACTATCGCTTTCAGGAAAATACCGCCCGCCTCTTTCAAGTTTAAATTTTACACCCAGCTCTTCAAAATACTCTATCAAGTCAGTATTAAAAAAATTAGAAAAAGCATGTTTTAAAAATCGGCCACCTTTACCAAAATGAGCTATAAAATCTTTTAGATTAGCACTATTAGTAATATTACATCTACCCTTGCCTGTTAGTTTCAACTTTATACAAGGATTATCCATCTTCTCTAAGACAACTATTTTTTGGCTATTTTCTGCACACTTAGAAGCCGCCATTAGCCCTGCTGGCCCTGCACCTATTATTAAGATATTATATTTTTCTTTACCCATAGCTATTTTTTGTTTTGTTCAGCTTCATAGGCCCAGTATCCCCAAATCTCTAATATAGCAAGCAGTATAAAAGTACCCATGAATAAGCTATTATAATTAAATGCTTGAAGACTGGCCAAAAAATACATAAATAAAAAACCAAAAAAACCGACTAGTAAATCCATTATTCTATTGCTAAGCATCTCTCTAACCTTATGCTTATATTCAAATATTTCCCACAAAACCATTAATACAAATAATAATAGAAAATTTAACCAGCGCGGCATTTCTAAAATTATTAAAAAGCCAGCTAATAAAAATCCGGAAAAAAAATGATTAAAAAACCAAAAATCAATATACTTTCCTTCCGACCAAATATTAATATACCATTTATTTTTCATACTTTTTTCTGAAGATTGTCACGGATACTTATTTATAACGAAATATTTAAGAATATATATCCTTTATCTGATTTTATTTAAATCGCCATTTATTATAACAGGTTTTACGGCTTCAATTTCAGTCCGACAATAATCCATATCAGGAATATCATTCCATAAATATATTTTTTGTCCTAAAACATGTGCAAAACCAATCTCCATTAAGGTATTGCCACCGATATAATTTTTAATATTATTTTTATCAAAATTTAAAACCAAAACGGCCTCTGCTCCTTGCATCAAATCCCAAAATTCACGAATAGCATCTTGATTATATTTTTGTTCTAACTTCATTGCTTCTATTTCTTCATCACTTTTACCTACCATACCCTCGCAAAATTTAGTCACAAAAGCATCGTGACCAACTTCTCTTAATTTATCACGTACTTCTATCATTTTGTTCGACAAATTGCATTGAGCCAATTATTCCTATTTTCATTTATATTTTTTAATTTCTTTTTCTAAAAATTTCTCAAATTTCTCCATTTCTTTTTTGTATTTACCCAAGTTTTCATAATTATCTGAAATGAGCCTTGAGTAATAAAGTAATTTTTCGTGCAAACCTTTATCCAAGGGTTTCACCCAAGCAGTCTCCCAAATTTCATTATTAATAATATCGATTTTATCCTTATCAATCCATTTTACATGATATTTCTTAATAAATTTACCTCCATCCAAAACAATAACTTCCCATTCTCCATCAATCTCACTATGCTCTGTTATAGATTTTTCTAAAGGCTGATTTTTAATTAATACTTGTTTCATAACTCTATAGCCTTTAGTCGTATTATCAAAAGATATAGCCTCTTTTTTATTTAAGCCTACAGATATAAAATAATTAGTTTTTGGGGTTGGATTATAGTCTACTTCAATATCCATACTTTTAATTATTATTTAATTCCTCTAAAGCCTCATTATACCACTTTTTAGAAATTTGTTTGGCCTCACTGGAAGATATCCTATTAAAATTATATTCAATCTTATCTCTTATTTCTTCTTTTGTTTTGCCTTTTTCTTTGTAATTCCTGGCATGCCTTAAGGCTGAACTTTCCAGATAAGTCATAGCGTCAGCATCGCACAACACACCTTGCTCTCCATTACTTTTTTCTTGATGATGAGCAATTAAATTTTTAATTTTATCAATTTTATCTCTATCAACTCTCTCTTTCTCCAAAAATTTCCCTACTTCCAGCGCAGATAAATCTTGATGTTTTTTTATTTTCTCAGGATCAATCGAGCCTGCTTTCCAATCGCCATAAATAGCTCGCTCAATATCATGGCAAATAGCAGCTGTTAATAATATCTCATCTGCATCTGGCTTTAATTGCTTTATCCAATAAACTGTTCTTTGATGATGCTCAATACATTTATCATTACCAGCTTTTTTAAAGGCCTTGATCATAAATTGTTCTGCTTTCTGGTATAGGATCATAAATAAATATTTAAAGATTTAAGATCGCTCCAAATTTTCATCTAAAGCAATCGGAATATATTTTATTTCTGATACATTAATCTTTGAATAAATAAAATCAGCCACACTGTTCCCGTAATAAAAGTAATAACACTCGAAAAAAACAAAGCTAGCGTCCAATAAGTAAAAGAAACCACATATAAACCAATAAAGGTTGGTATGGATGTTTGAAATTTTATTGGACCAACTTTTTCTTTAAATCCACTATAAATCTGAGGAATTAGCGATACTGAAAATACGATGCTCATACTAGAAATAAGTATATCCTGCCAAATCATGTTTTTATAATTAGCTGTTATAAATTTTCAAGATTGTTACGGATATTCATCCGTAACGAAATATTTGAGGGATATATATCCCTATTTTATTGCGCTCCAGATAAATATCTGGAGCGATCTCAATTTTCTTTCATATTTTGGAGGTTACAAATGTTATTCTTTCTCCTCCCACCCATATTCCGAATTATATTTTTTATGTATAAACACTTGTTCAATGACAAATTTCACAAAAGGAATTATATTTTTTGGCAATTTATTAAGATCAAACCATCTTAAATCATCACATTTATTGGGTTCTTTTATTTCAATTTCCCCAGACCACTTATGGCAGAGAAAAAAATGATCAATCCAAATGGCTGATTTATCTTCTTTTATTCTATGAGAAATATGAACTGATTTTAAATTTTTTTTTAATATTCTAATACCCACCTCTTCAAAAGTCTCTCTAATCATCGCCTCGATAAAAGTTTCATTATCTTCAACTTTTCCTGACGGACAAGTATATTGCCCATCCGCAAAACCAGTATTAAATCTTCTTTGCAACAATATTTTACCCTCTTTTTCTAAAATTAGAAGAGAGGCGAGTTTTTTGGGGATCATATTTTCATCTTATCATAAAAAAACACAGCCCTTCAGCTGTGCATTTTAATTGATTTTATTTAGCAATTGCAGTCTTTGCCGTAGCTTTCTTGACAGTTGGATTTATAAGGCTTGCTACCGTATCACTCATTTGCGCTCCATTGCCTACCCAGTAATCCACTCTATCCTTTTTAAATACTAATCCCAATTTATCTTCTTGATGCGGATCGTATGATCCAAGAATTTCTATAAATTTACCTTTAATAGGCTTGGTATGCTCACAAACTACGATTCGATAAAAAGGCCTATTTTTCTTACCTACTCTGGTTAGTCTAATTTTTAACATATTTTTGTTATTTATAATTTATTAAATTAATTACTGTTGCTAAAATTATATTAGAAAATAGTTATATAGAACTTGGAAATTAGTAATGAAAACTAGAAAATAGAAAATAGATTAAATACTAATTTCCAACATCCAATTTCTATTACCAATTTCTATTTTCCAAACAACTAATTTCTATACATACTACGCCACTGGAATATCATCTAGCTTCACTGAAAGTAATTTAGTAATACCACTCTTCTCCATCGTCACCCCATAAATAGCATTAGCCATTTTCATAGTTTCTCTGTTGTGGGTAATAGCAATAAATTGTGATTTATTGGCTACTGAAGTTAGAATATCAGCATACCTTTCTGAATTTGCCTCATCAAGCGCTGCGTCCACTTCATCTAAAACTATAAATGGTGAAGGATTATTTTCAATAATAGCTAGGATCAAGGCTATAGCAGTTAGAGCCTTCTCGCCACCAGATAACATAGATAAATTAGTTAGCTTTTTGCCTGGAGGGTTAGCTTTGATCTCAATAGAAGTATTAATATAATCGTCTTTTTCTTTTAATGTCAAATCTTCTGCTGCCCCCTCATTCTCCTCAGAACCATCCTCCTCAAATCTTTTTTTAATTAATTTAGCCTTGCCTCCGGAAAATAATACCTCAAAATATCGCTGGAAATGTTCATTGATATTTTTGAAAGAATTTTCAAATTTCTGGCCCATCATATCGTTCAAATCACCAATAACCTGACGCAAGGACTTCATGGCCTTATCTAAATCTTCCTTCTGTTCTGATAAGAAGGTATAGCGCGTCTGGCAATCTTCATACTCTCTTAGCGCTTCCATATCCGGTTCGCCAATTTGAATCAACTGATTTTTAATTCTATCAATCGTAGATCTTAGACATTTAACCTCATTTTCTTCCTTTTGACAAGGGCTTTTAGTAAATTTAGCCATTAACTCTTCTAATCTATCCTTACTAAATATTTCTCCAATTTCCTGATTTATATTATTCCTCTGATCAGTAAATCTAGCCTCTTGAATTTCTATTTCAGATCTTCTATCTCTAATCTTATTTAATTCTTCCTGAATAATCCTATACTTTTTTTCTAATTCAAATATTTTTCCTCTCTCCGCTTCTTGAGCTGAAACAAAAGAAGATAATATTTTTTCTATTTCCTTAATTTTATTATTTAAATCGGACAATTGTTCACTAAATTCTTTTTTTTCTTTAAGCAATTGATCTATGGCTGGATTTTTATCAGCCTGTTTTTCCTTTGATTCTTGAAATTCTATTTTCTTTTCTAAAAATTTTTCTTCCTCACGTAATTTATTTAATTCTTCTTCTTTAAATCCATATTCTGTGGATAGTTTAACTTGTTCAACTTTAAAATTGTTGACTTCCTCGTCTGCCTTATTTTTATCAATCAGTAATAAATCTAATTTACTTTGTATTTTTTGGACTTCCCTATTTTCTTCCACATCACTTTGCCCTTCTACCTCTTCTTTAATTTTAGCAATTAATTTTTCAAATTCTGTTTTATGATTTTTTATATCTTTCTTTAGAGCTTCTAGTTCTTCTAAGCTTTTAGCTGCTTCTATTTTTTCAATAATAATTTCCTGGCTTTTATAAATTAATTCCAATTCTCTTAATAAACTACTCATCGTTACACTTGGTTTTTCCTCTGTTTGTTTTACTTTCTGTAAATCTGCTTGCAAATTACTTATTTCGACTAAAATATTTTTCTGGTTCTCTAATTTTTTACTAGCCTCATTTTTAATTTCTTCTATCTTTTCTCTTAAATCAAGGAGGCTTGATTCTAAATCAAATATTTTTCCGCCTACTCTTTCTTTCTGCTGATATAAATCTTGTAAATTATAGGATGACTTTTGCTCTTTAGCTAGCTGTATTCGTCCATCTATTAAAGATAATTCTTGCTCTAGTTTATTCCTTTTTTCTTTTAAAATACCTAATTGCTCTTCGTGTTTAGTCGCTTCATGGGTACTTTTTTTATTTTCTAGGTTATTTAATTTTTCTTTGATATTACCTAAATCTGTTTCAAAAAATCTCTCGTTTTGATTTATTCTATCACCTTCTTCAGTTAACTCTTTTAACTTAATTTGATAGAAATTATAGAAAAAATTTAAATAAACCTCAGCAATCTCTTTTAATTCTTTTTCTAAACTTTCTTTCTTATAAACTTTACTAGCTTGTCTTTTTAATGATCTTAGCCGGGGTAAAATTTCTTCCAGCAATCCAGCAATTCTAATTAAATTCTGTTTGGTTAAATTTAATTTGTTTAAGCTTATCTGTTTTTTTATTTGATATTGTTTAATACCAGCGGCTTCTTCAAATAATTCTCTTTTCTCTTTAGGTCCAGCCTGCACTATCCGCTCAATCATACCTTGACCTATAATACTATAAGTTTTTTGCCCAAAGCCAGCCTTAGCTAATAAACTCTGAATGTCTAATAACCTAGCCCTGGATTTATTAATAAAATATTCAGATTCACCTGATCGATAAATTCTTCTAGTTAGAACCACGTCCGTATAATCAATAGGAATCTTTTGATCTTGATTATCTAAATATAAAGAAATTTCAGCCATGCCAGAACGGCCCTTGTCTTTAGAGCCTGCAAAAATAATATCTTCTGTCTTTTTGCCACGCAAAGTTTTCATGCTCTTCTCGCCCATGACCCAGCGTATAGCATCGGCAATATTAGATTTACCTGAACCATTAGGACCTACCACCGCTGTAATCCCTGGTGCTAATTCTAGCCTAGTTTTGTCAGCAAAAGACTTAAATCCTTGTAATTCTATACTTTTTAAATGCATAGTGTTTGGAAATTCCAATATTTAAATAGCAAAAACAAAATAAATTATAAATTACAAACAACAAATCTCTATTTTTTGTAATTTGAGATTTAAAGTTTGTTTGTTATTTATTTTTTAGTATCTGTTATTTATTAAAGTATAACAGACTTATTTTGGCAAGTAAATTTATTTTTAATCCAAAAAATTTAAATAATTAAAAAGATCAACTTAGTCACACTTAATTAAATTGATCTTTTATTTAGCTTTTAAGTTTTATATTCCACATTCTACTTCTTAATCGGCATTATAATATAAAGATAGCTATCGTCATCAACTGCTTTCAAAACAGCTGGCCCACTATCATTATTAAAAAGTAACAACACTTCAGAACTCTTTATAGCCGATAGTCCTTCTAAAATATATTGGTGATTAAAAATAACTTTTTCGTCTTTACCTTCAATATTTAAAGTAGATAATTTTGTTTTACCAACTCCTACTTGTTTTGATTCCGCTTGAATAATAATTTCCTTATTTTTTAAATCAGTTTCAATGTTTACTTCATTAGTGTCTTGTTTAGAAAAAAGACTTGATGATTTTAGCGCTTGGATAAATTCATTCCTATTTAATTTTATTTTTACAGTACTACCATCAGGAATAATTTGTTTATAATCAGGATATTGCCCGTCAACTATTTTAGAAATAAAAATA
Organism: uncultured bacterium; assembly: GCA_963746775.1. Taxonomy (GTDB): domain Bacteria; phylum Patescibacteriota; class JABMPQ01; order JABMPQ01; family CAVVCK01; genus CAVVCK01. The sequence continues at coordinate 507,457 of CAVVCK010000001.1, forward strand.
ACATTATCAAAGGAAAATTTTAATTGCCCCTCCGAACTCACTACTTCTATTGTATTGTCGCTATTAATAATTTTACCAACTTCTAATATAGTGTCAGCTGGTATAATATAATCATTTTCAACATTTACTTCTTCTGTTTTTACTTTCTTTTCAGCTAATCTATAGCTATCTGTAGCCGCTAGAAATGACTCTTTTTTGCCTAATTTTAACAAAATACCAGCAATTTCTGGCCTAGATTCATCCTTTGCACTTGCAAAGACGACTTTAGATATACTTGTCTTTAATTCATCCCCCTTAAACTTACAAATTATTTCTCCTTCAACTTCTGGGATTAAAGGAAATTCGTTAGGATCATAACATTTAATATCTGCTCTAAAATCATTACAAGCGAGAGTTAAAACGTCTCCTTCTAAGCTTAAAATAATTTTTTCTTGAGGAAGATTATTCACATAAGATAAAAATAATTGAGCTGGGATTACTGCTCTACCTTCTTTTTCTATTTTACCTCGAATATAATTTATAATTCCTATTTCTAAATTAGTGGCAGATAATTTTATTTGACCTTTCTCTACTTCCAGTAAAATATTTGAGAGTATTGAAAGACTAGCTGATTTTTTTATACAGCTTGAAACTATATTTATCCCTTTTAATAAATTTTCTTTTGTACAAATTATTTTCATACTTATGCACCCTCTTAATTATTATTAAATATTTATATAAATAAATAGTAATAATAATAAGGGCTGTTAATATGTTTATAAAAAAGTTTTTCCTCTAAAATAAAACCAAAAGCAATACATTATTAGTCTATTAAACTGTTAATTTTACAGTTAATAAAATCTAATAAAAAGGTGAATAACTTATAAATATTACTTTATTAGATTTTGTACGCAAGTTTCTACACAGAATATTCACTAAATAAAAGAACTTATCAACAATTATTTTGAAAGTGGTGTTTGTAAAAGCTGCTGCCTAATAGCCTCTATTTCTTGCCTAATACTATCATTTTCCTCTATTTCTCGGGATACTTTATCACAAGCATGAATAGCAGTAGTATGGTCTCTTCCGCCAAGCTCTGATCCGATAGTAGGATAGCTTATTTTACCTTCATTGCGCATTAAATACATGGCAATCTGTCTTGGCCAGGCAACTTCTTTTTTACGGTTTTTAGCTAATAATTCATCTTTCTTAATATTATAAAAAGAAGTAATAGTACTTATAATTTTATCAGAAGTTAGAGCCATTCTGGTGGGATTAATAGAAGTATTTGATAGAATATTTTTAGCCATACTTTCGGTGGGAAGTTCATTTTTTAACTGGCAGTGGGCAATAATTTTACTTAAAGCGCCTTCTAGTTCCCTAATATTATTTTGAATATTACGAGCAATATAATTAAGCACTTCTTCTGGCATAGCTAAATTTCTTTCCTTACATTTAAAAAATAAAATTGCTTTTCTGGTTTCTAGATCTGGCATACCTATATCGGCTACCATGCCTCCTTCAAAACGAGAAATTAATCTATCTTCTAATTCAGGAATAGCCTTAGGTGGTCTATCTGAAGTTAGTACTATTTGCTTGTTTTTCTGGTAGAGGGTATTAAAAGTATGGAAAAATTCTTCCTGAGTTCCTTCTTTGCCGCCCAAAAACTGAATATCATCAATTAAAAGAAAATCAGTGTTTCTATATCTATCTTTAAAAGATGATTCATGGTCCTTGCCTTTGTTCTTATGGATAAAAGTTATAAAATCATCAATAAATGTCTCACAAGTAACGTAAACTATTTTTTTAGACTTGTCATTTTTAATAATTTCATTGCCTATAGCCTGCATTAAGTGAGTTTTACCAAGCCCTACACCGCCATATATAAAAAGAGGATTGTAATTAGTACCAGGGTTATCTTTAACAGCCATGGCGGCAGCTCTGGCTAACTCATTGTTTTTACCAACTACATAATTTTCGAAAGTATATTTAGGATTAAAATCAAGTAAACCGCCATTATTGGGATTATTTACAACAATATTTGTACTTTGGTTCTCTGCAGGGAAATTGAAGACTGGTATGATTGACTCTTTTTCTTTAAAAATGTTATTATTACAACTTTTTTTACTTACTAATTCATAAGAAACCTTTTTAATTCTAGAATTAGTGGTATTTTGGAGGGCGTGGGCAATATCTTTATTATATTTACCTTGCAGCCATTCTTTTGTGAAATGATTTGGAACTCCTATAACGAATTCCCCGTCTTTATTGCAGACAATTTTTGTGTTTTTAAACCAAGTGGTAAAATTAGCTTTGCTTAGAGTGAGTTCTAATTCACCTAACACAGCCTCCCAGATTTGGTCATTATCCATATTTTTTTATTTAGAGAATTAAAATATTTAAAAGAAATTTTTGTTTTATTTGAATGTATAAAAAATTATAGCACAATAATAAATTTTAAAAGGTCTAAATTGTTAACTGTTTGTTAACAAACTGTGGATGAAAGGTGGATATGTTTTTTAAAAAAGTAGTATAATACTTAAATACTAATGATTTTAAAATTCTTGTCAATTTAAACCACAAAAACACAAGAACAAAATAACATAAAAACAAAGCTGAGATTATTGTTTTGTTAAAATAAGTAATAATTAGTATTTTAATATTAGTATTTTTATAGTAAAATTACAGGGCAATTAAATAAAAAACACAAGCACAAAAAACATTAAAACAATATTAATAAGAAATTTGTTTTAAGGTTTTTATGTTTTAATATTGCAAAAGTGTCACAAAAAATAAAGGAAAGAAAAAAAAGAGAGAAAAAAAATAAAATTATATTTAGTATTAGTGTTTTATTTATTACTATATTATTTATAATTTCAGGAGCTTACTATATTTATGCTAAATTTTTTGCTCCGCGCAAGATAGAATCATTTTTTCCTAAAGAAATTTCTTCCCTTTTTTTAGTTAAAAGTAATTTTACTACAGACGTAGGTGATAAATTAAAAAAACTTGGTTTAAAATTTGGAGATGAAAAATATTTTCAAAATTATTTAGAAGATTTAATATTTCCCAGGTTAAGAGATCAAAAATTAAATATTCCGGATGAAAAAGTTTTTGGTTGGAGGGGTGATTTTGTGGCTGTAGGAAGTATAAAAGTTAGTAATATTGAGAATACCCCTATTTTTGTAATACAAATAAAAAATCCGGCATTATGTGAAGAATTTTTAAGAACGTTAGAAGAGAACTTAGCTAATCGAGGTTATATTATTAACTCGGAAGAGTTTAGAGACAAAAAAGTTACTACTAACCGAGGCTTGAGTGATATTTCCTATGCCCTGTACGATAATTATTTGTTAGTTTCTGGTAAGCCAGATGGAGTAAAAAAAATGATTGATACAGCTCACGGTAAATTTGCTTCCATGGTAGAGGATTCACAGTATTTTAAAATGAAAAAGAAATTGTCTGAAAATGACTCAGTAGTTTTTAGCTATTTTGATCCGCTGGAGCTGGCTAGAGCTATACCAATTTTAAATCAAAGCAATCTTGATTCTATAGGAAAGCTTGGCATTAATGATTCTAATCTTCGCATGGGCATTACTTTTATTCCTGGCGCACAAGGCATTGAAGCTAGGGTTTATAACCGCAATGATTACACTAAAGATATTAAAGGGGTAGGCAGAAATCTTGTTTTCGCTAAAAAAATTCCTTATGATTCCTTATTATATTTAGAAGGACGCGATATCGAATCGCTGCTAGAAGGTATTATATCAGGACAAGATGATACAGCTGATCCAGAAGCTACTATTTCGGCTTTAAAGAAATTAGTGGAAATGGAGACGGGTGTTGATTTAGATAAAGACTTATTTCAATATATCAACAAAAATTATGCTTTTTATATGCTTCCCAGTTCTGAAAAAGAAAGACTGGATTTAACGCTTGCTTTTGAATTATCTAAATCAGAAGAATTTAGTGGAAAAATAAATAAAATAGAAGATGCAGTTTTAAATTTAATCCAAAAATCATCAATTAAAGAAGAAATGTCAGGCCGGACTTTTACGGACCACAGCTACCAAAATATAAATTATAAATACTTAAATTTACCTGATAGCTGGCGGATTGATTTAGTTATTGGACAGATAAATGATTATTTCTTCATAGCTAGTTCAGAAGAAGCTGCTCAAAATGTCATCGACGTTATTTTAGGCAGAATTCCTAAAGTGCTAGCGGATAGTAGTACTTTTAAGTCTTCTTATGAACTTTCTAAAAACAAGGATTCAGATATTTTCTTTTTTGGAGATATGCAAGAATTTACTAAGTATTTATCATATAATATGGATTTTAATTATGAAGATTTAGACCAAAAATTTAAAATTCTAGAAACGCTAAATTTGACCAGAGAAGAGAAATCGAGAGAAAATTATTATAATCTATTTTTAAAAGTAAGATAAAATATGGGTAAAATTAATATAAAGATAAGCAAAGACGGAATTAAAAAAATACATTTAGAAAATGTTCAGCATGGACCAGAATTGTCTGATATTAAAGAAAGCCGAGGTCATAAGAAAATGAATGTTAGCAACCAAGATGCTCCCAGAGTACTGAAAATAAAAGAAAAAAAGCCTAAAAAAAACGCTAAAAGAAGGTTTAAATTTAAAATAAGTTATTTGATTATTCCTCTTTTGGTAATTATTTTAGGTCTAGGGTTTTATTTTGGCTATAATTTATTAAAAAATGACAAAGTATTAAAAATTTTGCCTGAAAATACTGTTTTTTATAGTAAAATTGATTTAAAAAAAATTAAAAAAGACTATGTTGATGGAAATTTAGGGAAGATTATTGACGCCCTATCTTCAAAAGATGAATTTAAAGAAGAAATTGCTCAAATAGTTAATGATAATATCTTAAATGATTATGGATTAAATTTTAGGGCTGATATAGAGGGAGAAATTAAAAATGAAATATCGCTAGCGTCTTTTAAAGACAATAGTAATGAACTTAATTTGCACACAATAATAGCTTTAGAAGTAAAAAATAAGCAAAAAATAAAAGACATTATTAATAAAAGCGTAGATATTGATTATATTAATAATTATTCCTATGAAGGTTCAGATATTTATGAAATTATTTTTAAAAATGAAAAAAATAATTTTTATTATACCTTCTCTAATAATTTTTTAATTTTAGCCAAAGACGATAGGGCGCTAGAAGAAATGCTAGATGTTGCTAATAAAAAGAAACTATCTCTAGCTAGTTACCAGCCGTTTAAAGATGCCGTGCCGTATGTTTATAGATTAGAAAATAATTATTTTTATACTAATTTAGCCTCGGTGTCATTTGACAATATAAAGGATCAAGATTTTTTTGGCTTAAAATTAAAAGATTCATTTTTCCTTTATGCTTATCTAAAAAAAATAGGACAAGCCTCTTTTTATTTAAAACCAGAGAGCAATGGTTTAAAATTATACGGACACACTGCTTATAATGCAGAAGAAAATATGGAAGTTAATATTTCTGATTTTGCTATAGATAGAGCATCTTTAGTCTATAATGGCTATAATCTAGCAAAAGATTTTAATGATAATATAAACATATTTAATGAAGATGAAAAAAACAGCTCTTCTTTAAAAATGCTAGCTAGTAGCCTGCAGACAGAATATAATTTAAATCCAGCAGAAGATATTAGTCCTTTCTTCGAACAGGAAGCTGAAATTTCAGTTGTTTCAGAGGAAGGAAGAGATGAGTTGGTAGTTGTTCTAAAAGCTCAGGATAATACTGAAAATGAGAAAAGAATAAAGAAACTAGAAAATGCTGCTTCTCATTATTTTGGTATTTTGTATCCGCAGGAAAGTGAATTTGAATTAGCTGATGGATCGATTGCGCTTGAACTTTTTGCTAATGATGGTGCTTTTCCATTTGAAGATTTAAAATTAGGTGATATAAAAATAAGAAGCATTGTCAATCCTGGCATTCAGCAACATTATGCCTATGCTTTTTATAAAGATTATTTAATTGTAAGCACGGATGAGAATCTATTAGAAGAAGCAATACAAACTGAACAAGATAAAAATGGTTTAGCCTACAAACCAGAATTCAATAATCTTATAAATGGACAAATAAGTGATAATAATATATTTTATCTAGACCTTATGAAAATATATGATAAAATGGGAACTTCTGATAACGGATTTTTAAATAGATTTAAGAAATTCATTTTAACCGAAGAGAATAAGACAAAAGGGATGGATTTTATGGGAACGGTTTCAGTTGAGTAAATGCTGGGGTTAGATTCTTAAAATATAAGCCCTCGGCCAGTTAGAAGTTTATGTAATAAAAGTATTTTTGCTGTTGTTTTTAAATTAAATTATAAACAACGGTATGTATTAGATTGCACATACTCCTAACTGGCCCTCGTAGTTCAATGGATAAAACACCAGTCCGGTTATTCGACCAGATAAACCTTCTAAGTTGGTTATGTAGGTTCGCCAGGTCATTCGACCTGGCGCCCAGTCGGATGACTGGGCGATTCCTGGTTTTTTAATAAAGCACATGTATTATTTATATATACTTTTGTTAAAAAATAAGCAATTATACAAGGGATCAACTAGTGATTTAAAACGAAGATTCAATGAACACAAAAACGGCAAAGTTAAATAAACTAAATACAGAAGACCTTTAAAATTAATACATTATGAAGCATATATATTAAAAAGCGATGCCGAAAGAAGAGAAAGGTTTTTAAAAACAACAGAAGGAAGAAGATTATTAAAACAACAAATAAAAGATATTCTAAATAAACATAGTAAACATACGCCCTCGTAGTTCAATGGACAGAACACCAGCCTTCTAAGCTGGTTATGTAGGTTCGATTCCTGCCGAGGGCAAGTTATTATGTTCTAGTTGTTGTAAATGTCAGAACTGTTGTAATTGAAAAAATATTTAAAACATCTATAACAATTAGAATTGTTACAACATTTTATGCAGGGGCCTCTAGCTCATCTGGTAGAGCGCATCCATGGCATGGATGAGGTGAGGAGTTCGAGTCTCCTGAGGTCCATAGTGGTGACTATAGTTCAATGGTAGAACACTAGTCTGTGGCACTAGTTACGAGGGTTCGATTCCCTCTAGTCACCTTGGTGATATATAAAAATATTTTTTTTAAAGTAATACTTAATTCAAAAATATAAAAGCCCATTATGGGTCTTTTTTATTTATTCTTTTAATGATTCTAAAAATACTAATAATTAAAAATAAGCAACCTCTAAAATGGGAAAAGGCGCCATTCATTGAACGTGTACGTTCTCCGAAATGACGCCTTGAGATGTGCAAATGAGCTTGGGTCGAGTTGACCCGGGATGGGAAAAGAACGGTAGGTCTAGAAAAGCTGGTCAAGGATGACTCCCAGTCGGTCGCGATTGACCAAACCTTCCTTGACTAGGGTGTTAATGGAAGGAATTACCCTATCAGCCTTTTTTGACCGGCAGATCGGAGCGCCAGCAGTCTCCGGAAGAATAGGAACAACTTCCATCTGTCCAAACCGCTGGTTGATCCCCTCGATATCCTCAAGCGACCAGGTGTGACTGGGCTTGCCGGTCATGGCGAACGCGTTAATAGCCCTGCAGATCATATGCATCATGCACTGTTCTGCCCAGCGTCCGTTACAACCGTCAACCCTCGAACCTGGAATGACCACTTGGCTAGTAGTGTGGCCGAAGCCATTGAGGTTCCTCCCCTCGATTCCGAAGTTGATGATCGTCTCCAACACGTAGCTAGTGGCGAGTGGGATCCGCAGGAAGTCTTCAGCCCGGATGATCCGTTCGCCCGTGAGCATCCAGGTTAGGCGGAGCAGGCTGGGCTGGATCTGTCGAATAAAAGCGGAAACTGCTGGGTCGGGGTGAAAGGCAGCGATACTCTCCAACCCAACTCGTGCGGCGTAGACTGCTTCGTTGCCGCGATCCACTTGACAGCCCAACACATGATTGTGCCGATGCGACGCTACCACTAGCGGGTAGGTCAAAAAACGCGCCCCATTATAGGAACGAACATCAATAAGCTCGGAGTCGTGCATCATAATGCATGCATCCTCGTAGATCGTGCCACGCTCCATCATCGCCTGAACGATGGCCAAGCCAACCATGATGGGAATGCCCTTGCCCACAACATTTTGACGCTGAAGACTAAGAAGCTGGAAGAGTTCGGGACTGACGGATTGATCAAGAACGTGCTGTACATCGATGACCGGAACCTCCCAACGCCTGACCTCAACAACAGCTTCTTCACCAGAACGATCATTTAAAACAATAACGTTTTGGCGCGGAATCTGGCAGTCGTTCAACAGGTAGTCCAAAACCTCCCGGGGCACGAATTCGGGCTCACCGCCCTGCTCGTGCATCGGGATCAGAACCACGATTTTGCCACTTTGAAGTATATTGTCAACATCTTCTTTCGCCTGGTGGATTCCAACCTCACCAGGATCGTAGAGTCCCGCTTCCATTTCCCGGCAAAACTCGGAGGCAATCTTCTCGTTGTCATTACAGAACAGCCGCAAAGCACGCTCTCTGTCCACGCCCCTCGTTCGTTCTTTAGCAGTTTCACCACCAGTCGCACTACCCAGTCCCACAGTACCAAACCGTTCCATAGCCTCTCCTTGAGACCCATCGAGTCTCTCGTTCCCCCTTGGTTAATTAAAAAAGGTGCTTTCTGATTCAAAAAAGAAGGCAAATTTTACCTCCTTTTTCGAATCTAAAAGCTATGAAATTTTAAGGAAATTAAAGCTGGTCCTTGCTTGATATAGCATCTCCGCAGTTAGAAGATTCCAACTGACAAATCTCGGTGCACATAAAGGTTTTCCAGAATCCGCATGGTAATTCTCGTGCATACCGCCTGTTTTTTTAATATCTTGCAAACATAAATTAGTAATTTTTTTGGCTAACATTTTTGCTTCTTTCCTAAAACCATAATTTAACAAAATATGCAGGCAAAAATAATTAGCAATGGGCCAAATAGGTCCCTGCCAATTAGAGCAAGGCTTAATGATAGCCTTGTTATTATAATCAGGATCATCATAGGCTAGCGTCCTTACGCCATATTTTGACCAAAGCTTTTTCGGATTTAACATATATTTTCTAATCATTTCTATCCCCTTCTCTTCTGGCAATAACTTTTCCCATAAGGGAATAAAATTAGAATAAGTATGCCTTTTAATTAATTTTCCATCTTTAGTATCCAAATTATAATAACTTTTATCATTCTCATCCCATAAATATTTATTGATATTTCTTTTTATTTTATGAGCTTTTTCTCTATATATTTTTTCTTTCTCGGATTTGCCTAAATTGCAAGCAATTAAGCTTAGACATTTATATTCACGATACAAGAAAGTATTAAGATCTGCACCAATAATGGTTTTTTTGGGGTATGGCGCTACAGCTACATTATTATCTGCTCCACATTCCATTCCGTTATACCACATAGCCAGGTCATATTTTTTGCTCCACATATATCTTTCGCGGTAAGTAGCCGCTTTTTCTAATTTATCAAAATATTTCTCAATCCAAGTAAAATCTTCTAAATTTTTAGCGGCAAAATAAACTTGTTGTACTAAAAAAGGTTTTACATGATATAGCCGCTTATCTCTGCCTTTGGGTGTAACTAATCCAGGGGTAAAGCCTGTTTTATGATTAACACAATTCAAATAATTTAAGGCACAGTTCTTCATATAAATAGCTTCCGAAGGAATCTCAGAGGCCAGAGCTACACCAATAAAAAAAGAATCCCAGTCCCACTGTTCCTGGTAAGGTCCGCAAGGGACGAGATAATCATATTTTAGAGCACCCTTGGCCTTCTTTTTAACCTCTGATCTATACGAGAAAAAGTGTTTTTTAAGCTGTTCTTCTGTAGTCATAAAGTATTTTTTTCTAAATAATATTTTATCATACAGTATCATACACACACATTTTACTTATTTTACTAAATTATCTCTATAGAGGTCAATACATTTTTTGTGCATAAAAATAGCCAATTTTATTTTGGCTATTTTAAAATAAAATTTAACCATCTAAACAAAATACCCCAATGTTTTTAAGAAACATTGGGGTATTTAAACTAAATCTATTTTATTAATTTCTATATACTATTAAAAAACTATTTTTCTTGTTTCCCAATATACTCAACCAATTTCATCATATTAGAGGCATAACCCCATTCATTATCATACCAAGCAATAATTTTGATTAGTCTCTTATCTAAAACATCCGTGGAGAGGGCATCAACTGTAGAAGCCATAGCATTGCCTCTGTAATCAATCGAAACTAAAGGTAGATCACTAACAGCTAATACGCCTTTCATTTCTCCTCTTGCTGCTTCTCTAAAGGTTTTATTTAAACTTTCAATATCTGCATCTTTTTCAATTTCACATACTAAGTCTACTACTGAGACAGTAATAGTAGGTACGCGCAAAGAAATGCCTTTCAATTTACCGGCCATTTCTGGAATTACTTTGGCTACTGCTTCACTGGCACCAGTGGTGGTTGGAATGATAGATTCACAAGCAGCTCGGGATCTTCTTAAATCATCTTTCTTATGAGGCGCATCATGTAAATTTTGGTCATTAGTGTAAGAGTGAATTGTATTCATAAATCCGTGTTTTATGCCATAAGCTTTATGTAATACTTTACAGATAGGGGCTAAACAAGTAGTGGTGCAAGAAGCAGCTGATATAATCTTATCTTTTTCTGGATCATAATCTTTTTCATTAATGCCAGCAATTATAGTCTTAATATTATCCCCTTTACCAGGAGCGGAAATTAATACTCTTTTAGCTCCTGCAGTCAGATGTTTATCGCAATCTTCATATTTTCTAAAAGCACCGGTAGCCTCGATTACTAAATCAACACCTAAATCTTTCCAAGGAAGTTCTGCCGGATCATCTATATGCAGCATTTTAATTCTCTTTCCATCAATAATAAAATCTTTATCATCAACTTTTATTTCTTTATCCCAAACACCATAAATTGAGTCATATTTAATCAAATGGGTATAAACATCAATGGAAGAGCGGCTATTGGCGGCTACTAAGTTAATATTAGGATTTTCTATTGCCTGCCTAAAGGCTGTTCGGCCAATTCTGCCTAGGCCATTGATAGCTACGTTTAATTGTTTAGACATTTTTTTAAATTAAATAAAATATTTTCCCGACTTTAGTCGGAAATTATTATCCTGCTAAAGCAGGGTTAATAACTTTTAAACAATTTCTATTTCCTTACACAAATAAACATCCTGTACTGCATTAATAATCTCTACCCCTTCTTCCATTGGTCTTTGAAAAGCTTTGCGACCCAATATCAATCCACTGCCACCTGCCCTTTTATTAACTGTGGCTGTATAGATGGCATCATGTAAATCATTGCCGCCGCTTGATCCGCCAGAATTAATCAAACCAATTCTGCCCATATAGCAATTGGCTATTTGATAACGACACAAATCAATAGGATGATCGCTGGCTAAATCTGTATACATTTTCTCATCGTATTTACCATATTTTTCAGTTTTATTCATATATTCATAGCCGCCGTTTAATTCCGGAAGTTTTTGTTTAATAATATCTGCTCCTATAGTTACACCTAAATAATTTGCTTGTCCAGTCAGATCTGCAGAGGTGTGATAATTATGTTCATCATCGGCTTTAAAAGCATTATTACGCAAATAACACCAAAGAATAGTAAACATACCCATTTCATGAGCTTCTGCAAAAGCTTTACTTACTTCCTGAATCTGCCTCTTGGATTCTTCTGAGCCAAAATAGATGGTAGCACCTACTCCTAGAGCTCCCATATTATGAGCTTCTTTGGGGGAAGTAAACATTATCTGGTCATAGGTGTTAGGATATCTTAAAATTTCATTATGATTAAGTTTAACAATAAAAGGAATTTTATCAGCATATTTTTTAGACATCATGGCTAATATACCGTAAGTTGAAGCTACTCCATTACAACCAGCCTCAATAGCTAATTTAATTATATTTTCTGGATCAAAATAATCAGGATTTTTAGCAAAGCTTGCTCCAGCTGAATGCTCAACCCCCTGATCTACGGGTAAAATAGAATAGTAGCCAGTGCCAGAGAGTCTTCCGTGATCTCTTAATTTCTTTAAATTTTCTTTAACTTTATCGCTTCTATTAGATAAATTAAAAACATTATCAATATGATTTGGTCCTGGAACATGCAAGCGTTCTTTTTTTATTTTTGGATCATTAAAATCTAATAATTTTTCGGAATCATTTTCTAAAATTTTTTGAATTGATGAAAAATCATAGGACATAATTTTGATATATTAAAATTTATATATTATTGAACACAAGTGATTACTAATTCCCAATTTCCAATAGGATGACAAATACTAAATTATTAATTTGACATTAGAAATTTTATTGGAGATCGGATATTAATTATTGGTAATTAAATATTATAATGTCTTGTCTCAATATACCTAATAGTTTTTTCTTGCGCTCTCATACTCATAGAAAAGGTCTTAGCACCATAAGGGGTAAAATCAACACCTCTTAAAAATGATCCGGTTGATACACCTGTAGCAATAAACATACAATCATTGCCTTGGACTAAATCATCCTGAGTCATTTTTTTATTTAAATCAGATACGCCCATTTTTATAGCTTTTTCTTTTAAACTATCGGTATCTTTGCCTTTTAATTCCCCAATATCAAATACTAATCTGCCTTGCATTTCTCCACCTAAACATTTTATAGCAGCGGCTGTAATTACACCTTCTGGCGCTGCACCATAGCCTAGTAAAATATCAATATCAGAATCTTCCAAACAAGAGGCTACGCCGCCTGATACATCGCCATCTGATATTAAAGTAAGCCTTGCCCCTTCTTGGCGTACTTCTTCAATTAATTTAGCATTATAATCTCTCTCTAGCATTATTACCATTAAATCCCTAACATTCATACTCTTTGCTTGTGCGACTGCTTTTAGATTATCGGCTACTGATTTATCTAGATCTATCATACCTTTAGCTTCTGGTCCGACAGCGATTTTTTGCATATAGACATCTGGGGCGTGAAGCATAGTACCTTGTGGGGCAGCAGCCATAACGGCAATAGCATTAGGTCGGCCATAAGCGACACTATTAGTACACTCTAGTGGATCAACAGCAATATCTATTGCATCACCGCTGCCTTTGCCAACTTCCTCACCTATAAATAGCATTGGAGCTTCGTCTCGCTCGCCTTCGCCAATTACAATTCTGCCTTTCATTTCCAGGTTGTTAAAATATTTTCTCATCTCTTCGGTAGCAGCACTATCAGCCGCATCTTTATCACCTCTGCCATAAAACCTAGCAGAAGCAATAGCTGCTGCCTCGGTTACTTTCACAAAATCTAGAGCTAAATTTTTATCCATTATTTTATTATTAAAAAACATTAAAACTTAAAAACAATAAAAACAAAATATTATAAATAGGCATTATTTCTTTGTATTTTGTTTTTATGTTCTAGTGCTTTATTGTTCTTGTGAATTCACATACCATCATACGATATTAAACGTTTTGGTCAATTATCTTTGTGGATAATTATTTACTCGGCCATTCTTTCTTAGCTCGTTCGTAGGCCTGTGGTGTACCTATATCATACCATTCACCATCAAAATGATAACCGTGCAAACTTCCTTCCATAGCTAATTTGGGCAAAACATCTCTTTCAAATTTGGAATATTTTTTATTCTTAGGTACTAATTTTAAAACTTTAGGGTCAATGACATAAATACCAGCTGAAATAACCCTAGATAAATTTGGCTTTCTTTCAGGCTTTTCTAAAAATCCTAAGATTTTACTTCCTCTTAATTTTACTACTCCATAGCCTTCTGGATTTTGAACAGAAGTTAGGGCGAGGGTTACGGCACTATTTTTCTCTTCATGAAAAGCTAGTAAATCTTTCAAATCAACATTAGCTAGTGTGTCTCCATAAAGCATTAGGAATGATTCATCGGATAAATATTTTCTAGCTTTATAGATAGCATTTCCAGTGCCTATTCTATCATTGCATTTAACATAAGTAATTTTTACTCCAAATTTTTCTCCATTTTTAAAATAATTTTTTATGGCATTACCCTTGTAGCCTATTAATATAATAATATCTCTAATTCCATTTTCTTTTAATTGATTAATAATGTGCTCTAAGACTGGTTTTCCCTGGACTTTCAACATAGTTTTGGGTGCATCTATGGTTAGAGATTTAACCTTACTTCCTCTTGTACCAGCCAAAATATAGGCTTTTTTAATGCCAGAGCGTAATCCTTTCATTACTAAATATTCAATAGCATGGGACCTATTTCTGATTTTTTCTTTATCTATAACATTGTTCTATCTGAGGAAGAAGATCTTTATCAATTGTAATGGTTATTCTAGATCGATGCATAAAGTTTAATTATTATAATTTTATTATAACAAAAAATATGCTTTAGAAAAGTAAAAAAGTATAAAAACATATATTAAACCTCTAATTAATTCAAAAAGACCTACAATTAAGCCTTTTTAGTTTATCTAGAAAGTTGTTATTTAAATGGTTTGGAAAGAACGGGTGAATGATGGTTTTATACCCCATTGCCATCTTTTTCTAGAAGGTCAGGATTTTCTACTGCAAATCCTCTGGTTGGCAAGTAGAATCAGAAAATTTTCAAGATGCTAATGGTGCTTACTAAGATGCAGATAAGATTTATACTATTAAATTTCAAAATAAAGATAATAGTGAAACCAATATTGAATTTAGAAACCCTATTTTAGAGACAGGCTATGAAGCTTGTAAAGTAGCTTTCGAAGAAATGGAACTAGATTTTAATGAAACCAACCCTAATAAAATGAGCCCAGCCTTAATTATCTGTTATAGACAGGACTTTCTTGTTATAATAAATATATGAAAATAATAAAAAAATTAACTATTATATTATTAGCTATTGATTTTTTTATAATTACTTTAACTGGTCTTATTAAAGCGCTAGAGCTTTATAATATTTCAGATACTGGATTTAGGCTTCTGCCAAGATATACAGTTAATTTGTTTCATGATATCAGTGGGATCGTATTTATATTATTAATATTGATTCATCTAATTATTAAAAGGCAATATTTTATTGCTCCTCAGATTTTAAATAAGAAATTTTTAAAAATAAGAATTTGGGTTTATTATTTAATTTTGTTTTTAATTTTAGCTGGATCAATAACTGTTCTATATACTAGTCAGCTTAATTTAGCTAGTAATACGGTGAAGCAATTAGCTAGGAGTGAAGTAAAAGAATATCAAGGAGAAAAGCTTGATTCTATAATTGATTTAGAAAATACTGGTATCAAAGGAACACAGAACATTAATATTGAAGATTATTCTTTGAATATAGAGGGTTTAGTTAATAATCCCAGATCTTATACTTATGATGAAGTATTGCAGTTACAGAAATATTCCAAAGTAGTAGAATTAAATTGTGTAGTTGGCTGGAGAGCTAAAATATTATGGGAAGGTATTAAACTAATTGATTTATTAGATGGGTCTAATATAAAAGATAATGCCAAAGAAGTAATATTTTATGCGGAGGACGGTTACTCTACTTCCCTATCCCTAAATTATATAAGAGACAATAATATTTTATTAGCATATAAAATAAATGGTGTTGTTTTGCCACCAGAGAAAGGATTTCCTTTTCAACTAGTGGCAGAGCAGAAATGGGGTTATAAATGGATAAAATGGATTACTAAAATAGAGTTATCGGATAATACAGATTATAAAGGAACTTATGAAAGCAGTGGCTATAGTAAAGATGGAGATTTGGATAAGCCGAAGAGAGGAAAATAAATTTTATAATTAATTTATATTTGTTATAATAGTATATAGAAATTAATAAAATTGTATGGATAAAGAAGATAGAATATTTAATGAGGAAATAGATTTATCGGAAGAAAATCGTCCGCCTTTTCAGTTTGATGAAAAATTAGAAAAAGCTCTTGATAAGGTAAAGAAAATAATTGAATCAGAGGAGGAAGATGCTAAAAGAAATTGCTAGAAAATATCTGTTATTAGATACTAATATTTTAGTTGATTCTGCAAAATATAAAGATAATTTTAAGCCTTTTTATGCTGAATTAAAAAAGCTTAATGTTGCTCCCGTGATAGACAGCTCAATTAAGTTAGAATTTTTAAGGAGTGCAAATAATATAAAAAATTTACAAGAAAAAATCTGGTGTTTAAATGTTTTATTGGGTAGTCAAAAAGACAGACTAGAACTTCCAATTACTGACGAAACGCTTATAGATGCTAGAAAGCTATCTAATTTATATCATCACTTAAAAATTAAGAAGAAGAAATCAATATCAGTAGTAGATTGTTTATTAGCTGCTCATTTAAAAAAATATATTAATAATCTTTATCTAGCTACATCTAATAATAGTGATTTTACTACTAAAATATTTGATAGAATTCATATATTTAATATAGGAATAAACGATGAAATTAGGAATATTGGTATCTATAAATACTCGGAAAAGAAATACCTAGAAGTTTTAGAAAAATTCAAAAGAAGTAAATAAAAAACCCGCTAAACAGCGGGTTTTAAAATTCTTCAAATTATTTTTAACTATTATACTTCTCTAGCGCATCTTTTAATAATTCCATCGCATGAGCCAAGTCTTCAGACTTAAGAACATAGGCGATTCTTATTTCATCTAATCCTAGTCCTGGTGTGGCATAAAATCCGGGAGCGGGGGCTATCATTACCGTTTCTTTATTATTTTCATATTTTTCTAATATCCATTTAGCAAAATCTTCTGAATCTTTAATGGGAAGTCTGGGTAGAGCATAGAAAGCACCTTCAGGTTTAAGACAAGTAACTCCATCTATCTTTTGTAAATATTCATAAACGGTATTTCTTCTTTTTCTATATTCTTCTACAACTGGTGGAACTAATTCCAAAGAATTTTCCAAAGCTGGTACAGCAGCCAATTGTTCTATTGTGGCTACTGATAATCTTGCTTGACCGAATTTTAAGGCGCAGGCAATCACCTCTTTGTTTTTAGAAGCCAGACAGCCGATTCTAATGCCGCAAGAACTAAATCTTTTCGAAATACTATCTTGAATAATTACTCTATCCTCTACTCCTTTAATATCGAGCATGCTAGTCACTCGACCCTCTCCATCTAAATTAAATTCTCTATAAGTTTCATCTGATAAAATGAATAAATTATGTTCAATGGCTATATCAGCGATTACTTGTAATTCTTCTTTAGTGTAAACGGTGCCGGTGGGATTATTAGGATTACAAATTATTATTGCCTTCGTTTTATTGGTAATTTTTTCTTCTATTTTTTCTTTGGTAGGCAATCTAAAACCATCTTCGACGCTAGTTTTGACAGGTACTACTTTACAGCCGACTACTGAAGAAAAGCCATTATAATTAGTGTAAAAAGGTTCGAAAGTTATTACTTCCTCATAAGGATCACAGGTAATAGCCATAGCAAAAGCAATAGCCTCACTACCGCCGGAAGTGACAATTATATCTTCAGCTCTCAAATCTATTTTATTGTCTTGATAATATTTCTCCCAAGCAGATTTACATTCAGCAAGACCATCTGAGGGAGCGTAAGCCACTGATTTTTCATGGAATTTTTCTATAGCTTCTCGAATTACAGAAGGAGTTTCAATATCAGGCTGGCCGATATTTAAATGGTATACTTTTACTCCTCTGGCCTTAGCTTCGTTAGCAAAGGGAATTAGTTTTCGTAAAGGAGACGACTGGGCCTCGGCTGCACGTTTTGAAACTTTTGGAGACATAATTTTTTATTAATTTATATTATAGTATCATACGAATTACTGTTTATTATAAATTTCTTCGGATCTAATGTCAAAAAACTTATTAACAGGTATTATTAAGAAGTATAAAATATAAAAATACGCCCCTGTAGAGGCAGGTTTTAAACCCGTCTCTACAGGGGCGTATTTATTAAAATTGCTTGTTTAGCTTATTCTTCATCATCTCCACCACAACATCCTCCACAATCATCACAGCCACCATTAAAGTCACAACAACCGCCGCCGAAACAGCAGCCTCCACCTATTAATTTTTTCATATTTATCACCTCCCTCGTGTTAATTTATTAATATAAAATAAAATGCGTCCTCTCCCTTTATAAAAGGGAGAGCTAGAGAGGGATTTTTACTACATAATTTTGTGGTATAAATCTCCCTCTAACCCCCTCTTTTGTTTAAGAGGGAGGACTAAAGGACTTTTTCCAGAAAATTAAATAAATAGCCTATCAATATTATACCAAATCCGACAATTGTAAAGAATATGGCTAATAATCTGCCTCTCATAATTCTTTTCAATATTATACCCTCGGGTAGGGAAAGTCCAGCGATAGACATCATAAAAGCCAGGGAAGTACCCAGTGGTACACCGTTAGCTGTAATACTGAAAATTAAAGGAACAACGGTAGAGCAGCCGGCGTAAATTGGAATACCGATTATAACGGCTACTGGAACAGCTAGAAAATTATATTTTCCAATAATATTCATAAAAAAATCTTGAGGAACATAGCCGTGAATAATAGCTCCAATAGCTACACCTCCTAGGACGTATAGAAATAGTTTTTTGAAAGTTTTTTTCCCTTCTTTCAGAGAATATTTAATTTTTTTAGAAAATTCTTGAGGAAGAGTTTTGAATTTTTTATCTTTATTATTATCATTTAAGATTATCTGATCATCCATTCTAAGAGATCCTAAGATCATGCCAGCTACTACTCCCAGAATAATTCCAGTTAGGGCGTAAATAATAGCCAATGTCCAACCAAATAATTCCCCCATCAAAACAAAGGCTATTTCGTTAACTAGAGGTGAGGTAATGAGAAAAGAAAAGGCAATTCCCATAGGAACTTTTGCCTTTATAAAACCAATAAATAAAGGGATAGAAGAGCAGGAACAAAAAGGAGTAACTGAGCCAAAAAGAGAGGCAATAATATTTCCTATACCAAATTTTGATTTAGAAGCAGCTTTTTGCACTTTAGAAATTGGAAAATATGTACGTACGAAAGCAATAATTGAGACAACTATAAAAATTAAGAATAATATTTTTAGAGAATCATAAATAAAGAAATTGAGAGCAATATCGAGCTTTGATTGTTCGGATAAATTTAGAATATTGTGAGTAATGAGATTAGCGATATATTGAAACATGGGAGTAGAATTTATAAATTATAATGTAAAATGTAAAATTAATTATAAAACATTATTATTTTAATGTAAAAAATGTTTTGATTATTCTATTTTCTTTGCTAATATCTACTTATAAATTTCGAATTCAAAAATCCGAATGACGAATAAATGACAAAAATAAAAAATGCCTAAGATAAAATATGATCTTGAAGAAAGGACGGCTATATTTGGTGAAAATATAATAAAATTTACAAGAAAAATACCAAAAGACCCAGTAAATATTTCTTTAATAAGTCAATGCACTAGATCTGGTACAAGTGTTGGAGCTAATTATCGTGAAGCAGATGATGCACAATCTGGTAGAGATTTTTTACATAAAATTAGTATATGTAAAAAAGAATCTAGAGAGACAAAACATTGGCTTAGGATGATTGTAGAATCGTCACCAATCTTAAAAGAAGAAGCAAGAATATTATATAAAGAAGCTCAAGAGTTAAATCTAATCTTTGCAGCAATTATTAGAAATAAAAAAGAAAATGATTTAGTGAAAAAGCGTAAAAAGATTAGTCATTGAATCATTAAATAATTTATTCTTCATTCTGGTTTATTAATTAGTCATTCAAATTAAATGTCTTTACAAATCGGCATTGTAGGGTTGCCCAATGTTGGCAAATCAACCCTATTCCAAGCCTTAACTAAAAAACAAGTAGATAGATCTAATTACCCCTTTTGTACCATTGATCCAAATGTAGGGGTTGTTAAGGTACCTGATTTTCGGGTAGATAAATTAGCAGAAATATCTAAATCGGCTAAGAAAATTTATGCTACAGTAGAATTTGTTGATATTGCTGGATTAGTGAAAGGTGCTAGTCAAGGAGAGGGTTTGGGTAATAAATTTCTAGCAAACATAAGGGAAGTAGATTTAATTTGCTATGTATTGCGCTGTTTTAAAAATGATAAAATTATAAAGCATGATTCCAGTCAAGATCCTATATCTGATAAAGAAATCCTAGATGCAGAAATGGCTCTGAAAGATTTGGAAACTTTGGATAAAAGAATATCAGGACTAGAGCGCGAAGCAAAATCTGGTGATAAAGAGAAAATATTTGAGCTTGAAGTAATAAAGAAAGCAAAAGTTATCATTGAGCGTGATCAAGTTTTATATAAAGAAGATTGGGAAAAAGAAGAGAAGAAAGTATTGAAGCAATATGAATTTTTGACTTTCAAACCTAGGCTATATTTATTAAATGGAAATAAAGATGAGATTGATGAGAATGTAATTCAAAAATTTGAGAAAAATAATTGGCCCTATTTAATAATAAATATATTGGAAGAATTTGATGCTATTGGATTAACTGTCGATGAGCGCAGGGAATTAGAATTACCAGAAAAATTAGAAATGGATAATTTAATTAAGAAGGCTTATGAGAAGTTAGGCTTAATTACCTTCCTAACCACGGGTGAAGATGAAACTAGAGCTTGGACTACAGATAAAGGATCTAGTGCACCTCAGGCTTCTGGTGTTATTCATACTGATTTTGAAAAATATTTTATCAATGCGGAGGTGGTGAGCTATAGTGATTTGGTTGAAGTGGGTGGATTGGTTCAGGCTAGAGAGAGAGGATTAGTTCGAACTGAGGGGAAAGGTTATATTGTAAAGGATGGGGATGTAATTGAGGTAAGGAGTGGGAAATAGATGGAGACAGGTTTGAAACCTGTCTGTACGGGTAAAGGCCTTATTTTTTAATGTTTAAAGATTTTAAATTTATTCATTATTTTGGAGATATAATTATTTATATTTCCATTTTATTGATAAATTGGAGATATGTTAAATTATATT
This sequence comes from uncultured bacterium, assembly GCA_963746775.1. Taxonomy (GTDB): domain Bacteria; phylum Patescibacteriota; class JABMPQ01; order JABMPQ01; family CAVVCK01; genus CAVVCK01. The sequence continues at coordinate 528,480 of CAVVCK010000001.1, forward strand.
TCTAAATCAAAAAAAGCAATCATCATGATTGCTTTTTTTGGTGGGCGCTGAGGGGCTCGAACCCCCGACCCCCTCGGTGTAAACGAGGTGCTCTACCAACTGAGCTAAGCGCCCATTTCGCCCCATAAGGGCGTATGTTGTAGTTGTTGTAATTGTTCAATCGTTCACTCCGCTTGCTTGTTCTAATTGCACATTTAAAACACTAGAACAAATAAAACATTTCGAACATTCATCATTGCCGAGGACAGGACTTGAACCTGCACAGCCTTTCGGCTACTACCACCTCAAGGTAGCGCGTATACCAAATTCCGCCACCTCGGCTTGGAGGCCGAAATATATAATATTATAACAAAAATATAAATTACTTTTTAGCTTTTTCTTTCTCTTTTTTAGGATTTTCTTCTTTTTTCGGCTCTTCTTTTTTGGATTCTTCTTTCTTAATTTCTTTTTCTTTGCTTTCAGGCTTCTTTTGAGGTTCCTTAGATTTATCTTTAGGTTTTTCTGCTTTAGTATCTTTATCTTCGGATTTAGCTTCTTTCTTGTCTTCAGCCTTTTTCTCTCCTTTAACTTCTTTTTCTTTCTTAGGCTCTTCTACAGTTTCGTCAAATTTTAATTTTTCTAAATCTTTAGGACTTAATTTAATTTCTTGAAGTCTTGAATCTTTTTCTTTCTTATCTCTTAAATAATATAGTCTGGCTCTTCTTACTTTACCTCTTTTAACTACTTCAACTTTTACAATACTTGGCATATGAATTGGAAAATTTTTTTCGACTCCAACGCCAGAAGCAGTTTTTCTAACCAAAAAACTACCATTCATACCCTTGCCTCCACGAATTCGTAAAACTACTCCTTCAAAAATCTGAATTCTTTCTTTGTCACCCTTTTTTCCTTTGGCGTTGCTTTCTTCTTTAATTTTTTGATGTACGCGAACAGTATCTCCAGGCCTTATAGCTGGAAAAGTTCTTTTAATTTGTGTTTTTTCAAATTCTTGTATTATGTCCATTTTCTTACTTAAAATTATTTGCTCTATTTAAAATAAGCTCTGAAATTTCATCCGGAGATTTATTTTCAGAGTTAATAACTAAATCATAGTAGGATTTGTTGCCTATGTCAATATTATAATATTTTAAATATCTTTCCTTTTCGCTTCTTTCTCTCATCTTGGTTTTTTCTTTCATTTCTACCAGATCTTTGTGTTCTCTTTGGATGACTCTTTTTACTCTGGTTTCAAAAGGGGCTTCAATCCATATTTTTAATGATTTTATTCTATTTTGGCTGCATAAAGCACCAATGAGCCTTCCTTCCAAAATAATATTTTCTTTATGGCGGGCATAATCAACCATTCTTTTATCCAATTCACGATCAATAGAATCATCTGATTCAGCTATTTTAGAAAGACCCAAAATATCTGTATTCCTTTCTATAGCCATTTTATCCCATATTTGTCCAGCATCAATGTGTTGAATTTTTAATTTTCTGGATAGTATTTTGGATACAGTAGAAGTTCCGCTGCCAGCTAAACCTCCGATTGTTACTTTCATATATTTGTAATTTCTTGTAGGGGTTCAAAATTTTAAACTCCTACAGGCTTAATTTATTTAGATAATTCTTCAAGTCCTGTGGTAAGTCTATTTCAAATTCTTTAATTTCTTTTCCTAAACTTAATTTTAAATAATAAGAATGCAGAAAATGTCTATTAATAGGAAAAGGCTCTTTTAAATTTCTAAAAGTATATTCATGGTCACCAACAAGAGGATGACCGATCATTTTCATATGTTGTCTGATTTGGTGCATACGGCCAGTCTTTATTTCTATATTAAGCAGGGTAAAATCTTTAATATATTTTAAAACTTTATAGTAAGTAATCGCCTCTTGTTTATTAACTCTACCCTTTTTAGCAATAGCATAAGTGATAACACCCGATTCGTTTTTAACTTTACCATAAACTAAGGCTTGATATCTTTTTTCAACTTTTTTATCTTTGAACTGATTTAATAAATATTCGTATGTCTTCTGATTTTTAGCACAAATAACTAAGCCAGAGGTATCTTTATCTAAGCGATGAACTATTCCTGGTCTAAATTTTTCGCCCACGTTTTTAATAGCTGGATAATAATCTAACAGAAAATCAACCAGTGTTCCAGCTTTTGTATATTTATCTGGATGAACTAGGATACCAGGTTTTTTATTTATAACGATAACATTAGTATCTTCGAATATAATGTCCATTTTTATTATTCAAAAATGCGTCCAGAAGGATTCGAACCTTCGACCTTAGGCTTAAGAGGCCTCTGCTCTACCAACTGAGCTATGGACGCGTGGGGAAAATGTTGTAATTGAGAAAATTGTTCTAAATGTTCTAATTGCACATTTACAATAGTGATAACATCTTATTTGCCCTCGACAGGATTCGAACCCGTAATTCTTGGTCCGAAGCCAAGCGTGATATCCATTTCACCACGAGGGCAATAATATAGGATTAAGTTAACACGAAAAAAATATTTTATCAATAATTATTGTAAAATTAGATATTTAAATAATAAAGAAAGTATAATTGACACTTATAGCCAAATAAACAATAATATCTAAGCTATGAAATATCTATATAGCATAAAAAGAAAAGTAGTAGAGGGTAATAAAATAGCTAGAACTTTTGGTTATCCAACAGCTAATTTTAGGTATTATAAAAGAGACAATAAATTAGAGAATGGAGTTTATGTTATTAGACTTAAAATTACTAAAAATTATTTTCAAGGGCTAGCTTTTATAGGAAAACCAAAGACCATAGAAGCTGATAAGAGGATTGAAATATTTATTTTAAAATTTAGGGGTAATTTGTATAATAAGATTATAAAAGTTAAATTTTTAAAAAGAATAAGGGGAGTAAAGAAGTTCAAGGATGTTAAAGATTTAAAATTGGAAATTCAGGAAGATATAAAAAAAGCAAAAAAGTTTTTTAAATGTTAAATCAATGTTCACAGGTATAGTTCAAGAAAAAGGAAAGATTAAAAATATAAAAAAATCTTCAGGTAAGACTGTTTTTTTGGTTGAATTCAGGAAAGCTATAGAAAATTTAGAAATAGGCAGCAGCATCGCTTGCAATGGAGCTTGTTTGACAGTGATAAATATTGATAAAAATACCTTTGAAGTAGAAGCTATTCCGGAGACCCTGAAGCTTACTAATTTAGGCAATTTAAAAATAGGAAATTTTATTAATTTAGAGCCATCATTAAGGCTTCAAGATGAGCTTTCCGGTCATATAGTTTTGGGTCATATTGATGGCACGGGTAGGATTTCTAATATAAAATCTGAAGGTGATTCTATTTTAATGACTATCGGATTTGAGGAGAATTTAGGTAAATATATTGCTTATAAGGGGTCAATAACTATTGATGGCATAAGTTTAACTGTAGCCAGGGTGAGTGATAAAGATTTTACAGTAGCTCTTATTCCCCATACGCTAGAAGTTACTACTTTGAAAGAAAAGAAAATAGGTGATATGTTAAATTTAGAAGTAGATGTGGTAGCTAGGTATTTGGAAAAGTTAGTTAGTAATAAAGATGATAAAGGAGTTAGGTTGTTGAATTTGAAAGATAAGGGATTTGTTTAGAAAATTAATACTTATTGTAGGGGTTCAAAATTTTGAACCCCTACAATATAAAATAATTTAAAAAATATGAAAATAATTCAAGGCAATTTAGACGGCAAGGGTTTAAAAATAGGTATAATAGTTTCTCGTTTTAATGATTTTATAACTGATAAATTATTATCAGGTGCAATTGAGGCTCTAAAAATGCATGGAGTTTCTGACTCTAATATTGAGGTAGTTAAAATCCCGGGAGCTTTTGAAATGGGAACAGTAATTCAAAAGATGTCTAAATCTAAAAAATATAATGCTCTAGTTTGTTTAGGGGCAGTAATTCGTGGGGCTACTTCTCATTATGATTTTGTAGCAGGTGAGTCTATTAGAAAAGTAGCCCAATCTTCTTACGATACGGGTATGCCTTGTTCTCTAGGTATTATTACAACTGAAAATATTGAGCAAGCGATAGAGAGAGCAGGCAGTAAACAAGGTAATAAAGGTTATGAGGCAGCTCAGGTAGCGATTGAAATGGCTAATTTAATGAAAATCATTAAAACAAAATAACAAGATAACACAAGAATAAAAAAAACAGATCAAATTAATAAGAGCTGTTTTTTATTTAGCAGATATACTAAAACAAAAATAAGAACTATTTTTTTATAGCTATAAGTACTTTCATATCAGTACATTTGTTTTTATATTCATTGTAAATATCTATTGAATAGCCTTTTATATAGTGCAAGTAATCTTTTTCTAAAACGATTTCACAATTTGACTCTTCTAATATTTTTTTAATTTTATCCCATTCAATGTGGTCATCTGGAAAGACGTGAATATCCCCTTCTGCCTGATATTTAGGATTTAATATTTTTTTAATTTTGCCTGTATATTTAGACAATTTAAAAAATCTTTTCCAATTTTTTTCTATTTTAACTAATTTTAAAAAGTTTAGATATTCATCGTTTTTATTCCAAAAAGACTCATTGTTTTCATGATCAACGTATATTATGCCACCAGGCTTAATGACTCGTGTAAACTCTTTAATTATTGATAAATAATCTGGAATATGATGCAGAACAGAATAAGTAGCTATTAGATCAAATTGACTATCTTGAATATTTAATAAATCCTGCCCATTTAATTTCAAAAGCTCTAATTTATTAGTATGTCCGTATTTTTCTTTTACCTGTGCTAGAAAATTTTCTGAAATATCGCTAGCAGTGACGAATAAATCAAGATTAATTAAATGTTCAGTAAGATTGCCTGATCCACAACCAAAATCAAGCGCGCATTTAGGGCTAGAATTTGTATTAATAAAGCCTACAGCTTGCTTTAATTGTTCTTGAAGTCTGCCTTGCTCTATAGGATTATAAATTTCACTATGTATTTTTTCATATTTATTATAAACGCTGTTATGAGCCTTGATATTATGTTGAAGTGCACTATCTTGTTTCATAATTAAAAATAAAATTTAATATAATTATTATTTATTATATACTTATAGTATAATATATAATAAACATTTTATATATGAATTCTTTTAGAATATCTAATATTTATATTTTTACAGCCTTAAGCACTATTGCCATTTCCATATTGATAATAGCTTCTTTTTTTATTCCTTTTAATATTTTTCTCTATATCTTTACTGTGGGTTTAGCTTCTATTTTTATATTTAAAAAGCCAGAAGTAGGACTTTATACTATTATAGTCTCAACTTTTATTTTCGGATTTTCTTTTGGGCTACTTTCCTTTGAATGGAATGATGAGGCATATAAATTATATCCAATTGATGTTTTGACCATAATTACTGCTCTAAGTTTTCTAGTTTTGAAATTAAAAAATCCTGATATAAAAATTAAAATTGGAGGAAAGCTTGGCTTATTAATTTCTGTGTTTTTAGCTTTTTGCTTATTTTCTATGATTTATGGTGTAGCTAGTGGTGGAGAATTTAGTGTTGCTTTTAGCACATTTAAAAACTATGCTATTTATTCAATATTTTTCTTCCTTACCATTAATATTATTAGGGGCAGAGATAAGCTAAAAGAGTTAATTAATATATTTTTAATAGGAGGTATTTTATTGATTCCTTTCATATTTTTAGGTCTTTTTCAAGGGTCAGGTCTTTTTATAGAATTTACTCCTCTATCTACCGAAGGAACTAGGTTGCTTGCTCCCAATCAAGGCTTTAATTTATGTATAGCTATAATTTTTGCTCTCAACCTGATTGCTTTTAAGAAGAAGCTTTTTGGAAAATTAACTACTATTATAATTTTAGTGCAAGTAATTGGTGTAGTGGGATCACTAACTCGGCATTTATGGATAGCCTTGTTTTGCTGTGTTGTTTTAACTTTCATATTTTTACCCAGAGAAAGAAAGAAAAATTTATTGGAGGTTTTTGCTTATCAGGGTTTGTTTTTGGTAATTATTATGATAATTTATGCTCTGGGCAGTTTTATTCTGACTCAGGAAATAAAACTTTTTGGACTGGATTATTTGAAGGATGCTATTATTCGTTTACAGAGTTTGTTTAATTATTCATCAAGTCAGGATAGTAGTGTTTATTATAGAATATTGTCTTGGGAAAAAGCCTACAGTTTGTTTATTGGAAGTCCTATAATTGGGATTGGTTTTGGACAAAAATTATCCTTTGATCTTCTAGGTTGGCCGATAATTATTGAAGTAAGAGAATTACACAATAATTTCGTAGGTATGATTTTGCAAATGGGAATTTTAGGATTTTTAACATTTTTAATTTTTAACATTTATTTTTTAATAAAAAGCTTCGCGCTGCTTTTAAAATCAAATGAAAAATTATTTCCATATATATTAGGGGCAATAGGATGCTATGTGTTATACATAATTTCCGCTAATTTTGGTACCTACTTTGATTCCAATATTTTTAATATTTTTTATTGGATATTTTTGGGGATAATTATAGTGATAGAGGATATTAAACGGTTTGAGGTAAAAAATAAAATACAAACGGTATAATAAGAAGAAATACAGTTGAAATACATAGAAATACAATAGAAATTTATGGTATTTCAACTGTGTTTTAATTATATTTCAATTGTATTTCTTTCATCTACATTTAACCATGCTAAAACAAAAAACATACTATAAACATACAAATTATCAAAAAGAGCCAGCCGGCTTGCGTAAGCTTGATTTTATAGTGGAACAAATTGAAAGAAGGGCGGAATTTCAAGATAAAAAGTCCATTAAAATACTAGATATAGGTTGCGGTCGGGGTAATATTTCTATTCCCTTGGCTAGTTTAAATTATCAAGTATTGGGCATTGATTTGGATGAAAATTCTATTGAAGAAATAAATAAGAAAAATACTTTTGAAAATGCAGAATTCAGGGTGCAAGATGCAACTACGCTGGATATAAATGATAAATATGATTTTATAATTGCTTCGGAAGTAATAGAGCACATTGAAAAACCAGAAGATTTATTGAAATCTTTAAAAAATATTTTAAAAGATAAAGGGTTTTTAATTATTACTATTCCTAACGGTAAATCATGGGAAGAGAGATTTAGAAAATTTACTACCCATAGTGAAAGAGGAAAAAAATTAAAAAAAACCATAAAAGAAAAATTAGGCAGTGAAGATATAATTCAAACGCACGCTAATAGTCCTCACCTACATTTTTTTACTTTGAAAAAATTTGAAAAATTAATTACGAGTGAAGGTTATGAAATTATTGCTTGCCAAAACCAAGCTTCAATTTTCAAAGAAGTCTATTATTTATTTTTAAGATTTATTTTAAAAAGAGGTTCAAAAGTTTTTAGATTTTTTGATAGAATAGATAATTTTTTAGCTGATATTACACCTCAGAGTATGGCGGATGGATGGATGCTTGTAATCAAATCACGAGCACATTAAAACACTAGAACAATATAACAAAAAAACGACTATTTTATTTGAAACAGTCGTTTTTTATGATTTTCATTTTCAACATCTGTAACAGTTTGAACAATTATAACATTTTTGCACTTTCTATCAGAACGCATAAAGGAGGAGAGAGATTTTATCCCGTAGGGGTATTTTTCTCAACCGCCTAAAAGTAGTTGAGAAAAATTCTTTATGCGTTGTAGTAAAAAATGTTTATAAAGTGTTTTATTTACCCGACTTTAGTCGGCTATTAACCTCAGGAAAATAAAATAAGATTTATTTTAGGAGTTCCAGCGAAAGTCCTTGATCCGCCGAAAGAGACGGTCTGGAGAAGAAAGACGGCTTAAGCGTCTAGTCTCCGACCTGCCTCGTCGGCAGGCAGGCTTATTAAAGGAGGGGAAAACACTACTTCGCTACCGAAACACTAATACCTCCCCTAAATTTAGGATCAAAAGTATAAAATCTTAAAGGTAGCATCTCTCCTACTGGGTTAAAAGTTAAAACTTGAGGACCTCCACCTTGAGTTGGTCCAGTTATCACTTCTATTTTGCCATCATTATCTATATCACCAATATCTAAATCAGCACCAAATAAGAAATCTCCATAAGCTTTCCATTCGCTTATTATGGTTTGATTATTATTATATCTATATATTTTAATCCAAGATTGATCACCTACAGCTGCTTGAGTAACACCAATTTCATCTTTACCATCACCATCGACATCACCAGCAGCAACTCTTACCCCACCCCTATATGATGGGTGAAAGGCAAAAAATTGAATTGGCTTTAGTATACCATTGGCTTCAAAAACTCTAATTTGAGGACCGCCGCCAGGACCAGCACCTACGATTACTTCATCTTGACCGTCTATATCAATATCGCCCATAGCTACATCTCCTCCACACTCTACTTGTCCATAAGCATTCCATTCTCCAAGCACGGGGAAGCCAGCCGAAATTCTATAGATCTTAACCCAAGCTTGTCCATTTGAAGCTTGAACTACTGCTACTTCATCTTTGCCATCGAAATCTACATCACCGGCAGCTACATTAATACCACCGTGAAAATCTTTGCTGAAGGCGAAGAAATTAGCAATTTCTTTACCATTTTCTTTGAATATTCTAACTTGCGGACCGCCGCCTTGGCCTGTGCCTGTAATTATTTCATTTTTTCCATCACCATCCACATCCCCGAAAGCAACATCTACTCCGCCATGAAAATTTTTATCATAAACATATTGATTAAATTGAGTTGGAATACCTTCTCTATCAAAAGTTTTAACATGAGGATTGCCACCATAACCAGCACCTATTAATATCCTGGATTCATTACTAGATATATCTCCACTTCCGCCTCTTTCCCCAGAATTAGTTTCAGTATTATTAGTAGAAGAAGATTCATTTTCATCACTGCTATTTGTATTATTATTATCAATATTAGTTTCATCGGGTGCAGTTACTTCTGTCATATCAAGTTCAATAGCTGTTACTGAATGAGCAGGAAAAGAATAATTAAAATTATCACCAGCGTAAGCAATACTTTTTTCTTCTATAGTTACTTGATCAGAATAATTATTGTCTGCATTAATAGTTGGTCCATTGAGCGTATAAACCTTAGCTTCTTTTTTAACTTTAGCATTTTTAATATTAATAGAAGATCGCATAGTAGCCAGGCTATGTTTGTTAACTGCTATGATGTAAAGTTTATTCTCTTCATTATTTTTAGAAGAATAGGCAGTTAAATATGGGACGTTAGGTAAATCTGGTACGTTTCTTTTTTCATTAACTGAAAAAGTTGGTGTATCAGTTACAGTAGTATTGGTTAATATTTGACCAAAGTGTTTAGAAAATAAAGAAATGGCTAAAGCTGCTGGTTTGGCTCTAAAATCAGTAGTATAAGCAGCCCAATGATAGTTGGTATTATTATTCAATTGATGAAATTGTCCTATTTTAACTCCTTTTTCGGCAAATTCTCCCATCAAATCAGCAGTAGTTAGACCATAAACTAAGCTTTTACCTTTTTCATAATTTCCTGTATTAAATTCTGTAACTACGAATTCAATTTTACCAACTCGATTGGGTGCATATTTCTCTATTAAATCATTGGTTTGTTCTACTATTCCTTTGCTATTATCGTAAGCTGTATTATATTTGTTAGCAAAAGCATAGGGCGTAGCTAGGATCTGATTATTGCTCACATCTGTCTCTGTCCAGTAAGGATAGAAATGAAAAATTACAAAATCAAAATAATCAGCTGCGTTTTTAAATACTGCCACATCCCAATCAGATAAGCCCAAGAGCATAGTTGCACCAATTTTAATAGAGGGGTCAACTGCTTTCATGGCTTGTGAATATTCTTTAACTCTCTCTGCATACACAGAGCTTGGATTATAATTCTCACCCCAAATAAAATTTTCATTGCCAAGTTCCCAATATTTTACATTGTAATCATTATCAATATTTAATTGTTTAACCAGATTAGCAGCGCCTTGCGCTGAGTCTCTCATATTAACGCAAACTACAGGTTCAGCGTTAGTTTCACGGGCTAATCTTAATTGTCCATCAAAATCTTTTACACCCCACGGATTATTAGAAGAATAAGGCTGATCTATCTCTGCGCGCCACATAAATCTGTAGCCAGATAGTGTTCCTGTTTGGCGGAAGGAATAGCCTATATAACCCAAATCATAGGAATTTGTGCCATTTGATTGAGTTTTTAAATTAATTGTATAGTTACCCCAGTTTTTACTGCCAGCCATTTTTATAGCTAGAGCTTGTCTTCCCTGATGAATATATTGGCCGGAAATTAAATTCCAGCCGTTATTATCATGCCAAGGAGACATGTCATCATTACCCCAGGCGTTAATGTTATCAAAATTGTCATTAAATAGAGTTTTTCCACCGGAGCTAACTGAGACATCATCAAAAACAGTATCGTTATTATAACTAGACAGAATTCCTATTTGTCCTTTAGAAAAAGTAGAATCGCTAACATCAAAAATTAAACTATTATCAACGTAGGTTCTTATTCTGGAACCAGAAACAATAGTTTTTAAATTATATTCTCTATTAGCTTCATAGGGCACATCATCAGAAGCAAGAACTGTATAAACACCATCATCAACTCTAACAAGCATTCTGGCGCCTGGATCGTAACCCTCAATAACTCTGAATGATTTTAAGCCGTCTTCTTTGACAGCTTGTGCTAATTCTGGACTATATTCAAAATCAGAGCCACTGCTATAACCATACAGATCAGGGCTTATTTTCGATTTATTATTATAAGCATCTATCTCGATTGTAGGATTATAGGTTAGACCGAATGATTCAATAATAGTGATAATAATAATTACCACCAAAAAAATAGCTAGAATTTCAAATAAATAGGAGCCTTTATTGAAAAAATATTTTTTTAGTCTATTTTTAGGCTTTCTCTTCATATGTAATTGATTTTTCGAACATAATATAGTATCATAAAATAATAAAAATGTCAACAGTAACTTTATTTTAATGTATTTATATAAATATTACAGAATAAAAAACATTTAACATTCAAGTGGTATTGAATGTTTTTTACAACATTTTGTTTTAAAATAAACAAAAATGGGGTTATTATTTAGGCCAGAACATTGTTCCAGGGTGTAAATAGTAATAAAAAAGTGTTTAATATAATGGTATTTTATGTTATTATAAAAATATGAAATTAGTTATAATAATTACTCAAAAAGAAGATTCAAAAAAGCTAGGAGATGTTTTAGTTGAAAATAAATATCAACTAACCAAGCTGGATAGTTCTGGTGGTTTTTTGAAAAAGAAAAATTATACTTTTTTGGTTGGTATTGATGATAATAAGCTTGATAATTTATTAGAGTTGATCGAAAAGATATGTAGGAAAAGAAAAGAGATTATTACTGCTCCTGATTTTGGCGGTGCATTAGGTGAAACCTTAATAACCAATGGGGCTAAGGTGCAAGAGGGTGGAGCAATTGTTTTTGTAACGGAAGTTTCTAAATTTATGAAAGTATAAACGCGATACTAATATACTAATGCATACGAATTATACTAATATGAACATTGTAAATTAGTATTAAGTTAATCTGTAACTTTATATTGAATTCTTACTACGGTATTTTCACCAAATTCCTCATTAATTGCTTCAGTTATTTGGAAAGACATCATTTGAATTTCATTAGCCCACAGGGAATTTTTTACCATTATCGTTAAAATATTATTTTGAAATGAAAAAGCCTTTACGCAACCTTGGCTTTTTTTATTTTTTTCTAAAATTACTTTATCAGAATAGTCACAAATTCTGGCAGCCTCAACCTGAGCTGAGACACCCGCCTTGTTTAATGATTTTAGAAGCAATTCTTTATTTATTTTTATGGGCAGCATTTTAAAAAATGATTAATGATTAAATCATAATGTCGAATAAATGACAAATGTTTAATTTAGAATTTAATATTAGACATTTGTCATTTTAAATTTATTCATCATTCTGGTTTTTCTTAATTCTTAATTTTTGTGATTTCAGCCTCGCTAATTAATTCCCTTCCAATAAGCTCAAGTTCAGTTGTCGTAATTATTGTCTGTTGATCTCTAGCTATTTTAACAATATTACGTCGATGTTCAAAGTCTAATTCAGAAAAAATATCGTCGAGCAGTAAAATTGGCTTTATTCTAAAAACTTCTTTAGAAAAGGAGAGTTCGGCTAATTTTAGAGCTAAGATAATACTTCTAGTTTCCCCTCTTGAGGCAAAATAGCTAGCATTTTTATTTTCTAATAACATTTCAAAATCATCTCGATGTGGTCCTACTAAAGTTCTATTTCTTCTAATTTCATCTGATAGTTTTTCTCTAAGTTTTTTTCTAAATTCTTCTTCGAAATTTTCTAAATTAATTTCTTTTAATTTTGATTTATATTTAATTTGTAACTTTTTTCCCTTCAAACCTATTTGCGAAACAAACTCTGGCAATTTTCTATTTATAAAATTTATTAAATAGGCTCTTTTCCTAAAAATATTTTTGCTTAAGTTAATTAATCTCTCATTCCAAAATTCTAGTATGCTAGGATCAACTCCCTTTTCTTTTATTTCAAACAAAAGCTTATTTCTATTTAATAAGATTTTTTTTAATTCAGCTATTTCCTGATAATATTTTCTGTCTGCCTGAGAAATAACGATATTTAAATATCTTCTTCTGATACTTGGTGATTCTGAAATCAAATTTAAATCTTCCGGACAAAACAAAACAATAAAAAATTGCCCAACTAAACTAGATACCGACTTTACATTATTATTAATTTTTATAATCTTTTTCTGTCCTTTAGTTTTTGATAAATATATTTCTACTTCAGTTATATTGTTTTCTTTTTCAAAAATTCCTTCACATCTGGCAAAATCACCACCCCAATTGATTAATTCGTGATCAGCTTTAGCTCGAAATGATTTAGGTAGAGACAGAAATCTGATGGCTTCTAGAATATTTGTTTTACCCGAAGCGTTAGGACCATAAAAAACAGTAATATTTTTATTAAAGTTATGTTGAAAATCTGGGTGATTACGGAAATTGTGGAGTTTTAATAGTTTAAGCTTCATAATTTTTCTATTATCTAATTTTAGCCTAGAGTTTTTTAACTGTAAAGATTACGAAGATAAAAAATCTTCTAATTTAAATTTCAGACGTCCGATGTCTTAAAAGACATCGGACGTCTTTGTTTTTTGATTATCGGGTTTTGGTTTAAGTGGAAATTAGCCTATAGAAAGTAAATTTACATTATATAATAGTAATGAAAACATTTTAGACTTTTTTATATAAAATTGATTTTATATTTGATAAATATAGAATATTGACGTAGAATAAAACAAAAGATATAATTATCTGCTTATTTTGAATTATAAAAAGTATTTTAATAACATCTAAAATCAAATTTCATGAATATAACCATTCTCTCCAAAAGATTAAATATGCCCGTCCCAGAGCTTATGAAGAAAATTGCGAGCTTCGGCTTTAAATTACGCAATAATACTAAGAAAATAAGTGATAGAAAAGCCAAAGAGATTATTAAGAAAGTTGAGCGGGAGAGAAGAGAAGCTGCTAATAAAAAAGAAGAAGTATATGAAGTACCAGAGAAAATAGCTCTATCTTCTTCAGTGACAGTTAAAGAATTTGCTGAGAAGCTTAATATGCCCGTAACCAAAGTTATTCCGGAACTGATGAAAAATGGCATTATGGCCACCATCAATGAAGAGATTGATTATGAAACAGCCGCCATTATAGCAGAGGAGATGGGTGTAAAGGTAGAAGAACACAGAGAAGAAAAAGATATTTTAAAAGAAGAAGGAGTTAGAAAGAAAATTTTAAAACAATTAGCAGGTGAGAAAGCAACAGATTTAAAAAGTAGACCTCCGGTTGTCTGCGTCTTGGGTCATGTTGATCATGGGAAAACAACCCTGCTTGATGCTATTCGAGAAACCAATATAGTTGAAGGTGAGTCAGGTGGTATTACTCAGCATATTGGTGCTTATCAAGCAAAGATTAAAGGTAAAAATATTACTTTCCTAGATACTCCAGGACACGAAGCGTTTAAGGCTATGCGTGAGCGAGGTGCTAAGGTAACTGATATCGCAATTTTGGTGGTAGCTGCTGATGATAGCGTTCAGCCTCAAACTGCTGAGGCTATAGCACATATCAAGAAAGCCAAGGTCCCGATGGTGGTAGCTATTAACAAAATAGATAAACCAGAGGCAGATGTTGAGAAAACCAAAAAACAATTGGCGGATCACGATGTTCTAACTGAAGAATGGGGTGGAGATACTGTTTGTGTGGAAATATCCGCTAAACAAAAGATAAATCTAGATAAATTATTGGAATCAATATTACTTGTTTCTGAAATGGAAGAACTAAAAGCAAGTCCCGAAACTCGCGCTGTGGGAACTATTATTGAATCTAATATGGATGCTAATCAAGGACCAGTGGCGACAGTATTGGTACAAAACGGAACTTTGAAACTTAATGATCCGGTGACAGTTTTTGGCATTATAGGAACTATTAAATCAATGGAAAATTTTAAAGGTGAGAAGATAGAGTATGCCGAGCCTTCTACGCCAGTTAGAATATTAGGCTTAGAAAAAGTTCCTGAAGTCGGAGATATTTTACAAGTAGAAGATAGTAGAGAGGAAGCTAGAAAAAAAATAGGCAGTTTTAAAAAAATAAAAAATATTTCTAAAAAATATAAAAATGATAAAAATAGCAAAGTAAAAACTTTAAACATTATCTTAACTGCTGATGTGCAAGGATCATTGGAAGCAATAATGTCTGAATTCAATAAAATTGAGATTGAGGGTGTTAACTTACAAATTGTGAATTTCAAAGTAGGAAAAATTAGTGAGTCTGATGTAATGATGGCTTCATCTTCTAACGCTATGATTATTGGTTTTAATAATAGCATTACTTCAGTAGCTTCTAGAATGGCTGAAGATAGAAAGGTTGATGTTAAAATTTACAAAATAATTTATGAGATGCTGGATGAATTAAAAGCAAAGCTAGAGAGTATGGTAGAAATAGAACTAGAATTAGCTAAAATAGGTAAATTGGAAGTATTGGCAATCTTTAGAACAGAAAAAGATAAAAGAATTATAGGGGGGAAAGTGGTTTCAGGTAAAATGAAAAGAGGAGTAGTAGCTAAAATAGTAAGAGATGACCAAGTGATTGGTGAAGGTAAATTATCTAATTTGCAATTAGGCAAAAAAGATACTGCCGAAGTTGATAGTGGAAAAGAATGCGGAATTACCTTTACTGGGCATGTTAAAATTAAAGAAGGAGACGTGTTGGAGGCTTATGAAGAGAGGGAAGTAAAACGTAAATAGTAATTATACATTAGACATTAGGAAGAACATATTTGTATCTCCCCTTTACTAATTGCTAATGTCTATTGTTCAGTCATAAAAATGTCAAATAATAGAATTAGTAAATTAAATAGTCTTGTTAAAGATGAACTTTCTAAAATAATTCAAAGAAAGGTTGATTTTGAAGAGGGTGTTTTGGTTACAATTTACAAAGTAGAGGTTTCGATTGATATTGCTCATGCCAATATACATATCAGTGTAATTCCTGAGGAAAAAGAAAAAAAAGCCTTTGAAGTACTTCAAGAAAATATTTTTCAAATACAACAGGAATTAAATAAAAAACTAGTCTTAAAGATAATTCCTAAAATAAGATTTGTGTTGGATGATTCTATAAAAAGAGCAGCTGCTATGGAGGAATTGTTTAAACAAGTATCTTAATGTTGGAAATTAGTTATACAGAAAGTAGAAATTAGTAATAGAAAATAGAAATTGGAAATTTGCTTTCTATTTTCTAATTTCAAGTTTCTATTACCATTTTCCAATTTCCAAATAGCCAATTTCGTATGTTATATTCATTTACCGACATTCAAATAAACAGAGCTTTTTATTTAATAAAAAAAAGTAAGAACATTTTACTTACAGCTCATAGGAAGCCTGATTCGGATACATTAGGATCAGTTTTGGCATTAAATAATATTTTAAAGAAATTAGAGAAAAACATATTTTGTTATTGTCAGGATAGTATACCAGAGCGATTTAATTTTTTAATTGGATCTAATGAGATAATCATTGGTAGTAAAATACTATCAAAAATATCTGACATAGATTTAATTATTACGCTAGATAGTGGAAGTATTAAAATGGCTGGAATCAATAAATTACCGTTTACAAAAGAAATTCCAATTATTAATATTGATCACCATCAAGATTCAACCTATTTTGGGAAAATAAATATTGTTAAAGGCAATACTTCATCTACATCTGAAATTATTTATGATATATTAGATAAGGTAGGCTTGCCTATTAATATGGAAATAGCTACTTGTCTGCTGACAGGAATATTTGGTGATACAGATAGTTTCAAAAATCCAAATACAACCGATAGAACTTTAATTATTACATCTAAGTTATTGGCAGCGGGGGCTAAATTAAAGCAAATAACTCGCTTTACGCTACAGGATAAATCCTTATCTACACTAAAGCTTTGGGGTGAAATATTGTCTCGTATCAAAAGACACAATAATCTTAATATGGTTTCAGCTGTTATAACACGTGAAGATTTAAAAAAATCTAACGCTACTTATGATGATTTAGAGGGTATATCTAATTTTCTTAATTCTATTCCTGATACCAGAGCCTCGTTAGTTTTAACTGAGCGAGAAGGTGAAATAAAGGGAAGTCTCCGAACTTTAAGAAAAAATGTTGATGTTTCTAAAATAGCTCATTTGTTCGGTGGAGGAGGACACAAGAAAGCGGCGGGATTTACTATACCGGGGAGACTGGAGAAGACTAAAAAAGGATGGAAAATAGTTTAATTACTAATTACTAATTTCTAATAAAATTTTAAATATCTAATAACAAATGATTAATTTTAGATATTTTATAAGTAGAACATTTTATTGGAAATTAGATATTGTCGCCTTGTAGGCGACCTGCCGAAGAGGCATGGGATGTTATAAATTTATATTATAAAAAGTATGTCTTTAAGCGCTAATATTCTAGAAAGTATAGCCGTTCACCTTAGTAATCTTACTTGGGGTGGAATATTTTTAACTGTTGTTGATATTATAATAGTTAGTATTTTGTCTTATTATGCTTTTTCACTCATTAAAGGAACAAAAGCTACTAGAATATTTTACGGCATTTTAATATTGGCAGTCATTTTAGTAATTGGTCGAATTTTAAAATTAGAAACACTTAATTGGGTGCTGTCTCATTTAACCACTTTGGTTTTAGTAGCTATTCCTGTTGTTTTTCAACCAGAACTTAGAAGGGGTTTGGAAAAACTTGGTAGAATTAAAATATTTGGTGGTGATGTATTTTTTGAAAAAAGAATAAAAGGAAGAGTAATCAATGAAATATTACAAGCTATAAAAGTTTTAGAGAAAAATAAAGTTGGAGCAATTATATCTCTACAAAGAAAGACCGGACTTAGTGATTATATTGAAACAGGCACAGATCTAAATTCAAAATTAACTAGTAAATTGCTTTTAACTATTTTCTTTCCTAAGTCACCATTGCATGATGGAGCTGTGATAGTTAATGGTGATAAAATATTAGCTGCTGGCTGTATTTTGCCTTTGTCTGATAGTGAAATTGGTTACAAATTTGGGACTAGACATCGAGCTGCACTAGGTCTTTCTGAGAGAACAGACGTGGTATCTATCGTTGTTTCTGAAGAAAGAGGAGAAGCGTCATTAGTGTATGATGGTGATATAAAAGAGAATTTGAGTATAGAAGAGATTGAGGAGGAGTTGGGAGAACTGTTTGGATGAGGAAGTAATTAGATATTGGACATTAGATATTTGGAAATAGAATAATGAAGCAAAATATTATTAATGTTTCTGACTTTGATTTTTTAATAAAAAATCTAAATAAACTACATGGGAAATTAAATGCTTTTATAAAATCGGTAAAAGCAAAAAAATAATCCCCAATTACAAATTAATAATGCCTAACGACTCTTCAAAACATAATAAGCTTAATCAATACATCACTGATTTTCTCGAGTATTGTGAAATAGAAAAAAATAAAAGTGCTCATACTATTGAAGACTATCGTCATTATTTAGAAAGATTTTCTGAGTTTTCTAAAATAAAAGATCCTAAGGATATTGATTTGGATTCAGTTCGCAAGTATAGAATTTATCTCAACAGGCTTCAAAATAAAAATGGGCAGCCTCTAAAAACAATTACTCAAAATTACCACGTAGTAGCTCTGCGTGCTTTTTTAAAATATTTAGCTAAAAGAGATGTTAAGACCTTGGCAGCTGAGAAAATAGAATTACAAAAAATTCCTGATAGAATGGTTGAATTTTTATCAAGCGAAGAACTAGAAAATCTCTTACAACAGCCTAAAACAGACAAAATACGTGGGGTAAGAGATAAGGCAATCTTAGAAACATTATTTAGCACTGGTCTTCGTATTGCAGAACTTGTTTCATTAAATAGAACTCAAGTGAATCCAGAGAAAGACGATTTTTCCGTAACGGGTAAGGGCGGTAAAGTTAGAATTGTTTTTTTGTCCAAAGATGCGCAGTATTGGCTTCGGAAATATGTTTATATGAGATCAGATAATCAAAAGCCTTTATTTATAAACCATTCAGAAAAAGAAGATCCTCAAAATTTAAATGCTGGTCGACTTACAGCTCGAACTATCCAGAGAAGAATTAAGCGATATGCACTACTAGCTGGTATTACAAAAAAAGTAACTCCTCATACCCTGCGCCATAGTTTTGCCACCGACCTATTAGCTAATAATGCTAACATTAGATAT